>NZ_JBEZEK010000029.1:0-71625 GCF_040648835.1 Micromonospora sp. NPDC049081 | reverse complement strand
GCGGCCACCGCGTCGGCGAACCGGACCGTGCCCCGCACCTGACCCTGCCAGTACCCGACCGAACCCAACTCGTCATCGGAGGCGAGATCACCGGTCGCGGTCGACACCAACGGAACGGTCGCCGGGCTCGCAGTGACACCGTCGACGATCTGCCCGTACTCCGCGAGCATCGGGTCCATCAGGTGCGAATGGAACGCATGTGACACCCGCAACCGACGCGTCTTCACCTCAAGCGACGCCTCCAGCGCCGCGACCTGCTCCTCCGTGCCGGAGACAACCACCGCACGAGGGCCGTTCACCGCCGCCACGTCCACGTCACCGAGATCCAACTCCGCCAACGGCGCAGCGATCGCCAACATCGCCCCACCCGCCGGCAGAGCCTGCATCAGACCACCACGGGCCGCCACCACCCGACACGCATCCGCCAGCGACCACACACCCGCGACATGCGCGGCAGCCAACTCACCGATCGAATGACCCGCCACAAAATCCGGCTTCAACCCCCACGACTCCGCCAAACGGAACAACGCCACCTCAACCGCAAACAACGCCGGCTGCGTCCACCCCGTCTGATCCAACACACCACCCGGATCGGTGAACATCACCTCCCGCAGATCACCGTCGAGCAACGGCCCGAACGCGGCACACACCTCATCCAGAGCCTGCGCGAACACCGGGAAAGCTGCCGCCAGGTCACGACCCATCCCCACCCGCTGCGCACCCTGACCGGTGAACAACACCGCCGTACGACCCCCGGTCACCCGACCCGACAGGCCGCTTCCCGAGGTCAGGGCCTCCAGGGAGGCGGCCAGCTCGGCGGCCGTACCGCCGACGGCGACGGCCCGGTGGTCCAGGGCCGCCCGACCGGCGGACAACGAGTGCCCCACGTCGACCGGCCGTTCCTCGGTGCGGAAGTCCCGCAGGCGGCCGGCCTGCTCGGCCAGCGCACCGGCGGACCGGGCGGACAGCGGCCAGAGCACCACCGGCGGCTCGGGGGTCGCGGCCGGTGCGGTGGGCTCGGCCGGCGGGGCCTCCTCGACGATCACGTGCGCGTTGGTGCCGCTGATCCCGAACGACGACACCCCGGCGCGGCGAGGGCGGTCCCCGGCCGGCCAGTCGACCGGTTCGGTGAGCAGCCGCACGTCACCGGCCGCCCAGTCGACCTGTCGCGACGGCGTCTCGGCGTGCAGGGTGCGCGGCAGGGTGCCGTGCCGCATCGCCATCACCATCTTGATCACCCCGGCCATGCCGGCGGCGGCCTGGGCGTGACCCATGTTGGACTTGATCGAGCCGAGCCACAGGGGGCGGTCCCGGTCCCGACCGTAGGTGGCGAGCAGCGCCTGTGCCTCGATCGGGTCACCGAGGGTGGTGCCGGTGCCGTGGGCCTCGACCGCGTCGACCGCGTCGGGGGTGATCCGGGCGTTGGCCAGCGCCGCCCGGATCACCCGCTGCTGGGCCGGCCCGTTCGGCGCGGTCAGCCCGTTCGACGCGCCGTCCTGGTTGACGGCGGAACCCCGGATCAGCCCGTAGACGCGGTGCCCGTTGCGCTGCGCGTCGGACAACCGCTCCAGCACCAGCACCCCGACGCCCTCGGACCAGCCGGTGCCGTCGGCGTCGTCGGAGAACGACTTGCACCGGCCGTCCGGGGCGAGCCCCCGCTGCCGGCTGAACGCCACGAACGGGGTGGGGTTCGACATCACCAGCACCCCACCGGCGACGGCGGTCGCGCACTCCCCGGCCCGCAGCGCCTGGCTGGCGAGGTGCAGCGCGACAAGCGACGAGGAACACGCCGTGTCGATGGTCATCGACGGCCCCTCGAACCCGAACGCGTACGACACCCGGCCGGAGATCACCGACGCGGAACTGCCGGTACTCAGGTACGCCTCCGACTCGGCGGGGGCGAGACCGAGCAGGTCACCGTAGTCCTGGGCGCCGGAGCCGACGAACACCCCGACGGGGCTGCCACGCAACGCCTCCGGGTCCATCCCGGCCCGCTCGACCGCCTCCCAGGTGACCTCCAGCATCAGCCGCTGCTGCGGGTCCATGGCGATCGCCTCGCGGGGCGAGATGCCGAAGAACTCGGCGTCGAACGCGCCCGCCTCGTAGACGAAACCGCCGGAGCGGACGTAGCTGGTGCCCGGCTGGTCCGGGTCGGCGTCGAAGAGGGCGTCGGAGTCCCAGCCCCGGTCGACGGGGAACGCGCTGATCGCGTCGGTGCCGCTGTCGACGAGCCGCCACAGGTCCTCCGGGGACCGGACGCCGCCGGGGTAGCGGCAGCTCATCCCGATGATGGCGATCGGCTCGTCGGGGTCGGTGCCGCCGACGCCGGACGCGACGGGGGTCGGGGCGGCGGTGCCGACGAGTTCGTCGTACAGGTGGCGGGCCAGCACGGTGGGGGTCGGGTGGTCGTAGACCATGGTGGCCGGCAGGCGCAGCCCGACGGCCGCGCCGAGGGCGTTGCGCAGCTCCACCGCGGTCAGCGAGTCGAACCCGAGTTCCCGGAACGGCCGCTGGACGTCCACGGTGGTCGCCGCGTCGTACCCGAGGACGGTGGCGACCTGGGCGCGGACGGTGTCCAGCAGGTACGGCAGCCGCTCGGCGTCGGGCAGCCCGGCCAGCACCGAGGTGTCGGTGGGCGCGGTCGGGGCGGCGGCGGCCGGGGTCTGCTGGGCCTCGGGGAGCGCGGCGAGCAGCGGCCGGGGCCGGGCCAGGGTGTAGATCGGGGTGAACCGGGCCCAGTCGATGTCGGTGACCACGAGGTGGCTCTCGTCGTGGTCGAGGACCTGCCGCAACGCCCCGAGGGCGAGTCGCGGCTCCATCGGCGGGGTGCCCTGCCGCAGGAGTTGCCCGGTGGCCTCGTCGTCGACCATCCCGCCGCCACCCCAGGTGCCCCAGGCCACCGAGGTGGCGGTCAGGCCCCGGCGGCGGCGCTGGTGGGCCAACGCGTCGAGCCAGGCGTTGCCGGTGCCGTAGGCGGCCTGCCCGGCGCTGCCCCAGACGGCCGCGCCGGAGGCGAACAGCACGAACGCGTCGAGCGGCCGGTCGCCGAGCAGGGCGTCGAGGTGGGTCGCGCCGAGGACCTTGGCCCGGCACACGGCGGCGAAGTCATCGAGGTCGGTCTCGCCGAGGGGGGCCGGGTCGTAGAGCACCCCGGCGGCGTGGAAGACGGCGGTCAGGTCGTCGCCGATCCCGTCGAGCAGCGTGGCGACCGCGTCCCGGTCGGCCACGTCGCAGGCGACGACCTGGACGCCGGGCAGGCGGGCGGCCAGGTCGGCGGCGCCGGGGGCGGCGGGGCCACGCCGGCTGGCCAGCACCACCCGCTCGGCGCCCTGGTCGAGGAGCCATTCGGTGAGGTGCGCGCCGATGCCGCCGGTGCCGCCGGTGACGAGCACGGTGCCGGTGGGCGTGTAGCGCCGGTCGGGGCTGCCGGCGACAGGCCAGCGCACCATCCGCCGGGCCAGCACCCCGGCGGTACGCAGGGCGACCTGGTCCTCGCTGCCGTCGGCGAGCACGTCGACGAGCCGGGTGAGGGTGTCGGGCGTCCAGTCGGCGGGCAGGTCGACCAGGCCACCCCACCAGCCGGGGTAGTCGAGGGAGAGCACCGTGCCGAGACCCCAGAGGCCGGCCTGTGCGGCGTGCGGCAGGTCCTCGTACCGGTCGACGGCGACCCCGCCGGTGGTCAGGCACCACAGCCGGCCGGTGATGTCGGCGGCGGCGAGGGCCTGCACCAGGCGTACGGTGCCGGTGACCCCGGCGGACAGCCCGGCGTCGTACGGGTCCGGGGTGTCGTCGAGGCCGAGCAGCGAGACGATCCCGCTCGGGGTGCCCCGGCCGGCGAGCGCGTCGGTGCCGGTAAGCAGGTCGGTGCCGGTGAGCTTGGTGACGGTGGCGCCCCGGGTGGCGAGCGCGTCGGCGATGGCGGCGACCCGGGGGTCGTCGGTGAGCGGGTCCGGGGTGACGAGCCACCAGTCGCCGGTGAGTTCCGGCCCGGCGGGCAGGTCGGTGCCCCGCCAGACGACCCGGTACCGCCAGTCGTCGGTGACGGTGGCCGGGGCGGCGGTGGGGGCGGCCAGCCAGTACCGCTGCCGGGCGAAGGCGTAGCTGGGCAGGTCGACCTGCCGACCGCCCGGGTTGACGGCCGCCCAGTCGAGGTCGACGCCGCTGATCCACGCCTGCGCCATCCCGGCCGCGTACGCCTCGACCTGCTCACGCTTGCGGCGTTGGAGGGCGATGGCGGTGGCGTCCTCGACGCAGTCGGCGACCATCGCGGTCAGCACACTGTCCGGCCCGATCTCCACGAACCGGGTCACCCCACGCGCGGCCAGCGCGGCCACCGCGTCAGCGAACCGCACGGTCCCCCGCACCTGACCCTGCCAGTAGGCCGCCGAACCCAGGTCGTCGTCGGTAGCCAGGTCACCGGTCGCCGTAGACACCAGCGGAACGGTTGCCGGACTGGCGGTGACTCCATCGACGACCTGCCCGTACTCCGCGAGCATCGGGTCCATCAGGTGCGAATGGAACGCGTGCGACACCCGCAACCGACGCGTCTTCACCTCAAGCGACGCCTCCAACGCCGCGATCTGCTCCTCCGTGCCGGAGACAACCACCGCACGGGGGCCGTTCACGGCCGCGACGTCGATGTCACCGAGATCCAACTCGGCCAGCGGCACGGCGATCGCCAACATCGCCCCACCCGACGGCAGAGCCTGCATCAGACCACCACGCGCGGCCACCACCCGACACGCATCCGCCAGCGACCACACCCCCGCGACATGCGCGGCAGCCAACTCACCGATCGAATGACCCGCCACAAAATCCGGCTTCAACCCCCACGACTCCGCCAAACGGAACAACGCCACCTCAACCGCGAACAACGCCGGCTGCGTCCACCCCGTCTGATCCAACACACCATCCGGGTCGGTGAACATCACCTCCCGCAGATCACCGTCGAGCAACGGCCCGAACGCCGCACACACCTCATCCAGGGCAGCCGCGAACACCGGGAAAGCCGCCGCCAACTCGCGACCCATCCCCACCCGCTGCGCACCCTGACCGGTGAACAACACCGCCGTACGACCGCCGGTCACCCGACCCGACAGGCCGGTGCCGGCGACCAGGGCGTCGAGGCCGGCGGACAGCTCGGCCCCCTCCCGGCCGACCGCCACCCCCCGGAACTCCAACCCGGCCCGGCCCGCGCCGAGCGAGAACCCGACGTCCATCGGACGCGCATCGGTGCCGGCGGCGAACTCCGCGATCCGGGCGGCCTGGCGGGTCAGCCCCTCGGGGGAGCGTCCCGACACCGGCCAGAGGGTGACCGGTGGCGTCGGTCCCGCCGCGACGGCCTCCACGGGGGGTGCCTGCTCGACGATGAGGTGCACGTTGGTACCGCTGATTCCGAACGACGACACCCCGGCCCGACGGGGCCGGTCCACCACCGGCCAGTCGACCTGTTCGGTGAGCAGCCGTACGTCACCGGCGTCCCAGTCGACCTGCCGGGACGGCGTCTCGGCGTGCAGGGTGCGCGGCAGGGTGCCGTGCCGCATCGCCATCACCATCTTGATCACCCCGGCGACGCCGGCGGCGGCCTGGGCGTGCCCGATGTTCGACTTGATCGAGCCGAGGTAGAGCGACCGCTCCCGGTCCCGGCCGTAGGTGGCCAGCACCGCCTGCGCCTCGATCGGGTCACCGAGGGTGGTGCCGGTGCCGTGCGCCTCGACCACGTCCACGTCGGCGACGGAGAGCCGGGCGTTGGCCAGCGCCGCCCGGATCACCCGCTGCTGGGCCGGCCCGTTCGGCGCGGTCAACCCGTTCGACGCACCGTCCTGGTTCACCGCCGAACCCCGGATCAACCCGTAGACGCGGTGCCCGTTGCGCTGCGCGTCGGACAACCGCTCCAGCACCAGCACCCCGACGCCCTCGGCCCAGGCCGCGCCGTCCGCACCGTCGCCGAAGGAGCGGCAGCGGCCGTCCGGGGACAGGGCACGTTGCCTGCTGAACTCGACGAACAGTTGTGGGGTGGCCATCACCGCGACCCCACCGGCCAGGGCCAGCCCGCATTCCTCCTTGCGCAGCGACTGGCAAGCCAGGTGCACGGCCACCGACGACGACGAGCAGGCGGTGTCGACGGTGATCGCCGGCCCCTCCAGGCCCAGGTTGTAGGCGACCCGACCGGAGACGAGGCTGCCGGAGGTGGTGCTGTCGACGTAGTCGTGGTGCATCACGCCGACGAAGACGCCGGTGGCGCTGCCCTTCATGGCGGTCGGGTCGATCCCGCCGTACTCGAACGCCTCCCAGGCCGCCTCCAGCAGCAACCGCTGCTGCGGGTCCGTCTCCACCGCCTCCCGCGGGCTCATCCCGAAGAAGCCCGGGTCGAAGTCGGCGGCGTCGTAGAGGAAACCGCCGTGCCGGGTGTAGCTCCTGCCGGGTTTGCCGGGCTCCGGGTCGTAGACGCCGTCGACGTCCCAGCCCCGGTCGGTGGGGAAGCCGGAGATGGCGTCGGTGCCGTCGGCGACGAGCCGCCACAGGTCCTCCGGCGACCGGACCCCGCCGGGGTAGCGGCAGCCCATGCCGACGATCGCGATCGGCTCCTGGTCCCGGCTCTCCACCTCACGCAGCCGCCGGTTGGCCTGTTGCAGTTCGGCGGTGGCGCGCTTGAGGAAGGTCCGGAGCTTGTCGTCGTTCGCCATCGTTCACACCAATCTTTCCCGCGCCGGAGGTTCGTCGAGACTGCCGTCAGGAGATGCCGAGCTCGTTCTCCAGCACGTCGAACAGTTCCTCGTCGGTGGCGGACTCGTAGTCGTGCGGGGTGTCGTCGTCGGGGCGGCCGGCCCGGTCCTGCCAGCCGCGCAGCACCGCCTCCAGCCGGGCGGTCAGCCGGGCGTGCTCGTCGCCGGGCACCTCGGCCAGGGCCTTCTCCAGCCGGTCGAGGTCGGCGAGGACCGCACCGGCCGGGTCGGCGTCGGGCACCACCAGTTCGGCCTTGAGCGCGCGGGCCAGGGCGGTGGGCTCGGGGTGGTCGAAGACGAGGGTGGCGGGCAGCCGCAGCCCGGTGACGGTGCTGAGCACGTTGCGGAACTCGACGGCGGCGAGGGAGTCGAAACCGAGGTCCTTGAACGCCCGCCCGGGTTCCACCGACGCCGGGCCGGGGAAACCCAGCACGGCGGCGGCGTGCGTGCGGACCAGGTCGAGCAGCAGGGTCTCCCGGTCGGCGTCGGAGAGCCCGGCGAGCCGCTGCGCCAGCGGGGGGCCGCCGGCCGGCGCGGCACCGGCGGTGGGCCGGGCCGGGGTGCGGACCAGGCCGCGCAGCACGGCCGGCAGCGCGTCGGTGCGCCGCCGCAGCGCGTCCAGGTCGACCCGCACCGGTACGGCGGTGGCCCGGCCGGCGGCGACGGCCGCGTCGAACAGCTCCAGTCCCTCGTCGGTGGTCATCGCGGGCATCCCGAGCCGGCGCATCCGGTGCAGGTCGGCGTCGTCGAGGTGACCGCCCATCCCGGTGCCGGTGGCCCACAGGCCGAAGGCCAGCGAGGTCGCGGGCAGTCCGTCGGCGCGGCGGCGTTGGGCGAGCGCGTCGAGGAAGAGGTTCGCGGCGGCGTAGTTGCCCTGCCCGGCCCCGGCCACCCAGCCGGCCGACGAGGAGAACAGCACGAAGGCGGTCAGGTCGTGGTCGCGGGTGAGGTCGTGCAGGTGCCAGGCGGCGTCCACCTTGGGCCGCAGCACCCGGTGCAGTTGTGCGGGGGTGAGCGCGTCGACCAGGGCGTTCTCGGCGGTGCCGGCGGCGTGCACGACCGCGCCGAGCGGATGCCCGGCGAGCAGGGCGGCGACCGCGTCCCGGTCGGCGACGTCGCAGGCGGCGACCGTCACGTCGGCACCGGCGGCGGTGAGGTCCGCGACCAGTTCCGCCGCGCCGGGCGTGGCCGCGCCGCTGCGCCCGGTCAACAGCAGCCGGCGTACGCCGTGCCGGGTGACCAGGTGCCGGGCGACGAGGCTGCCCAACCCGCCGAGGCCACCGGTGATCAGGACGGTGCCGTCGACGGGCCACGGGCTGTCGGCGGTGGTGTCGACGGGCAGCCGGGCCAGCCGGGGCACCAGCAGTTGCCCGTCCCGGACGGCCACCTCGGGTTCACCGGTGGCCAGGGCCGCCGCGAGGTGGGTGGTGCCGGGTGCGTCGGTGTCGACCAGCACGAACCGGCCGGGGTGTTCGGCTTCGGCGGCCCGGAGCAGCCCCCACAGGGCCGCTGCGGCGGGGTCGACCGGGGTGTCACCGGCCCCGACCGCGTCCCGGGTGAGCAGGGCCAGCGTGCTGTGCGCGTACCCCGGGTGGGTGAGCCAGCGGTGCAGCAGCCCCAGCAGGCGTTCGGTGGCCTCGTGCACGGCGGCCGGCGGGGTGCCGGGCGGGTCCAGGGTGACCACGACGGTGTGGGGCGCGGGTTCGGGCAGTTCCGCGTCGATGTCGAGGGCGGTCCAGTCGTCGGTGGCGGCGGCCGGGGTGGGGACGGGCTGCCAGGTCACCTCGTAGAGGTGGCGGTGCCGGCTGCGGGCGGCGGCGCCGAGCGCGTCGGCGGCGACCGGCCGGGCCACCACCTGGTCGATGGTGGCGACCGGGTTGCCGTGCCCGTCGGCGACGGTGACGGCCAGTTTGTCGCCGGTGGCCGGGGAGATCCGGATGCGCAGGGCGGCGGCGTGCGCGGCGTGCAGGGTGACGCCGCGCCAGGAGAACGGCAGTGGGGTGTCGCCCGCGCCCTCGTCGACCAGGTTGGCGTGCAGGGCCGCGTCGAGCAGCGCCGGGTGCAGCAGGAACCGGGGCGCGTCGGCGGCGGCCACCTCGGGCAGCGCCGCCTCGGCCCACACCTCGGCGGCGTCGCCGTCGCCGCGCCGCCACACCGCGCGCAGCCCCTGGAACACCGGCCCGTAGCCGTAGCCGTGGTCACGCAGCCGGTCGTAGAGGCCGTCGAGGTCGACGGGTTCGGCACCGGCGGGCGGCCATTCGGTGAGGTCGGCGGCGGCCGGGTCGGCCCCGGCCTGCCGGACCAGGACCCCTTCGGCGTGCCGGGTCCAGTCGGTCGCGTCGTCGGGCCGGCTCCAGATGCCGAGGGTACGAGCGCCGCTGTCGTCGGCGGCGTCGACGGTGACCCGCAGGGCCAGACCGCCGTCGGTGGGCAGCACCAGCGGGGCGTTGATGGTCAACTCGTCGAGGACCGGTGAGCCGACCTGGTCACCGGCGCGCAGGGCGAGTTCGACCAGCCCGGTGCCGGGGACGAGGACGGTGTCGAAGACCGCGTGGTCGGCGAGCCACGGCTGGGCGGTGCGGGCGAGCCGGCCGGTGAGCACCACGCCACCGGTGTCGGGCAGGTCGACGACGGCACCGAGCATCGGGTGGTCGGCGGGGAACTGGCCGAGCCCGGTGGTGTCGCCGGCCCCGGGTGGCGCGTCGAGCCAGTAGCGCTGGTGCTGGAAGGCGTAGGTGGGCAGGTCGATCTGTCGGCCACCCGGGTCGACGGCCGACCAGTCCAGCTCGATCCCACTGGCCCATGCCTGCGCCATTCCGGCCGCGTACGCCGGCACCTGGCCGTCGTCGTGCCGTTGCGCGCTGTCGTCGGGCTGCTGTGCCGGACCGGCCTGGGTGCGTCGACGGCGCTGGAGCGCGATGGCGGTGGCGTCTTCGACGCAGTCGGCGACCATCGCGGTGAGCACACTGTCCGGCCCGATCTCCACGAACCGGGTCACCCCACGGGCGGCCAGAGCGGCCACCGCGTCGGCGAACCGCACGGTCCCCCGCACCTGCCCCTGCCAGTACCCGACCGAGCCGAGTTCGTCGTCGGTGGCGAGGTCACCGGTCGCGGTCGATACCAACGGGATTGCCGCCGGATTGGCGGTCACTCCACGGAGGACCTGCCCGTAGTCGGCCAGCATCGGGTCCATCAGGTGCGAGTGGAACGCGTGCGACACCCGCAGCCGACGCGTCTTCACCTCAAGACGAGACTCCAACGCCGCGACCTGCTCCTCGGTACCGGAGACGACCACCGCCCGGGGACCGTTCACCGCCGCGACGTCGATGTCACCGAGATCCAACTCCGCCAACGGCGCGGCGATCGCCAACATCGCCCCACCCGCCGGCAGAGCCTGCATCAACCCACCACGGGCCGCCACCACCCGACACGCATCCGCCAGCGACCACACCCCCGCGACATGCGCGGCAGCCAACTCACCGATCGAATGACCCGCCACAAAATCCGGCTTCAACCCCCACGACTCCGCCAAACGGAACAACGCCACCTCGACCGCGAACAACGCCGGCTGCGTCCACCCCGTCTGATCCAACACACCACCCGGATCGGTGAACATCACCTCCCGCAGATCACCACCCAACAACGGCCCGAACGCCGCACACACCTCATCCAGGGCAGCCGCGAACACCGGGAAGGCGTCCGCCAACTCGCGACCCATCCCCACCCGCTGCGCACCCTGACCGGTGAACAGGACGGCGGTGCGGCCGTGATCGGCCCGACCGGTCAGGCCGGTGCCGGCGGCGAGGGCGTCGAGACCCGACACCAGTTCGGCCACGTCCGCGCCGATGGCCACGCCACGGCACTCCAGCGCGGACCGGCCGGCACCGAGGGTGAACCCGACGTCCACCGGGCGTTCGTCGGTGAGGAAGCCGCGCAACCGGTGGGCCTGCGCGGCCAGTGCGTCCGTCGACCGCCCGGACAGTGGCCAGAGCAGCACCGGCGGCTCGGTGGCGACGGGCACGGCCGAGCCGGTGGCCGCGGGCGGGGCGGGGGGTTCGGCCGGGTCGGTGGGCTCGACCGGGGGTGCCTGTTCCAGCACCACGTGGGCGTTGGTGCCACTGAGGCCGAACGACGACACGGCCGCCCGTCGGGGTCGCCCGGTGTCCGGCCACTCGACGGCGTCGGTGAGCAGCCGTACGTCGCCGGCCGTCCAGTCGACGTGCGGGGTGGGCCGGTCGACGTGCAGGGTGCGGGGCAGTACGCCGTACCGCATCGCCAACACCATCTTGATCACCCCGGCGACCCCGGCGGCGGCCTGGGTATGGCCCAGGTTCGACTTCACCGAGCCCAGCCAGAGCGGCTGCTCCCGGTCCTGGCCGTACGTGGCGAGGATCGCCTGCGCCTCGATCGGGTCACCGAGCCGGGTGCCGGTGCCGTGCGCCTCGACGGCGTCCACCTGGTCGGCGGTGAGCCGGGCGTTGGCCAGTGCGTCGGCGATGACCCGGCGCTGCGACGGACCGTTGGGGGCGGTGAGGCCGCTGCTGGCACCGTCCTGGTTGACCGCGGTGCCGCGGACCACGGCCAGCACCCGGTGCCCGTGGCGTTGGGCGTCGCTGAGCCGCTCGACCAGCAGCACCCCGACGCCCTCGGCCCAGCCGGTGCCGTCGGCGGCGGCGGCGAACGGCTTGCACCGGCCGTCGGCGGCCAGGCCCCGCTGGCGGCTGAAGTCGACGAACGTCTCAGGCGTGGCCATCACCGTCACGCCGCCGGCCAACGCCAGCGTGCACTCCTCGCGGCGCAGCGACTGGATCGCCAGGTGCAGCGCGACCAGTGACGAGGAGCAGGCGGTGTCGACGGTGATCGCCGGGCCTTCGAGGCCCAGCACGTAGGCGACCCGGCCGGAGAAGATGCTGCCGGTGTTGCCGTTGCCGATGAAACCCTCCAGCTCGGCGGGCACCACCGGCAGCCGGCTGGAATAGTCGTGGTACATCAGCCCGGCGAACACTCCGGTACGGCTGCCGCGCACCGAGGCGGGGGCGATACCGGCCGATTCGAACGCCTCCCAGGACGCCTCCAGCAGCAGCCGCTGCTGCGGGTCCATGGCGATCGCCTCACGCGGGGAAATGCCGAAGAACTCCGGATCGAAAAGGGCGGCGTCGGAAAGGAAACCGCCGGTCTTCGCGTACGTCTTACCGGCCTTGGAATCGTCGGGATCGTAGATGTCCTCGACGTTCCAGCCCCGGTCGTCGGGAAAGTCGGAGACCGCGTCGGTCCCGTCGGCCAGGAGCCGCCACAACGCGGCCGGGCCATCCACGCCACCCGGGAAGCGGCAGCTCATGCCGACGATCGCGATCGGGTCGTACTCCCGGCGCTCGGCCTGACGCAACTGCCGACGGGCCTCACGCAGATCCGTGGTGGCCCGCTTCAGGTACCCGAGAAGCTTCTCCTCGTTCTCCATCTACGTCTCCCGCCACTAGCCCCAGCCGGGCAGACCCGGGTCAATATCGACTCACGGGTCAGCGCGGCGGCAATTGTCGAAACAGAGAGCTTCTTCGGGGATTGTTGGTTGTTCGCGATGACCCTACGGCGGCCCGGCGCACCACTAACCCCCTACCGCCCCCAGAGCGCCCCCTAGCCCCGGGCGGCCCGACCTCGATGCCATGGCCCGCCCTCGGGGTCGCACCCCTTTGCCTCAGCGGTGGCCCGTCCGCCGCGGCGGTGGAGCTGGTGCGCCGAACCGGGCGGGCACCTCGCAGCGCCCCCTCCATGCCCCGCCGCGAAACCGATCCGGGCCTGCGTGGTTGCCGGCGGCCCGACAGGGGCGAACCGGGCTACATGCCCATGCTTCCCGTCCCGACCAGACCGTCATGCCGACAGCGCCGGGATGAGTCGCCGATGGGCTCACGGCCGCATCCGGCGAGGGCCGCGTTTGTGCGACACGTCCGATCTACCCACGTCCAAACGCTTTTCGACAGGAGATGTCATTCGACCCGGCTCGGGCATATCGCCTGTGCCGCCAGTCAGATAACCGACAGAACAGATTCAGTCTTCGGTAATCAGCGGGATGTCGCATCAACGCCTCTCACCGGATGCGGGTATGGCGGTCACCTGGGACACTCGGAACATGAACGGCCAGGTGCTCTACATAACCGCAGTGATCAGCGGAGTTTTCTGCACCATCCTGTTTATGGTCTGGTTGCATGTCCGCAAGCACGACCAAAAGTGGACGATCATGCCTTTCGCGGCGGCCGTCGTTTTCGGGGTAGCCACCATCGCCCAGGTAGCACTGGCCGCCAAACCGCCGGCCCCGACGCCTCCCCCGACATCCTCCAGTCCGTCCACAGCACCCTCCGAGCCGAAGGTGGGCCCCAGCCCCAGCCCCAGCTGCTCTGCCACTCCTGGGCCGGCCGACGTCCAGGTGAAACCCTATGGCACAGCACCCCTGGTCTTCTGTCCAGTCCGGATCAACAACGGCACGATTCCCATCACCGGACCGTTCAACCTCTCCGGGCAGATCCTTGGACCTGACGCCGAACGCCGACACCTCATCCTCTTTGTTCGGATCGACCCGAAGACGCGCGACACGTGCGGCAAGCCTGGCGGGCGCGGCCGCTTCCTGTTACCACAAGAGGCGCTGGACGCCGATGCGGAAGGCAAGTGGTCCTACGACGAGAAGCTTGGAGACTACCCCCAGGGGGTGACGTTCGGCCGCACGTACGAGATCGCCACTGCACCGCAGTCGGTCATCGACAGTCTGATGAGCCAGAAGGATGGCTGGAAAGAGGATGGCATAAACGAACTACCCGATTCCGTCGAGATTCTCGCCGCATTCGAGGTACCTCCAGGAGTGGCGGGCAGGGACGCCAGATGTGTCCGCTGATTCGCATGTCCGAATAGTTCCCGCGACCTGGGTGCGGGCGATCGCCGTGTCTGCGTCCGTGCTGCCCGGCGAAGCGCCTACCGGACGGGCAACGCTGCCCGGCGAGGTTCGGTCTCGGGCTCCCGCCCAGGACAGGATCCGTACGGTCGTCCGGGTAGGTGGGTGATCCGGGCGAGGCTGGCCGAGCTGGTTGGTCGCCTCATCTGTCGGGGTGCCGAGGCGGGCACACGGCGACCGGTCCGACGGCAGCGGCGGAGCCCCGAACGCGCAGGAGAGCCCCTCGGCACATACCGAGGGGCTCTCCTGCGGTCATTCGCCCCGGGACTTCCCTGCGTGCTTGTTCCGTAGGGAAGCCCCGGGGCGGGTCGCTACTGCGCTACATGCGGCCGTTCTTCTGCACGATGCGCCGCGCGGTGGGTAGGCGTCAGAAGCGGGACCATTTCTGGCTGCTCACGCCGAGGCAGTCCCACAGGTGCAGTTTGCCGCCGTTGTTGGGGTTCTGGTCGCGGACGTCGACGCACCGGTTGGCGCTGAGGTTGACCAGGTCCCCGGCGCCGTTGAGGGTGAACCGTTGGGCCGGGTTGCCGTTGCAGGTGACCAGGTTGACCTCGGTGCCGTTGGCGGTGCCGGCCCAGGCGGGGTCCATGCACTTGCCCATCGCGCGTACGGTGCCGTCGGTGGCGAAGGTCCAGGCCTGCGCGGCGGTGGTGTTGCAGTCCCAGATCTGGAGTTTCGCGCCGTCGACCGGGTTGGCGCTCGGGATGTCGACGCACCGGCCGCTCTGCGCGCCCCGCAGCCGGGTGGTGCCGGGCTGCGGGTTGCCGCCGCCGGGGACGTAGCTGGAGACCCGCACGTAGTCCACGAGCATCTGCTGGGGGAACTGGGTGGAGCCGTCGGGGTAGCCGGGCCAGTTGCCGCCCACCGCCACGTTGAGGATCATGAAGAACGGGTGGTCGTAGACCCAGCGGTTGCCGCCGAGCCGGGACGGGTCGACGCGGTGGTACTCGACGCCGTCGAGGTACCAGACGATGAGGTTCGGCTCCCAGTCCACCCGGTAGGTGTGGAAGGTGTCGGCGAGGGGCTGGCCGATGGTACGGCTGCCGGTGATGCCACCTCCGCCGGAGTAGCCAGGGCCGTGCACGGTGCCGTAGACGGTGTTCGGCTCCCGGCCGATGTTCTCCATGATGTCGATCTCACCGGCGGCGGGCCAGCCGGCGCTGCCCATGTCGTTGCCGAGCATCCAGAACGCCGGCCAGATGCCCTGCCCGCGCGGGATCTTGATGCGGGCCTCGAACCGGCCGTACGCCTGGTTGAAGGTGGCGGCGGTGAGCAGCCGGGCCGAGGTGTACTCACACCGGCCATAGTGGCACTGGTAGTTGGCCGGGTTCTCCTTGCGGGCGGTGATCACCAGGTTGCCCTGTCCGTCGTGGACGGCGTTGCTGGTGCTGTTGGTGTAGTACTGCCGCTCGTTGTTGCCCCAGCCACCGCCGCCGATGTCGAAACGCCATCTGTTCTGGTCGACGGGGGTGCCGGCGGCGGCGTTGAACTCGTCCTGCCAGCTGATGCCGCCGATGGCGGCCGAGGCGGGCTCGGCCTGGGCCGGCAGGACGAGGGCGGCGGCAAGGGTGACCAGGGCGACCGCCGCGCGGGTGAGGGGTCGGGTTGCGAGCACGGGAGGCTCCTCGGGGACGACATCGGGGGCGGGTGGTTTGCGCGCACCGGGGGAGAGCGCTCTCCACGAAGGATGTCGATATGCCGCGCTTCTGTCAAGAATGTTGCCAATTAACTCGGGTGACCACGGGCAGCTCAGGGCACCTTCGTAACGAGAATTTCACTCTCAGTAATCAGCGTTTCCGCGCGGTGGGAACGTCGGGGGCCGACCCGAAGGGGCCCTCAGCCGGGCGCGGATGACTTTCGATCGGGCCCGGGAAACTCCACCGGGGGCCGGATGCGGGCGGGACGCGGTGCGGACCGCCCGCCGACCGGCCCGGCCGATCAGTGATGCAGCCCGCGCCAGGAGGGGTTGCTGCCGCGCCAGGCGTCGGCGAGGATTACCGCCGCCGCCCGGCTCGGGCACTGCTGCACGCGGGAGCGACCCGACGCCCCGCCGATCTGCGCCTGGACCTCCCAGGCCTCCCCGTCGGTACGGATGTACACGTCCCGCCGCCCGCGCGGGCTCGGGTCACCGTTCCACCAGTGCTCCTCGACCATCATTTGCCGACCGTATAGCAAATTGGCCTCAGGACGTGAGTCACGAATTCGTCGAGGTCCCTCACGGAGCCGGCCCGGTCACCCCTGCCGGGGGGTGAGCAGGTAGTCGTCGGCCTCCGCGCTCCAGGCCAGGGCGACCTCGTTCGCGGTGGCGGCGGCCTTGCAGAACTGGAGGAAACTGCGGTAGCCGAGCTTCTTCTCACTGAACTCGGGGCGGGCCCGGCGGAGCTGGTTCTTGAGTCCGGACAACGCCACCGGGCCGCCGGACCCGGCCAGCTCCGCCACCACGCCGCGCAGCAGCGCGAAGGCCAACTCCTGGTCGCCGTGCTCGGGCAGGGACACCTCGGGATCCCCCTTGGCCGGCCCTTCCGCCAACTCGACGACGTTGTGCCCGGCGAGGTGACGCAGCAGCTCGCCGAAGGTGCGGAACCCGTAGTCGGACTCGCTGAAGGTCGGGTCCTTGCGCAGCAGGGTGCGCTTGAGCCGGGAGGCGGTCACCTCGCCGTCGGAGCTGCCCTGGAGGCCGGCCACGGTCTGCGCGACCAGCACGGCGAGCGCGTCCGCGTCGCGTACCGGCTCCTCGGCGGCCGGTGGACGATCCGCCTCGGCCTGCTCCTGCTCCACCGCCTCGACCTGCTGCGGCTCCGCCGCGCGGGCCGGCCGGGCCCGCCGGGCCCGGACGGGCAGGACGTCGACGCCCTCCAGCCGGTCGTAGTAGAGGAACTCGTCGCAGGCCGGCGGGAGCAGCGCCGAGGTGGACTTCTCCACCCCGACCCCGATGACCCGCTTGTTGAGTTCGCGCAGTTTGTGCACCAGCGGGGTGAAGTCACTGTCCCCCGTGCAGATCACGAAGGTGGAGATGTAGCCGCGCTCGAAGGCCAGCTCCACCGCGTCGACCGCCATCTTGATGTCGGCGGCGTTCTTGCGGGACGCACCCATCCGCTGGGGGATCTCGATCAGCTCGACGTGCGAGCGGGTGAGCATCCGGCGGTCCTCGTCGAAGTACGACCAGTCGGCGTACGCCCGCCGCACCACCACCCGACCCCGCTCCGCCAGGGCGTCGGCGATCGGGCGGAAGTCGAAGGCCCGCCCGCCATGGTGGTCCCGCGCGCCCAGCGCGAGGTTCTCGTAGTCGAGAAACAGCGCGATCCGATCCTCTTGATCCACGCCACCACCCTAATCCCGCCCTCTCCCCCACCACGCCCGCCACGTCGCAGCACCCCGCCAACTCCCGGTGATCAAGAGGAAAACGTCACCCGACGAGCGGTTCCTGACGCATTCCTCTTGATCACCGGGACGCTCCGGGCGGGGCGGGAGGTTAGGGGGAGGGAGGGGGGTTAGGGGGTTCGGTTTTCGGCCAGGGCCTTGATGCCGTCGAGGACGGACTCGATGTGGGAGCGGAGTTGGCCGAGGCGGGACTCGACGATCTGCTCCTCGTGCTCGGGGGCCTGGTCGATCACCAGGCTGAGGCCGGACCGGCCCGGACCGACCTGGGCGGTCTGCCGCAGCCGGGTGCCGGCGCCCTCCGGTTCCAGCTCGAAACGCCAGGTGGCCGCCGGGGACGACACGTCGGCCCGGCCGGCGCCGTCCGGGCCGGCGAACGCGCCGTCCACGTCCGTGACGACCCACCCGAAGACCCGCTCCTGGTCCAGCTCGGTGACGTACGACGCGGTCCGCCACTCACCGATGCGTGGATGGCTGTTGTAACCGAGGAAGCTGGCCCCCTTGGCCAGGCCGTTGGTGTCGTCGAGCCACTCCACCCGCTGCAACTCCGGGCTCAGCCGGGCCGGCAGGTGGATGTCGGTCACCAGTTCCCAGACCCGGGACGGAATCGCCTCGACGTAGACCTCGTAGGTCACGCCCGGTCCATCGGCATAACGCAAAACGGCCACCTTCACAATCGAAGATCCGGCACGCCGGATCACCCCACAGTCCGATCGACGATAATGCATGTGAGCAAGGGGTGGCAGGGGTGGCCGACGCTCAGGCGGTCACCGGTGGCAGCGGGCGGCCCCGCTCCGGTCGAGCGGGGCCGCCCCGGCGTCACCGGTCGACACCGGCTGCCGGCGGGGTGGCCATCTTGTGGTTCTGCCCCGGGACGCGGAAGTGGTGGAAGCTGACGGTGGCGCTGACCTCCAGCGCCTGCACCCAGTGCCACCAGCCCACCGGCACGAACAACAGCTGCCCCGGTTCCAGCACCACGTCGAGCACCGTCGCCTCGGCGAACCGCGGATGCCGGGTGAGGTCCGGGTCCGCCGCGTCGACCGCGCTGAACGTGCCGCCGCGCGGATAGACCAGGTGCCGCTCGTACGACGGGACCAGCCGGAGGTACTTGCGGCCGAGCACCTGGCCGAGCAGCACCGAACTGTTGTCCACGTGCAGCGGGGTCACCGTGCCGGCCGGCCCGAGCAGCAGGTGCCCGAGCCCGGACGGGTCCACGATCCCCGCCGGCGCCCGGATGTCGGCGGCGAGCGGGCGCAACGCCCCGGACCAGTTCTCGTTGCGCGGCACCATGTAGTAGTCGTTGGTGCGCCGGCCCGAGCCGAGCAGCGCCAGGTAGTCGCGGAACGGCATGCTGGTGCGGTGCCGGTCGTACTGCCAGGCGTGGTCGGGGTTGGCCTCCCGCCCGGTCATCACCTCGACCTCGGCGTCGCCGCAGGCCGCCGCCAGGCCGGAAAGCGTCCAGCCGAGGGCGGGCCAGTCGGCCATCAGGCCGTCCAGCACGACCGGGCGGTTGCCGAAGTAGTAGCGGGAGAAGAACTCGGCGGGGTCGAGGTCCGCGCGCCGCTCCAGGGTCCGCCCGCCGTCGCTGTCGCGCAGCGTCCGGTACGTGTCGAGCACCGACTCCAGCCAGTCGTAGCGCAGCGCGAGCCGGCGGCACACCGCGAGGTACGGGTGGTCGGCCAGGTCCCGCAGCTCGGCGTCGACGGCGTCGGGGTCGGCGGACCCGGCGACGGCGGCGGCCCGCACCTGCGGCACCGACGCGCCCATGGCGAGGTTCTCGACGAGCCACTCCCGCCAGGCGGGGTCGAGCCGGGGCGGGACGACGGTGGTCATGCCCCGGCCGCCGGGACGAGGGTGAGCCGGGGCGGGCGGACCGCCTCCTGACAGGTCGGGTACGAGTTCTTCACGTGGGCCGGGATGTGGTCCGGCGGCGGGGTGAGCCGCGCTTCGCGGGCGTACTCCTGGCAGTTGACGTACGAGTTCTTCACGTGGGCGGGGATGTGGTCCGGTGGTGGGGTGAGGCGCGCCTCGCGGGCGTACTCCTCGCAGTTGACGTAGGAACCCTTGACGTGGGCGGGGAAGTGGTCCGGAACGTTGGCCATGGGCCCAGTCAACGGGCCGCCACGTCCCGGCCACCAGGGACCGCCGTCCCGGTCGCCCGGGACGTTCCCGCAGGTCATGGGTAGACTCCGGCCGGAAACGATCATCGGAAGGGCCCATGACGAAAAGCTACGAGCTGCCGCTGCTGGTGTTGACCGCGGCGACCGGGGCGGTCGACGGCGTGAGCTACCTCGCGCTGGACCGGGTCTTCACCGGCAACATGACGGGCAACGTGCTCTTCATCGGTTTCGGGCTGGCCGGGGTGTCCGGCCTGCCGGTGCTCAACAACCTGGTGGCGCTGCTGGCGTTCATGCTCGGCGCGGTGCTCGCCGCCCGGTTGACCCGGCGCTCGTCGGGGCCGGCGGCGCTGCCCGCCGCCGGGCTGGCCATCCTGGTCGGCGGCAGTGTGCTGACCCTCGCCCTGGCCGGGCTCTGGCTCGCCACCGGCCCACCGACGCACGGGGTGATGCTGGCCGTCACCGGGCTGCTCGCCCTGGTGCTCGGCGCGCAGGCCGCAGCGGTCAAGCACATCGGTATCCGGGACCTCTCCACGGTCGTGGTGACCATGACCATGGTGAACCTCTCCACCGACAGCCGGGCCGCCGGCGGTCCGGGCACGGCCTGGCTGCGCCGGTTCGGGGCGATCACCACGATGGGGCTGGGCGCGTTCGTCTCCGCGGTGCTGACGTTGCGGGTGAACGGGGCGGTGGCGCTGGTCGTGGCCGGGGCGTTGTTGACCGTCGGCACGGCGCTGATCGCGGTGATCCGCCGCCGCGAGGTGGCCGCGACGGCGACTGCCGACGCCTGACCCCCGCGACCTGCGGCGGGTGCCGCGCCACCACCGGCGCGGGCGGGGAGGACCAAAAACTTTTGTGGGGTTCCTACAACGGTCACCGCTCAGGGTTCGGTGATTACGACATGGCGCTACCGGCCGGCAGCCGGAAGGGTGATCGCTGTCGGGGGTCGATGCCTTGCGGCGCGTACTCGTGGATCTACCGGAGGAGTCGGTCGGGTGTTCAGCCGTGTCGCCATCGTCAACCGGGGTGAGGCCGCGATGCGCCTCATTCACGCGGTCCGAGAGCTGGCCGCGCAGACCGACACGCGGATCGAAACCGTGGCCCTCTATACCGACGTCGACCGCACCGCGACATTCGTCCGCGAGGCCGACGTCGCCTACGACCTCGGTCCCGCCTCCGCCCGGCCGTACCTCGACCTCAAGAAGCTGGAGCACGCCCTGGTCGAGACCGGGGCCGACGCCGCCTGGGTCGGGTGGGGTTTCGTCGCCGAGGACCCGGCCTTCGCGGAGCTGTGCGAGAAGATCGGGGTGACCTTCGTCGGGCCGAGCCCGGACGCGATGCGCAAGCTCGGCGACAAGATCGGCGCGAAGCTGATCGCCGAGGAGGTCGGCGTGCCGGTCGCGCCGTGGAGCCGGGGCGCGGTGGAGACCCTGGAGGCGGCGATCACCGCCGCCGCCGAGATCGGCTATCCGCTGATGCTCAAGGCGACCGCCGGTGGTGGCGGGCGGGGCATCCGCGTCGTCACCAGCGACGCCGAGCTGGCCGACGCCTACCAGCGCACCAGCCAGGAGGCGGCCCGCGCCTTCGGCAGCGGCATCGTCTTCCTGGAGCGCCTGGTCACCGGTGCCCGGCACGTCGAGGTCCAGGTGATCGCGGACGGTCAGGGCACCGCCTGGGCGCTCGGCGTACGCGACTGCTCGGTGCAGCGGCGCAACCAGAAGGTCATCGAGGAGTCCGCCTCCCCGGTGCTCAGCCCGGAGCAGGCCGTCGAGCTCAAGACGTCAGCCGAACGGCTGGCCGTCGCGGTCGGCTACCGGGGAGCGGCGACCGTCGAGTTCCTCTACCACCCGGGTGACCGGTTGTTCGCCTTCCTGGAGGTCAACACCCGGCTCCAGGTGGAGCACCCGATCACCGAACTGACCACCGGTTTCGACCTGGTCAAGGCGCAGCTGCACGTCGCGGCGGGCGGCCGGCTCGACGGGGTGCCGCCGCTGGAGCGCGGGCACGCCATCGAGGCCCGGCTCAACGCCGAGGACCCGGACCGCGACTTCGCGCCCGCCCCCGGCCGGATCGCCCGGCTGGACCTGCCCGCCGGGCCCGGCATCCGGGTGGACACCGGGGTCAGCGAGGGCGACACCATCCCGGCCGACTTCGACTCCATGATCGCGAAGATCATCGCCTACGGGCGGGACCGCGACGAGGCGCTCGGCCGGCTGCGCCGGGCGATGGCCAACACCACCGTGATCATCGAGGGCGGCGCGACCAACAAGAGCTTCGTGCTCGACCTGCTCGACCAGCCCGAGGTGATCGACGCCAGCGCCGACACCGGCTGGATCGACCGGGTACGCGCCGAGGGCCGGCTCGTCTCGCACCGGCACTCCGCCGTCGCGCTCGCCGCCGCCGCGATCGAGGCGTACGAGGAGCAGGAACGCGCCGAGCAGCAGCGGCTGCTGTCGACGGCGTTCGGCGGGCGGCCCCAGGTGCAGCACGCCAGCGGCCGGCCGTTGGACCTCAAACTGCGCGGCGTGGGCTACCGGATGCGGGTGGCCCGGGTCGGCGCGCACCGGTTCCGGGTCGGCATCGAGGCCGGTGGCGACGTGCACACCGCCGACGTCGAGCTGGACCGGTTCGACCGGCACACCGGGCAGATCGCCGTCAACGGTGCCCGGTACCGGCTGCTCACCGGCACCCACGGCGCGATCCACCTGGTCGAGGTGGACGGCGTGACCCACCGGGTCGGCCGCGACGAGGGCGGCGTGGTCCGCTCCCCGATGCCGGCGCTGGTCGTCGCGACGCCGGTGGAGGTGGGTGCCGAGGTCGAGGCGGGCGCACCGGTGCTGGTGCTGGAGGCGATGAAGATGGAGACGGTGCTGCGGGCACCGTTCCGGGCCCGGCTCAGGGAGTGCGGTGTCTCCGTCGGCAGCCAGGTGGAGGCCGGAGCGGCGCTGCTGCGGCTGGAGCCCCTCGCCGACGACTCCGACGACACCCCGGACGCCCCCACCGCCGTTCCGGTCGCCCTGGACCTGCCCGTCGCGCCCGACCAGGCCCCGGCGGTCGAGCGGTCCCGGCGCGGCCAGGAGGACCTCCGTGGTCTGCTGCTGGGCTTCGACGTGGACCCGCACGACGACGGCCGGGTGCTCGACGAGTACCTCGCCGCGCGGCGGGCCGCCATCGAGGACGGCCACCGTCCGCTGGCCGAGGAGATCGACCTCGTCGACGTCTTCGCCGACCTTGCCGAGCTGACCCGTA
This sequence comes from Micromonospora sp. NPDC049081, assembly GCF_040648835.1. Lineage (NCBI taxonomy): Bacteria > Bacillati > Actinomycetota > Actinomycetes > Micromonosporales > Micromonosporaceae > Micromonospora > Micromonospora sp. NPDC049081. The sequence continues at coordinate 49,219 of NZ_JBEZEK010000029.1, read as the reverse complement.
ACCGGCTGACCGGTGAGGACGTCAGCGGGGACAATCACGTCCCCAGCGCCCGCGAGTATTTCCACACCTACCTGCAGAGCCTCGACGTCGAGCGGGCCGGGCTGCCGGCGCCCTTCCAGGCCAAGCTGGCCAAGGCCCTCGGCCACTACGGCGTCACCGAGCTGGACCGTTCCCCCGCCCTCGAAGCCGCCGTGTTCCGCATCTTCCTGGCCCAGCAGCGGGCCTCCGCCGACGCCACGGTCGTCGCGACGCTGCTGCGCTCCTGGCTGCGCGAGCCCCCGCCGGACGCGGTGCTGCGTGAGCCCGCCGGTCTCGCGTTGGAGCGGCTGGTGGCGGCGACGCAGGTGCGTTTCCCGGTCGTCGCCGACCTGGCGCGCGGTGTGGTGTTCGCCTGGTTCGCCCAGCCGCTGCTGCTGCGCAACCGCGCCCGGCTGTACGCCTCGGTCCGCCGCCACCTGCGTCACCTGGACGCGCACCCGGACGCGGCGGACCGCGCCGAGCGGGTCGCGGAGATGGTCCGCAGCACCGAACCCCTGGTCCGGGTGCTCGGCCAGCGGCTCGTCCGGGACCACCTCGACAACGCGGTGATGCTGGAGGTGCTGACCCGGCGGTACTACGGCAACAAGGGTCTCGCCGACGTCCGCACCCGCCAGGTCGCCGACTGCACGTTCGTGGTGGCCGAACGGGCCGACTCCAGCCTGCTCTCCGCCGCCGTACGCTTCGACGCGTTGGGCGACGCGCTGCGTGGGCTCGCCGAGCTGGCCGGGGACGGCTCCGCCGTCGACGCCGACATCTACCTCGGCTGGGAGAACCAGCCGGAGGACTTCGACGCGATGGCCGCCGCGCTGCTGGAGGTCGTCAACGCGCACCCGCTGCCGGCCCAGGTCCGTCGGCTCACCACCACCGTCGCCGGGCGTGGCGGCGCGGTGATGCACCACCACTTCACGTTCCGCCCGTCGAGCACGGGGATGAGCGAGGAGCGGCTGATCCGGGGCCTGCACCCGTACATCGCGCAGCGGATGCAGTTGGAGCGGCTGCGCAAGTTCGACCTGACCCGGCTGCCGTCGTCGGACGAGGAGGTCTACCTCTTCCAGGCCGTCGCCCGGGAGAACCCGTCCGACGAGCGGCTCGTCGCGTTCGCCCAGGTGCGTGACCTGACGGCGCTGCGCGAGCACGACGGTCGGCTGGTCGCCCTGCCCACGGCCGAGGACATCGTCGCCACCTGCCTGGACTCGATCCGTCGGGCGCAGACCCGCCGCCCGTCCAAGACCCGCTTCAACACCAACCGGATCGTCATCTACGTCTGGCCGCCGAGCGACCTGACCCGTGAGGAGATGGAGATGATCGCCGGGCGGGTCCGCCCGACGACTGTCGGCGCGGGGCTGGAGGAGATCCTGTTCATCGCGCGCCAGCGCGACCGCCGCACCGGTGAGCTGACCAAGATCGCGGTACGGATCTCGTTCGACGCCACCGGTGGGGCCGAGCTGAGCATGGGTGAGCCGCCGACCGACCCGGTCGAGCCGCTCGACGACTACCGGCTGAAGGTCCTGCGGGCCAGCAGCCGCAACACGGTCTACCCGTACGAGCTGACCGGGATGCTCGGCCAGTTCGTCGAGCACGACCTCGACGACGACCACGCGCTGATGCCGGTGGACCGGCCCCGGGGGCGCAACACGGCGGCGATCGTCGCGGGGGTGGTCACCACGCCGACCCCGAGGCACCCGCAGGGCGTCACCCGGGTGGTGCTGCTGGGCGACCCGACCAAGTCGCTCGGCGCGCTCTCCGAGGCCGAGTGCCGGCGGGTGATCGCCGCCCTGGATCTGGCGGAGCGGCTCCAGGTGCCGCTGGAGTGGTACGCCCTGTCGGCCGGCGCCCGGATCTCGATGACGTCGGGCACCGAGAACATGGACTGGGTGGCGGCGGCGCTCAAGCGGATCGTCGAGTTCACCCAGGACGGCGGCGAGATCAACATCGTGGTCGCGGGGATCAACGTGGGCGCCCAGCCGTACTGGAACGCCGAGGCGACGATGCTCATGCACACCCGGGGCATCCTGGTGATGACGCCGGAGGCCGCGATGGTGCTCACCGGCAAGCAGTCGCTGGACTTCTCCGGTGGGGTCTCCGCCGAGGACAACTTCGGCATCGGCGGCTACGACCGGGTGATGGGCCCCAACGGGCAGGCGCAGTACTGGGCACCCAACCTGACGGCCGCCCGGGACGTGCTGATGTCGTACTACGACCACACGTACGTCGCGCCCGGGGAGGACGCCCCGCGTCGGGCGACCACCGCCGACCCGGCCGACCGGGACGTCTCCGCCTTCCCGCACACCGTGGCGGGCAGCGACTTCACCACCGTCGGCGAGATCTTCTCCGCCACGGCGAACCCGGACCGCAAGAAGCCGTTCGACATCCGTACGGTGATGCGGGCGCTGTCCGACCAGGACCACCCGGTGCTGGAGCGGTGGGCGGGCATGGCCGACGCGGAGACCGCGGTGGTGCAGGACGTCCACCTCGGTGGCATCCCGGTCTGCCTGCTCGGCATCGAGTCGCGGTCGGTGCCCCGCCGGGGCTTCCCGCCCACCGACGGCCCGGACACCTACACCGCGGGCACCCTGTTCCCGCGCTCGTCCAAGAAGGCCGCGCGGGCGATCAACGCGGCCAGCGGCAACCGGCCGCTGGTGGTGCTGGCGAACCTGTCGGGCTTCGACGGCTCACCCGAGTCGATGCGCAAACTGCAACTGGAGTACGGGGCCGAGATCGGCCGGGCGATCGTCAACTTCCGCGGGCCGATCGTGTTCTGCGTGATCTCCCGCTATCACGGCGGGGCGTTCGTGGTCTTCTCCAAGGCGCTGAACCCGAACATGACGGTGCTGGCACTGGAGGGCTCGTTCGCCTCGGTGCTCGGCGGCGCCCCGGCGGCGGCGGTGGTGTTCTCCGGCGACGTCAATGCCCGTACCGCCGCCGACCTGCGGGTGCGCGACCTGGAGGCGCGGGTCGCGGCGGCCACCGGCACCGAGCGGGCGGCCCTGACCGCGGAACTCGACGAGACCCGCGCGGCGGTCCGCGCGGAGAAGCTCGGCGAGGTGGCGGCGGAGTTCGACCGGGTGCACAACATCCAGCGGGCGGTGGAGGTCGGCTCGGTCGACGCGGTGATCCGGGCCGCCGAACTGCGCCCCCGCATCATCGAGGCGATCGAGTCCCGACTGCGGTGACGTCGGTGGGCGGGGCCCCGTAGGCCCCGCCCACCGAACGACCCGACGGGACGACCACCGGGTCCACCCTTCCGCGCCCCCGTCGCGCCCGGCCGGGAGTGCGGGCCCGGCACCGGTCGTCCAGCCCGCCGGGATGGCGATCGCTGGCCGACCCGCCCACATGGCAATCGATGACCAGGCGGGGAGGCGGGCGCTGGCCGACCTGCCCAGGCGGGCGCTGACCAGGCGGGGAGGCGGGCGCTGGCCGACCTGCCCAGGCGGGCGCTGACCAGGCGGGGAGGCGGGCGCTGGCCGGCCTGCCCAGGCGGCGGGCGCTGGCCGGGCAGGGAGGCGGGCGCTGGCCGGCCTGTCCACGTGGCGATCGCTGACCAGACGGGGAGTCGATCGCCGGTCCGGCGGGTCTACCGACGGTCGACGGCTGCGGCCCGAGCTGCCGGAGCCGCCGGCCTGGCAGTGGTTGTCGTGGACAGCGTTATGCCGCAGCGTCATGAATATGACGCTGCGGCATAACGCTGTCAGCGCATCCTGACGTCAGGAAGGGCCAGCCGCCGGGGTGGGAAGCCGGCAGGCAGCAGAGCAGGCAGGGTGGGAAGCCGGCAGGCAGCAGAGCAGCCGGCCATCGGGGACACCTGGCGGCGGAGGTGGCGGAGGCGGAGGCGACCGGGCTGGCCGCCGAGCGCCGGCCGACACAGCCCGGCGGACCGTCCGAGCGCACCCCGGCTGACCGGCCGAGCGCACCCCGGCGGAGCCAGCCGGAGCACAGCCCGGCGGAGCCAGCCGGAGCACAGCCCGGCGGGCCGACCCGAGCACAGCCGGCCGACGAGCGACCGGTGCGCAGGCGTCAACGCGTGGCGGATGCTCAGGCGTCGGCCAGCAGCCGCTGGCGCATCAGGAACTTGCGGACCTTGCCCGTCGGGCCCATCACCACACCGTCGTCGGGCACGGTGACCACCCGCCGCAGCGTCCCGCCGACCACCGGGCCGAGCGCGGTGCGGACCTGGTCGGCGCGGTCGAGCGCCGGATCGGCGTCGTCGGCGAGCAGCAGCAGCACCTCGGTGACGATGCGGTCGTCGTCCTCCCGGACCGCGATGACCGTGCAGTCGCGCACGTCCGGGCAGTGCTTGAGGATGCGCTCCTCGGACAGCGCCGTGTAGAGCCAGTTGCCGTCGCCCAGGTCGACCGCGTCGCTGGCCCGGTCGACGTGGTGGTAGTTGCCCTCCGGGTCGCGGTACATCAGGTCACCGGTCAGGTAGTAGCCGTTGAGCCGGGTGCGGAAGGTGTTGACCGAGTCGTTCCAGTACCCGATCGCCAGCGTCGGCGACTTGAGCCCGACGTGGCCCACCTCCCCCTCGGCGACCTCCTCGCCCGTCACCACGTCGAGCAGGGCGATCTGTGCGAACGGGTACGGCTTGCCGACGCAACGGTCGTAGCGGTCACTGCCGAGGCGGTGGCTGATCCGGAACGCGCCATGGCCCATCTCGGTGGAGCCGAGCATGTCGACGAACTTCGAACCGGGCACGTCGACCATGCCCTGCCGGGTGTACGCCGGGTGGCTGCCGACGGCGACCAGCCGCCGGATGTGCGACTCGTGGGCGCAGTCGCCGGTGTTGAACCAGTTGCGCACCGAACTCAGGTCACGGGCGGTCAGGTCGTGACGGGCCAGTTCCGACCAGGTCACCGCGAAACCGAAGACGCCGGTCGGCCGCCAGCGTTCGATGGCGTCGAGGATCGTCTCGGCGCTGCGCGCGAACGGGCCACCCTGTGCCGACAGGTAGAGCAGCTGGTAGCCGTTGCAGAGCGCCTGGTTGACGGTGATGATGCCGGCGGTGTGCGCGGCCGGCAGGACGGACAGCTCCCGTACCTCACCGTAGGGGCGGGACTCGGTGAGCCGGACCGCCCGGATGGCGGCGAACAGCCCGTGGTGCGAGTGGACGATCGCGGCCGGCACCCGGGTGGTCCCCGACGAGTGGGTGATGGCGACCGGGTCCTCGGGGTGGTGTCGGTAGTGCGGTGGGGCCTGGTCGGGGTCGCCGGTGCCGGTCTCCGCGGCGTCGCCGAGGATCGGCACCCCGAGGTCGTGCTCACGCAGCGCGGCATGGTCGGCGTCGATGACGACCCCGACGCCGCGTAGCCGCCTGATGAACTCGGCCGCCAGCTCGATCGGCATGTTGCCGTTCATCAGGGCCGGGATCGCACCGAGCCGGTTGAGGGCCAGGTAGTTGAGGAACACGTCGGGCGCGGACGTCACGTAGACCGCGACCGGGTCACGCCGGCCGATGCCGCGCCGTCGGAACCAGTCGGCGCGGGCGGCGACCCGCTCGGTCAGGGTGGCCAGCGACAGCGGCGTCCAGGCGGGGATCCCGTCCACGTCGACGTCGAAGGTCACCCGGGGCAGGTCCGGGTCGGCACCGTGTTCGGCCAGCCGGAGCAGGACGTTTCCGGCCCCCAGCTCCATGTCGGCCGCCAGGGTCGCCCGGAAGTTGTCGGCACCCAACGAGTTGTCTCCTCACCTGACACGCTCACGGTCACCGCACCTCGGCGCGACGGCCGATCTGGGACACGCTCAGGCTAGAGCGCGGACCACCGGCAGACAATGGCCAACATCAATCCTGGTCACACCGGCCCGCGCGCCGCCCGTCGCAGGCCGCAGTCCGCCCGTCGCAGGCCGCGATCCGTCCTGGCAGGCGGCGATCCGCAGGCGTCAGGAGACCTCGCGGTTGAACAGGTGCGACGACCAGACCAGGCTGACCGCCGCCAACCCGATCATGATGAGCGCACCCTGCCAGACCACGGGTTGGCCGATCTGACCGTTGAACAGCGCCCGCATGCCGTTGGTGGCCCACGCGAACGGGTTCCAGACCGCGACCTGCTGGATCCACAGTGGGGCCAGCACCAGCGGGATGAGCACCCCGGCGAGCAGCGAGATCGGCTGGCCGACGGTGTTCACCAGCACACCGAGGCTGTTCTCGTTGCGCACCAGCAGCGCGATGTCGTACGAGATCGAGGTGCTCAGCAGCACCATCACCGACAGCAACGCGTAGGAGATGAGCAGGTTGCCCAGGTGCACCCGCAGCCCGAACGGCAGCGCCACCAGCGTGATGATCACCGCCTGCACCACGTTCAGGCAGACGTGCATCAGGGCCCGGCCCAGCAGCAGCGCCGTGCGGCTGACCGGGGTCACCCGGCACCGGTCGATGATGCCGGCACGCAGGGCACTGAGCAGCCCGTAGCCGGCGAACAGCCCACCGAACAGGCCCATCGCCACGAACAGTCCGGGCACGTAGATGCGGTACGCGTCCGCATACGAGGAGGCGCCCCGGTCGACCATCACCACCTTGAGGAACGGGGCGAACAGCACCAGATAGGTGATCGGCTGGGCCAGGCTGAACGCCACCATCACCGGGTTGCGCACCATCAGGCCGACCTCCTGCTGGAAGATCAGCCAGGTGTCGCGGACCAGTTTCACTGCGGCTCCTCTCGCACCGGTGGTCACTCCTCGAGCGAGCGGCCGGTCTTGGCCAGGAAGACGTCGTCGAGGCTGGGTCGGCGGGCCTCGATCGCCCCGGGCTCGATCCCCCGGCCCAGCAGGGTGCGCATGATCTGCGGAATGGCGGTGGCGGCGCTGTCCACATAGAGCCGCAGGGTGCCGTCGACCACCTCGGACGAGTGCACGTAGGGCTGCTCGGTCAGCAGCTTCGTGGCGACCGGCAGGTCATTGTCGGTGACGTCGTCGACCACACCGGCCCGGTTGAGGTCGACCGCGACCACGTCCCCGGAGATCTCCCGCTTGAGATCCGACGGGGTGCCCTCGGCGACGATCAGGCCGCCGTCGATGATGGACACCCGGTCGCACAGGGTGTCGGCCTCGTCGAGGTAGTGCGTGGTGAGGAAGACGGTCATCCCCTCCGCCCGCAGCCGCCGGACCTCCTGCCACATCCGCACCCGGCTGGGCGGGTCCAGCCCGGCGGTCGGCTCGTCGAGGAAGATGACCTGCGGCGAGTGGATCACCCCGAGCGCCACGTCGAGCCGCCGCCGCTGCCCACCCGAGTAGGTCCTGATCCGGCGGTCGGCGAAGTCGCCGAGCTGGAACGCCCCGATCGCCGCCTCGGCCCGGCGCTGCGCCTCGGCCTTGCCGAAGCCGTACAGCCGGGCCTGGAGCACCAGGTCGCGGCGGGCGGTCGAGTCGTCGTAGGTGCCACTGGCCTGGGCCACGAAGCCGATCTGCCGGCGGACCTGGGCGGGTGCCCGCAGCAGGTCGACCCCCGCGATCGTCGCCCTACCCCCGTCGGGGCGGATCAGGGTGGCCAGCATCCGCATGGTGGTGGACTTGCCCGCACCGTTGGGGCCGAGAAAGCCGACGATCTCGCCGCGGGCCACCGCGAAGTCGACCCCGCGCACCGCCTCGACCGTGCCGGCGCTGCGGCCACGCCCGACCCGGTAGGACTTGCGCAGGCCGGTGGCCTCGATCATCGAGCCTCCTCGGGCGGGACGACGCCGGGCCACGGGAGTGTCGACCATGGACGGCGACACCCGTGCGGGTGCGTCAGGTCAGGCTAGTGTGGGCGTACCCGTAGGACAATGGTCGACGGGTCGACCGGCCAGGGCGGCGAGGTGCCGGGCGGCGGCCGTCGCGCCCCCGGCCGCGGCGAACGACTCACCGACCCGGCGGGCCTGCGCCCGGTAGCCCGGCCCGTCGAGGACGGCGGTGAGCGCGGCGGTGAGCTCCGCCGGGGTGGCCGACCCGAACGACACCTCGATGCCGGCGCCCGCGTCGGTCACCTGCCGGGCCACCATCGGATGGTCGTGCCGGATCGGCGCGACGACCACCGGGACGCCGTGCGCCAGCGCCTCGGTCACCGTGCCCAGCCCACCGTGGGAGACCAGCGCGTCGAGGTGGGGCATCAGCTCCAGCACCGGCACCCGGGGGGCCACCAGCACGTGCGCGGGCGGGTCGGGCAGCAGGTCGGTCGAGGCCGTGAGCACCACCTGCACCCGGTCGGCGAGCGGTGCCGTGGCCGCCAGCATCCGCTGGAAGAAGTCCCGGGCCAGGTGCTCGGCCATCGTCCCGACGGTGACCAGCACGTGCCGGCGGGACCGGTCCCAGGCGTCCCAGTCGAAGGCCGGCGCGTCGGGCCGGTGGCCCAGCGCCGGGCCGGTCAGCACGCACCGCGCCGGCAGCGGCGTCGCGCCCGTCAACGCCGTGCTGGTCAACCCGAGCACCAGGTACGGCGAGAAGCGCAGGTCGATCGTCTCGTCGACCGGCAGGTCGGTCATCGCCCAGACCCGGGTGAGCTGGCCGCGTACCCACTCGTCGAACTCGGGCAGGTCCGGCGGGGTGAGTTCCAGGGTGCCGACGCAGAAGGTGGCCCACGGCACCCCGTGCCGGTAAGCAGCCAGCGCGCCGGCCAGCGCGTACTGGTCGACGACGACGACGTCCGGCCGGTGGTGCGCGACGGCCTGGTCGGCGGCGTCGCGGATGAACCGGTTGACCGGCAACACGTGCCCCTCCCAGAGGCTGCGCACCGAGGCCATGCCGGTCTCGCCGTCGAGGCGGAAGTACCGCTTGCCGGTCGGGTAGAGGGTCGCGTCGGGGCCGATCAGCGGTCGCAGGTCGCTGCGGGGCCCGCACCAGGCCACCTCGTGCCCCGCCGCCTGGAGCGCCTGGCCGATGGCGAGCGGCGCGTTGAGATGGGACGCCACCGGCAGGACGACGAACAGGAAGCGGGCCACGTCGATATTGTGGCACGCGTTGACAGCGGCGGACGCCGCTGATGGGATTCGACGCGTGGCGGTCGACGAGCAACGACACCGGGCGACGTCGTCCACTGTGTTCGGTGACGGGCCGACAATGGTGGCCGGCCGACGCCGGGCACCGGCCGTCGAGCGGCCACGGTCGGCACCGTCGGCATGACGGCCCTCGACGCGGTCGCGGTCCACCTCCCCCAGCGCCGGGTCCCGATCGAGAGCCTGGCCGGCCCGCTGGAGCTGACCGACATGCAGGTCCGGTTGTTCCGCCGGTTCCACGGCCTGGACCAGGTGCGCCGCGACCCCGACCTGTCGCTGCACGACCTGCTACTGCACGCCGCGACCGGGCTCACCGCCCTGCGTGGGCAGGAACACCGGGTCCGGTTCGTCCTGTACGGGCGGGCGTTTCCCGTCGTCACGCCGTACCCGGTCAACCCGCTGCACGACGTCTGCCGCGCGCTGGGGCTCGGCCACGCGGTCGCCTTCACCCTGACCCAGCAGTCGTGTGCCAGCGCGTTGCTCGCGATCGAGATGGCCGGCCGGCTGCTGGCCGCCGAACCACCCGGCCGGCACGGGCCGGGCGACGGCCCGTTGGCGCTGGTCCTCACCGGGGAGAAGGCGTTCACCCGGGACGCCCAGTTCATCCCGGAGACCTCGGTCTTCAGTGAGGGGGCGTCCGCGTGCCTGGTCAGCGCCGACGGGCCCCGGGACCGGCTGCTCGGCTACGCGTGCGCGCAGCGGGGCGAGTTCGACGTCGCCGGTGGCGCGTCCGCGGCCCAGTTCCAGCGCGAGTACCGGCCGGCGTTGGCGGAGGTGATCGGGCGGGCCCTGGCGGTGGCCGGGGTCACCCTGGACGACATCCGGCTGGTGCTGCCGCACAACGTCAACGTCGTGACGTGGCACCGGCTGTGCCGGCTGATCGGGCTCCCCCGCGACCGGGTGCTGCTGGACAACGTCCGGGACACCGGTCACGTCTTCTGCGCGGACGCGTTCGCCAACTACCTGACGGCGCGCGAGCGGGGGCTGCTGGACCCCGGTGACCGCTACCTGGTCGCCGCCGTCGGGGCCGGGGACGGCGCCACCTTCGCCGCCATGGTCTTCGCCCACTGACCGCGCCACAGGGACCGGTCGGGGCGTGCCGACGGGTGCGAAGCCGGTCGGCGCGTGCCGACCGGTGTGAGGAAGGAGAACCGTGCCGGCAGCCCCGCCGACCGACCTGCACCTGATCCGGGCCGCCCGGCGGGCCTTCCCCGGGCCGGCCGCGCTGCTGCACGACCCGGCCCACCGGGAGCAGTCCCGGCGCTACCTGACGGACCTGGCCCGCCAGGACGGGCGGGAGGTGCCGGCCGGCCTGTTCGACACGGCGTCCGGGTCGCTGGGGCAGTCCTACGCGGAGATGGCCGAGGCGTTGATCCGGGCGCTCGTCACGCCGGGCGAACCGGTGGACCTGCTCGTCCTGGCGTTCTCCCGGCACGACATGCTGCCCGGCCGGGCCACCGCCACCTACCTGAGCCACGTCTGCCCGGGGACCCCGCTGTCGTTCGCCGTCTGCGACCAGGGCTCGGCGGCGGCCTTCAGCGCGCTGCGGCTCGCCCGGGCGTACGCGTCGTCGGGCGGGTGCCGACGGGTCCTGCTGATCGTCGTCGAACAGACCGTCGTGCCCTACGACACGTCCGCCCCCGCTCCGGCCCGGCACCAGGGGGTCGCCCTGCTCTACCGCACCAGCGGGCCGGTGCCCGCACCGGGCCCGGTGCCGTCCGCGGCTCCCGCCGCAGCGGAGGAGCCGGTGGCCGCCGGGGTACGAGGTGGACCCGGCACCACCGGCCCGGCGGGCTCCACCGGTGACGTCCTGGACATCACGGCCCGGGTGGACGTCGTACGCCAGCACCCGGACGTGGCCGCCGACGAGGTCGCCGCGCTGGCCGGGTCCGAACTGGCCGCGCTGTCGGCCGGCCGCCCCGACGGCCGGGTGGTGCTGAGCGCCGACCTCGCCACTGCCTGGCCGGCGCACCCCGTCGAGGGGGTGCACGTCACGCCGCCGGGGCAGCCGGTCACCGGCCTGTGGTGGACCCTGCTGGACCGGCTCGCCGACCCGGACCGGTCCCGGCCGGTGGTGGCCGCCGACTACGACCCCGACCTGCGCTACCTCTGCCTGGTCAGCTGGGACGACGCCGACCCGACCGGCGAGGGACGGCCCGACCGGTGACGACTCCGGCCCGACGGGCCGGCGGCGGCCCGGACGGTGGACACGCCGCACCGGCCGGTCAGAGCCCGGCGGCCGGTCAGAGCCCGGCGGCCAGGGCGGTCCGGGCGAACGCGCACAGCCGGTCGTTCGCCTCGTCCGTGCCGACGGTGATCCGCACCCCCGCGCCGGGCAGGGCCATCACCAGGATGCCGGCCTCGCGGGCCCGTTCGGCGAACGGCACCGCCCGCTCCCCCAGCGGCAGCCAGACGAAGTTCGCCTCGCTGGGGGCCACGGTGAGGCCGAGGCCACGCAGACCGTCGATCAGCCGGGTACGCGACGCCGCCAGTTCGGCGCAGCGTCGGGTCAGTTCGGGGGTGACCGCCTCGTCGAGGCTCGCCACCGCCGCGGCCTGGGCCAGGCTGTTCGGGAAGAACACCGCGCCCACCATGCCGGCCAGCGGCGTCACCCGGGGTGGCACCACGGCGTAGCCGATGCGCAGCGCGGCCAGACCGTACGCCTTGGAGAAGGTGCGCAGGACGCAGACGTTGTCGTGGGCGCGGTAGAGGTCCATCCCGTCGGGCACCTGCGGGTCGGTGACGAACTCCCGGTACGCCTCGTCGATGACCACCGGTACGTCGGCCGGGATCCGGGCCAGGAAGTCGTCGATCTCGTCGCGGTGCAGCACCGCCCCGGTCGGGTTGTTGGGGTTGCACAGCAGCACGCACCGGGTCTGGTCGGTCACGGCGGCGGCCATGGCGGGCAGGTCGTGGCGGTAGCCGTCCATCGGCACCGGCACGCCCCGGGCCCCGACGTTGCGGATGATCAGCGGGTAGCCCTCGAAGGACAGTGCCGGGTGGACCACCTCGGGGCGCGGCCCGAGCGCCTGGACGAGGTGTTGGCACAGTCCGGCCGAGCCGGGCCCGACGAGGATCGCCTCCGGTCCCACGCCCAACCGTGCGGCCAGGGTGCCCCGCAGTGCGGCGGCGGTGCGGTCCGGGTACCGCTGGAGGGCGGCGGCCCCGTCCTCGACGATCCGTCGGATGCTCGGCAGTGGCGGGTACGGCGTCTCGTTCATCGACAGGTCGGCCGGCGGCTGGGTGCCGACGGTGGTGGCAGTGGTCATCGTCGCTCACTTCGTTGCGGGGCCGGCGGGACGGGCGGGTGGGCGTGCCGGTCGGTGAGCAGCCCGAGCTGGTAGATCCGGTCGACCAGGGACAGCGGTCGGACGTTCGTGCCGGACAGGTTGCCGGCGGTGAGCCCGAGCAGCCGGGGGTTGGCCGCGGTGCGCCGCATCATCCGCGCCCCGAGCAGCCGGGGCAGCCCCGACACGCTGGTGATCATGCGGGCGGCGTTGTGGCTGACCGTGGCGATGTGGTCGAGCTGGGGTCGGCGGGCCGTGTCGTAGTTCCGCAGTGCCCGGTCCACCCCGGTGGCGTCCGGACGGTCCCCGTCGGCGGTGAGGGTGGCGGCGAGGGTCTCGGCGTCGGCGAGTGAGCTGTTGACGCCCTGCGCCGCCATCGGGTGCACCGCGTGGGCTGCCTCGCCGACGAGGGCGAGGCCGGGCACGGTCAGCTGCGCCGCGCGCAGCCGGTAGACGGCGAGGAGCTGCCGTCGGTGCAGGCTGGCCCGCAGCGCCGACCCCAGCGGCCGGATGGCGGGCACCCCGGCGAGCAGCCGGTCGCACCAGGCGGCCAGGTCGGCGGCGCTGTGGCCGCGGAACTCGCCCGGCGTCACCTGGACGTAGACCCGGCAGCGCCCGCCGGGCAGCGGGTAGACCAGGCACAGCCCCCGGTCGGTGCGGTAGGCCGACACCTCGTCGGCCACCTCCACCCCGGGCACGTCGAAGGCGACCAGGCCGTGCGGGTACTCCCGCCGCTCGACGTCGATGCCGACGGCTTTACGCAGCGGTGAGGACATCCCGTCGGCGGCGACCACCAGCGCCGCCGGGATGTCCTGTTCGCCGTCGCCGCCGGTGACCCGGACCCCGGTGACCCGGCCGTCGGCGGCGCGCAGTGGGCCGGTGACCCGCTGCCCCCAGCGGAGCTCGACGGTGCCGGGCAGCCCGTCGGCTAGTACGCCGCGCAGGTCGCCGTAGTCGGCGCAGAGGATCTGCCGGTGGCTGCCCGGCAGGGTGCCGTAGTCGAGGGCGAGCAGTGCCCGGCCCTGCGGGTCGCGGATGGCCAGCTGGTCGACCGGACGCGCGCCGGTGGCCCGCAGGGCGTCGAGCACGCCCCAGCCGTCGAGGATGCGTACCGTCTCGGGTTGGAGGATCTCGCCCTTGGCGATCGACGCGGGGGTGCGTTGCCGGTCGAGCACGACCACCCGCAGCCCGCGGGCGCCGAGCGCGCGGGCTGCGGCCAGGCCGCCGGCCCCGGCGCCGACCACGACGACGTCGGCGCTCATCGGGCCACCGCGCCGGGGGTGACGCCCGCCCGCCCGGCGACGGTACGCCGGTATTCGCCGAGCGCCCGCAGCGCGACCGCCTGGGTGATCACGGCGTTGGGGTAGCGCAGGTGGTGGCGGATGTAGTTGCAGACCCGGGTGGCCGGCCAGCCGCCGTCGGACCCGGCGGCGGCGAGCAGCCAGCCGACGCCCCGGTCGACCGCGTCGGCGTGCCCGGGGTCGCCGGTGGCCAGCAGCCCCTGGACGGCCCAGCCGGTCTCCTCGACCGACCCGGCGGTGCCGTCGCCCGGCCCCCACGACCCGTCCGGCAGCTGGGTGTCGCGCAGCCAGCCGGCCGCCCGGCGGACCACGTCGTGCCGGGCGTGGCCGACCCGGGACAGCGCCGCCACCACCACCGCCGTGCCGGAGGTGTGGTCGCGGTACCAGAGGTTCTCGTAGCTGCCGTCGGGGCGTCCGGCGGTCAGCAGCCAGGCCGCCCCGGCGGCGACCGCCGGGTGGTCGTCGGGGTGGCCGGCGTCGTGCAGGGCGAGCACGGCCTGGCTGGTGATGGCGGGGCAGGGCCCGTCGTTGGCGAGCTTGGTGTCGCGCACCCACAGGCTCCACGAGCCCCGGGTGTCCTGCCGGCCGATGAGCCAGGTCAGGCCGCTGCGCAGCACCGGGTCGGTGTCGGCGTCGGGGTAGCCGGCGAGCGCCGAGAGGATCTCGGCGGACTCCAGGGTCACCGGCCAGCCGCCCACGTTGGAGTAGCTCCATCCGCCCGGCGGCACGTCGAGCACCGTGAACGCGGTCGGTTTCTGGGTGGCGTGGAAGAAGTCCCGGGTCGGGGCCAACCGGGGGTCGGCGGCGTAGCCGGCGGCGGCCAGCCCGGTCACCGCGTAGCCGGAGCGGGTCAGGTCGAGGTTGGTCACCGCGTCCCAGGCGCCGTCGGGGCGGACCGCGCGACGCAGCCAGCCGACGACGGCCGTGGCGATGTCCGGGGCCTCGCCGGAGCGGGCCAGGCCGAGCAGCACCAGGGCGGCGGGCCACGGGTCCTCGCTCAGCGCGCCGGTCCGGCCCTCGTGGTCGTAGATCGCCCGCAGCAGCCGCAGGGCCGCCGGGCGGGCCCGGCGCAGGGTGGCCCGGCGCAGTCGGCCGGTGGGCAGCAGGTCGGCCTGCATCAGGGCCAGCCCGATGAACGGCGAGGTACGGAACGACAGCCGTTGCCGGCGGACCCGGTCGAACAGCACGATCTCCAACGGCAGCCGGCGCAGCGGGCCCGCCTCGACGGTCATCCCGGCCAGGGTGAGCAGTTGCCGGCAGAGCAGCGAGATGGCCGGGTCGGTGACCGTGTCGACACCGCCCATCGCGGCCAGCCGGGCGCGGCCGGCCGTGATCGCCTCGGCGCTGGCCTGCGGTGCGGTCAGGGCCAGGGCGGCGACCGCGACGGCGGTGGCGACGACCTCGCTGTCGGCCCCCACGACGCCGCCCCAGCCGCCGTCGTCGTGCTGTTGCCGGCGCAGCCACGAGGTGCCGGCGTCGACCAGGTCGGCGCTGCCCACCGGGTCGGCGGCGTGCAGGGCGGCGACCGTACCCGCGGTGCCCAGCACCGAGGCCGGTGGGTCGTCGCCGAAGACCCCGTCGGGGCGCTGCCGGCGCAGCAGCGCCTCCGCGCCGTCGCTGATGGCCCGGTCGAGGGCCTCGGTGGGCACAGCGGTCATGACACGTCCTCCATGGCGGCTCGGCGGGGGGTGGCCAGGGCCAGTGCCGGTCGGCCGGTGCCGAGTTCGTGCCGGGCACGCATCAGGTGCTGGGCCCACCAGGTCAACCCGACCATCGGCAGCACCAGCAGCAGTTGCAGGCCGATACCCAGCCGCAGCCCGACCAGGGCCGAGGCCAGCACCACCCGCTCGACGACCAGCACGGAGTGCGCCCGCAGCGCCACCACGACGGGCATGTCGGCGCGGTGTGCGACCAGCGGGGCGAGGGCGACGACCCCCAGTACCAGGACGACGATCAGCGTGGCCAGGTAGCCGGTCCGACCGTCCGGCCCGGCCAGCAGCCCGGCGGTGAGCGCGGCGATGACGGTCACCGCGTAGAGGGCCAGCACCGTGCGCACCGCGAACGGCGAACCCCGGCGTACCGGCAGCGTGTGGTAGCCGCCGGCCCGGTCACCGTCGATGTCGCGCAACGCACCGACCAGGTTGGACATCGTGTCGTGCGACCAGAACGCGACCATCGCGGCGAGCAGCACCGGAACCGCCGACGGGGGGTCCGGGGAGAGTCCGACGGCCAGCGCCCCGTAGAGCAGCGCGATCGCGCCGAGCGCGCCCCGGACCAGGTTCCCGGCGACGCCGCGCGCCTTGCACCAGCGGCTGTAGGCGACGATGCCGAACGCGGCGAGCACGGCGGCCGAGGTGGTGCCCCAGCCGCCGAGCACCGCCAGCAGCGCGAGGACCGCGAAGCAGACCCCGCCGCACCACAGCGCCGTGCGGGCGGCCAGCCGGCCGGACGGGATCGGCCGGTGCGGCTTGCTGCCAGCGTCGAGGTCCCGGTCGAAGTAGTCGCCGAGGTAGTGGCCGCCCAGCCAGCCGGCGGTCGGGGCGGCCCACGCCGACACCAGCAGCCACGGGTGGTGCGGGCCGTCGGCCAGGGCCGCGCCGGCGAGGCCGACCAGCCCGACATACCACAGGGTGTACGGCCGCCAGGTTTCGATGTGGGCGCGCAGCGCGCGTACGGCACCGGCTGTGCTCACGCCGTCTCGCTCGTCATCCAGTGCGCGATGCCGGTGAGCACGTCGGCGCTGGCGGAGGGGGTGAGCGCGGTCAGCTCCGCCAGGGCCTGCTCGGCGTGCTCCGCCATCTGCCGCCGGGCCGCCTGCACCGCGTCGACCTCGTCGAGCAGGGCGGCGACCCACTCGACGTCCCCCGGGCCGGCGCCCCGCCGGTGCAGCACCGCCATCAGCTCGACCCGGGCGGTGTCGGTGGCCGCGTCGTAGGCGAGCAGCAGCGGCAGGGTCGGTCGGCCGTTGTTGAGGTCGCTGGTGGCCGGTTTGCCGGTCTGTTCGGGAGTGGCCACGTAGGACAGCAGGTCGTCGCGGATCTGGAAGGCGATGCCGAGGTGCTCGCCGTAGCGGGCCAGCCCGGCGGCGAGTTGCGGGTCGGCGCCGCCGAGCAGTGCGCCGACGTGGCAGACCGCGCGGAACAGCGCGCCGGTCTTGAGCCGGATCATCTCCGGGTACCACCGGGCGCCCGCGTCCAGGTCACCGACGAGCTGCGTCTCGAGCATCTGGCCCCGGCACAGGTCCCGGCCCGCCTCGGCCAGGGCCGCGACGGCGGCGGCGACGTGCCCCGGGGGTGCGGTCACCCCTGATTCCACAATGGACTGAAAGGCCGTGAAGATGAGGTGGTCACCCACCACGATGGCGCTGGGAATCCCGAAGGCCACCGGCACCGCCGGGCGACCCCGCCGCAGCGTGTCGGCGTCGATGATGTCGTCGTGCACGAGCGTCGCGACGTGCAGGTACTCCATCCCCAGCGCGGCCGGCAGCACCCGCGACGGCGACCCGCCCACCGCCTCGGCGGCGTGCAACGTCATCATCGGACGCAGCAGCTTGCCCGCCGGCAACAGGGCGTACCGGGCGATCCCCACCAACTGGTCGGTCGTCTCGGGCCACCGACGCTCGAACTCCGCGTGCAGCAGCCGCCCGGATTCACTGCGGGCAAGGTCGTCGATGAAGGGCGGAAAACGCGTAAAGCCAGTAACCGTCATAGCGTGTCGACCCTTTCGCAAAGGCTCGGCCCAGCCGCCACGCGAGACGTTACCTGCCGGTCCCGCCCTGAACAACCATCGGAAAACCGCCCCGGCGATGGAGAAACACGAATGTCACGAACCAATTCACCATCAAATCGGTTGATGCCCAGAGAAATCCGCTGACCTGCTCACCGTGTGTCACACCGATAGACGCAATCAGGTACGACATCGGCTCGCCCGCCGCCGGATCAGGCGTCCGCCGCGAACTCCAACAGGGTCAGTCCGTCGGTGCCACGATAGGTCCCGACCGGTGCCAGACCGGCCGCCGAGGCCAACGCCGTGTGGTCGGCCACGCCCCGCTCCCGGCCACCCACCAACACCAGCATCTGCAGGTCGTACGGGGACCGGTGCGGCACGTACGGGTCGGTCGGCAGCACCTCCACCACCAGTACCCGTCCGGTCTTCCCGGCCGCCTCGGCGCACCGGCGCAGGATCGCCGTGGCGTGCGTGTCGCTCCAGTCGGTCAACGCCCGGGACACCACGTAGACGTCGGCGCCGGCCGGCAACTCGGCGAAGAAGTCCCCGACCACGGTGTCGACCCGCCCGGTCAGCCCGTGCTCGGCGAACGTGCCCGCCGCCGTGGCCACCGGCTCGGCCCGGTCGACCAGGGTGCCCCGCAGGTGCGGGTGGGTCGTCAGCAGCTCCCGCAGCAGCCCGCCGGCACCCCCGGCGACGTCGACGACGTGACCCACCCGCGCCCACGGGTAGAGCGCCGCCACCTGGGGTGCGGTGAACCGCTGCTGACTGAGCATCAACGCGTCGAAGTAGGCCCGGTAGGACGGGTGGGCGTCCAGGTCGGCCCAGAAGTCCCGCCCGTGCACCGCCTGGTAGCCGGGCCCGCCGGTGCGGATCGCCGTCGGCAGCCCGGTGTAGGCGAGGTCCATCCGGGCCCCGAGACCGTCGAGATCCAGGTAGCCGCCGTGTCCGCCGCCGTCACGGTCGCAGAGCAGCTCACCGACGTCGGTCAGCGCGAACTCGTCAGGAGCCGGCTCGACGAAGACGCCCCGGTGGACCAGGTAGCGCAGCAACCGGCCCAGGGCGTCCGGGTCGGCGTCGCACCCGTCAGCCAGCTCGGTGAGGCGGGTGGTGCCGGCCGCGATCCGCTCCGGCACCCGCAGCGTCACCGCCGTACGGACCGCGAACGGGGTCGCCAGGTCGGTCAGCCGGCCCAGCCGGGCCGCCGCGTCGTCATCGGTCGGGGTCTCGATCGTCACCCGGACAGCCTCCTGTCGCGCCACGCGTCCACGATGGCCGTGGCCGTCGTCCGGCGGCCCGAATGTTCCCAAGGGCGGCGTGACGGCGTCAACATCGACGGTGGAGATCCCATTCACCGTCGTGGAACAATGCGCCGACGGGCCCGGGGCCCAGACCGGAGGAAGCACCGATGACCACTTCCCTCGTGCCGCAGGTACGGCTCGTCGCGGGCGCCCTGGGCGCCGAGGTCCACGGCATCGACCTGAACACCCTGACCGACGAGGGCTTCGCCCACCTGCACCGGCTGCTGCTGGCGCACCAGGTGGTCTTCGTCGCCGGGCAGACCGGGTTGACCCCGCAGGCGCACATCGCCTTCGGTCGGCGCTTCGGCGAGGTCGAGCTGCACCCGTACCTGCCCCGGCTCCAGGGGCATCCGGAGATCGTCCTCATCGACTCCGAGCACGGTGGGAAGGTCGACGTCTGGCACACCGACATGACCTTCCACCAGAGCCCACCGATCGCCTCCATCCTGCACCTGGTCGAGCTGCCCGAGACCGGCGGCGACACCATGTGGACCAACCAGTGCAAGGTGTACGAGGCGTTGTCCGCGCCCATGCGCGACCTGCTCGACGGGTTGACCGCCATCCACGTCATCCGGATCGGCACCGAGTTCACCAGCCGGGCCGAGCACCCGGTGGTCCGGGTGCACCCCGAGACCGGCCGCCGCTCGTTGTACGTCAACCGGCTGTTCACCTCGCACATCCCGCAGCTGAGCCGCAACGAGAGCGACGCGCTGCTGGAGTACCTGTTCGCGTTCTCCGAGGGCCCGCAGTTCACCTGCCGGTACCGCTGGCGCGTCGGCGACGTGGCGATCTGGGACAACCGGGTCACCCAGCACTATGCGATCAACGACTACGACGGCCTGCGGCGCGGTCAGCGGATCACGGTGCTCGGTGACCACCCGACCGGTGACGCGCCCCGGTGGGACCACTACGTCGCCGCACCCGGCCAGCGTTACTGGCCGGACCGGGTCAACGCGGTGGACAACTACTGACCGCCGGGCCGCCCCGGCGGCTCACCAGGTGACCGGGAACGACGCGATGCCGCCGTTCATCCGGTCGTGCCGCCACGGGATCTGCTCGATCGGCACCGCCGGCGTCAGCCCCGGCAGCCGCCGCAGCAGCTCGCCGATCGACAGCTCCACCTGCATCCGGCCCAGCGCGGTGCCCAGGCAGAAGTGCGGCCCGAAGCCGAAGGTGAGGTGCGGCGCGGTCGGCACCCGGTCGATGTCGAAGACGTTGGGGTCGGGGAAGACCCGGGGATCGCGGTTGCCCGCCCACGGGATCGCCATCACGCAGTCCCCGGCGCGCATCGCCACCCCGCCGAGGGTCAGGTCCTCCTGCACCACCTGGACCCGGAACATGCTGCTCACCGACGTGTAGCGCAGGATCTCGTCGGTCGCCGAGGACAGCTTGCCCGGGTCGGCCCGCAGCTTCGCCAACTGCTCGGGGTGCTGGAACAGCGCGCGCAGCCCGGCGCTGGTGGAGTTGATCTCCAGCCCGCCGAGCAGCACCCCCATCGCCAGCTCCACCAGCTCGGCGTCGACCAGCTCGTGCGCGTCCCGGCCGAGCACCCAGGCCGAGAGCAGGTCGTCGCCGGGGCTCACCCGCTTGTCGGCCAACTGCCCGGCCAGGTAGTCCCGCAGCTGGGCCTGCGCGGTGGCGGCATCGGCCGAACCGTACGCGGTGACCGAGTTGAGGCCCTCGATCCACCCGTAGAACCGGGGCCGGTCGGCGACCGGCACCCCCAGCACGTCGCAGACCACGTACACGGGCAGCGGCGCCACCAGGGCCGCCACCAGGTCGGCGGGCCGGGGGCCGGCGAGCAGGTCGTCGAGCAGCGCGTCCACCAGCCGACGCACCCGGGGGCGGAAGGTGTCGATGCGGCGGGCGGTGAACGCCCGGCTGGCCACCCGGCGGACCACGGCGTGCGCCGGACCGTCCATGTTCAGCTCGCGCGGGCCGACGCCGTCGGGGGTCGCGGTCGCCCCCGGCGGAAGCCGGGAGAACCGGGGATCGGCCAGGACGGTGCAGCAGTCCTGGTAGCCGAGCACCAGCCAGGCCGGCCGGCCGTCGGGCAGTCGCACCCGGCTGACCGGGTCGGACACCACCATGTCGAGCAGCTCGGCCGGCAGGTCACCGGTGAACGGCTCGAACGGATAGTCCCGCAGCTCGGAGACGACGGTCATGACGAGCTACCCACCTGTCGGTCGGCGGTCCACATCGGGCACCGGTAAGACTCGGCCATCGGTGCGTCGTCGTCAATATCCATTGGGACGACCGACGATCTTCCGGGTACCGACATCCATCGCCTAGCATCTGTGCACCAGGACTGCCCGGTGACGCGCGCGGATGGGTCGGACTTGACTGCGGCTTTGCGGATTCTGATGTCGACGTGGGGCTGGCGGTCGCATTTCTACGGCCTCGTCCCGCTCGGCTGGGCCCTCCAGGCGGCCGGCCACGAGGTGCGGGTGGCCAGCCATCCCGCACTGGTGCCGGCGATCACCGCGGCCGGCCTGGCGGCGGTGCCGCTGGGTGCGGACCTCGACTTCGCCGAGGCGTTCGCGGGCCGGATCGGCGCGGTGGGCGCGCTGGACGGGGCCGC
This sequence comes from Micromonospora sp. NPDC049081, assembly GCF_040648835.1. NCBI lineage: Bacteria > Bacillati > Actinomycetota > Actinomycetes > Micromonosporales > Micromonosporaceae > Micromonospora > Micromonospora sp. NPDC049081. The sequence continues at coordinate 28,027 of NZ_JBEZEK010000029.1, read as the reverse complement.
CCGCACCGCCGAGCCGGTCGACGCGGTCGAGCCGGCGATCACCGCCGACGGCGGCGTGGTCCGGTTCGCCGACGCCCTCCTCGACGACCTGGTCACCTTCGGCCGGGACTGGCAGCCCGACCTGATGGTCTGGGAGCCGTTCAACCTCGCCGCCGCGGTGGCCGCCGCCGCGCTCGGCGTGCCCGGTGTGCAGCACCTGTGGGGGCCGGACTCGTCGGTCACCCTCCGGCTCGACCCGGAGGAGGTCCTCGGCCCGCTCGCCGGCCGGTTCGGGCTCGCCGCCGCCGACGTGGACCTCACCGGCGGGCTGACCCTCGACCCGGTGCCACCACCGATGCAGGTGCCGATGACCCGCCCGGGACGACCGGTCCGGTACGTGCCGTACAACGGCCCGGCCGTGCTGCCGTCCTGGCTGCACCGCCCGCCGCGGCGGCCCCGGGTCTGCGTCACGGCGGGCACCATGATGGCCGGTGCCGGGCTCAGCGACCGGCTGGGCCTCCCCCGGGTCATCCGCGCGGTCGCCGGGCTGGACGTCGAGGTCGTCGTGCTTGTCGAACGGGCCCAGCAGGCCGGGTTGGGCCCGATGCCGGGCAACGTCCGGCTGGTCGACGGCCCGCTGGCGCTGCGGCTGGTGCTGCCGACCTGCGCCGCGCTGGTGCAGCAGGGCGGCGCGGGCACCACGATGACGGCGCTCGGCCTCGGGGTGCCGCAACTGATCCTGCCGCAGGTCAGCGACCAGCACTTCAACGGCGAGCGGTTGGCGCTCACCGGCGCCGGGACCTGGTTGTCCCCCGAACGGGCCGACGACGGCACGCTGCGCGACATGGTCGGCCAGCTGATCGGCGACGGCCCCTGGCGCGACGCCGCGGCGTCGATGCGCGACCGGGTCCGCGCGATGCCCACCCCCGCCGAGGTGGTGCCGGCGCTGGTGGCCCTCGCCGCGCACCCCCGCAGCTGAACCCACCGGCCTGTCGGACCACCCTAGGAGTCGTCGATGACGCAAGAGCCCATTCCGTACCCGCTCGCCCCGGCTCCCACCATCTACCACCCGTCACCGGACTACACCCGGCTGCGGGAGACCTGCCCGGTGGCGCCCGTCGCGCTGCCCGACGGGGCGTCGGCCTACCTGGCCACCCGGCACGCGGACGTCCGCCGGGTCTTCACCGACCAGCGGTTCAGCCGGGCCGCCGCGGCCGGGCCCGACCGTCCGACCCGGGAGCTGGGTTCGCTGGCCGAGGACTCGCTGATCGGGATGGACCCGCCCCGGCACACCAAAATGCGCCGGGCGGTGTCGCACGCGTTCACCGTCCGCCGGGTGGAGGCGCTGCGCCCGACGGTGGCCGCGCTGATCGACCGGATGATCGACGCGATGGTGGCGGCGGGACCACCGGCGGACCTGATCCCGCACCTGTCCGCGCCGCTGCCGATCTATGTGATCAGCAAGCTGTTCGGCATCCCCGAGCAGGACCAGGACCGGGTACGCGAGTGGTCCGACGCGCTCGTCGGTGACTGGGACGCCGACCCGGCCGCCCCGCAGGCCGCCCTGGACGCGTTCGGCGAGATGATCGTCGAACGTCGCCGCGAGCCCGGCGACGACCTGATGAGCGCCCTGATCAACGCCTGGGACGAACACGACGACCTCACCGAACGGGAACTCGTCTCGGTGACCGCCGGCATCTTCGTCGGCGGCCACGAGACCACCACCAACCAGCTCAACCTGTTCCTGCTGGTGCTGGCCCGGCACCCCGAGCAGCTCGCCGGCCTGCGCGGTGACGACCCGGTCGCGGTGGCCCGCGCGGTGGAGGAGCTGTCCCGGTTCATCCAGCTCGGGGACAACGGGGTGCTGCTGCCCCGGGTGACCACCGAGGAGGTGGAACTCGGCGGGGTGTGCCTGCCGGCGGGTACCCCGGTGCTCCCGGCGATCGCCTCGGCCAACCGGGACGCCTCGGTGTTCGCCGGGGCCGACACCCTCGACCTGGGCCGGGTCGACAACCCGCACCTGGCGTTCGGGGCCGGCCCGCACCACTGCCTCGGCGCGGCGCTGGCCCGGATGGAGTTGCAGGAGGCCCTCGGCGCGCTGCTGCGCCGGCTGCCCGGCCTGCGGCTGGCCGTGCCCGAGGACGAGTTGCGCTTCAAGCCCGGCCTGGTGGTACGCAGCCTGGAGACGCTGCCGGTGACCTGGGACCGGGTCGACGGGTGACCGTCGACCCGGCGCTCAGCCGGTGATCCGGGTGGGGGCCGTCGGGTCGAACGCCGCCTCGACGGCCACCTCCTCCACCCCGCGCAGCAGCGCCTCGGCCTGGGTCTCGGTGAAACAGCCCAGGTCGAAGATGACCTGGAGGAAGATGGTCTCCGGCTGGTCCTCGACGGTGATGAACGCCTGTTCGGGCAGGTGGTCCAGGGTGCCGTCCCAGACCAGGAACGTCTCGGCCGCCTTCCGCCGGATCTGCTCGGGGGTCACCTCCTCGGTACGCGCGCCGTCGTCCGCCGCCTGCCGGGTCACCACCCGACGGTCGTTGATCCGGCAGGTGACCCGGGCCGGGTACCCGCGTTCGTCGTCGAGCCGGGCGCTGGCCTCGGCGAGCTGCACCGGGTCGTAGTAGGCGTACATCCCGGCGGCGACGGAGGCCTTGCGGGCCCGGGCCACCACCTCGTCCACGGTGGTGTCGGTGGCGTCCACGGTGAGCACGCCGTTCTGGCTCAGCGGGGCGATGGCCTCGGCGAACCCCGGCCGGAACCGGTTGCCGACGATGAGTTTGGCGGTCAGCGGGCTGACCCCGGTGGCCCGGCCGACCGCCACGGCGATCACCGCGAGCAGCACCCGGGAGGTGTCCGTCCTGGTCCGTCGGGCGATGGCCTGCACCGCCAGGTAGGCCGCGGGTGAGCTGAACCGGCCGTGCCAGAACCGCCGGCCGTGTCGCCCGGCCGGGTTGGTGACCGCGCCGAAGGTCGACGGCGCGATGTCGCGCAGGTGCGACTCCCAGTGCCGGACCGCCCGGTCGCTGACCCGGCGCAGTGGCGGTGTGCGCTCCCGCCGGCCGAGGTCGAGCAGCTGCACGGTACGCGGGTCGGGCGCCCGCCGGGCCGTCAGGTCGACCAGCCCGAGATCGGCCATCAGCAGGGCGGTCGCGGTGCCGTCGACCACCAGATGGTCGAGGGTCAGCACCCGGTGCACCAGGACACCCCGGTGCCGGACCACCGCCATCCGCACCGACCAGTCCCGGTAGAGGTCGTAGTGGGCCAGCAGCCGGGCGTGGCCCAGTTCGTAGGCGAACTTCGCCACGTCGGCCGGGTCGGCGTCGTCCGGGACGTCCAGCACGTCGAGGGCGACCTCCCCGGCGGCGGACACCACCTGGCAGGGTGCGCCGTGCTCGTCGGTACCCAGCCGCATCCGCAGCGCCGGATGCCGGCTCATCAGGTCGCCGAGCTGCGCCGCCACCTCCGCCACGGTGACCCCGGCCGGCACCGGGTGCGCGCCACTGACGTTGTGCGTCCACCCGGTCTCCCGCATGTCCTGCATGATCGCGAGCTGACCCCAGGTCAGCGGCGCGGTGCCCGCCCCCGGGCCGGCGAACGGGACGAGCACCTGCGCCTCGGCGGTCTGCGCGAACATCGGTCCATCAGAGCAACGCGAATCGGCACGTGTCAACGTCACAAATCGCCGCCGCCGCGGTGGCGTTAGGGTACGGCCATGCCCGACGCCGTCCGGATCTGGATCGTGTCGGCCCGGGTGTCCCCGGACGAGCTGGCCCGGTACCGGGCGCTGCTCGACGCCGACGAGCGGGCCCGCGCGGCGACGCTCGCCCAGGCGGCCACCCGGGACCGGTTCACCGTGGCGCACGGCGCGCTGCGCGTCCTGGTGGGCCGGGCGGTGGACCTGCCACCCGAGCGGCTCAGCTGGCGGCGGGGCCGGCACGGCAAACCGACGCTGACCCACCCCCGGGGTGGCCCGCAGACGAGCCTGTCCTACTCCGACGAACTCGTCGCGATCGCCGTGGCCGGCGACCGGGCGGTCGGGGTGGACATCCAGCATCCGACGCCGGGGCTGGACCCGGTGGCGCTGGCCGACCGGTTCTTCGCCGCCGAGGAGGCGCGGCTGGTCCGCTCGGGGCCCGACGCCGCCGTCCGGGCCGACCGGTTCGCCCGGCTGTGGGCCCGTAAGGAGGCGGTGGTCAAGGCCGCCGGGGGTCGGCTCTGGCCCCAGCTGGCGCTGCCGGTGCACCGCGACGACGTGGTGCGCTGCGGCGACCCGGTGGGGGTGCACCGGGTCACCGACGTCGCCACCCCGGGCGGGTACCGGGTCGCGGTGGCGCTCGCCGGTGAGCCGCCGTTCGACGTCGCGACGTCGTACGGTCCGACCGGGTGGACGGATCGTCCCGCCGGCACCCCGGCTGAAGATCGTCGCACCCGTTGACACCCGACGATCACGTTTGCTCTGATGGCTCCATGGTGGAGCGTAGGGTCCCGTGACAGAGTCCGACACGGCCACTGCGCCGCAACTGCGTGCGCAGGTCGTCGACAGCATGACCACGCTGCTGACCCGGATGCTCAGGCCGCCGGCCCCGGTCACCGAACGGACCCAGCTGATGGACGAGCTGGGCCTCAGCTCGTCCCTCGCGTTGGAACTGCTGCTCGAGATCGAGGACGAGCTGGAGATCCAGATCGACGTGGAGGATCTGGACGAGGACCAGATGACCACGGTCGCCGACCTGGCCGACTACATCACCGCGCACTGCACCCCCCGCTGACGGCCCGCGACGGGGCCTGGCCGGCGTTTCGCGAAGGAGTCACATGCCGACCATGGACCAGCCCCGGCTGAGCGTGGTGATCCCCGCCCACAACAACGGCACGGCGCTCGACACGACGTTGGCGTCCCTGACCCGGCAGACCCTGCCGCCGCAGGAATTCGAGGTCATCGTCGGTGACGACGGTTCGGCCGAACCGCTCACCGCCCTCGTGGGGAGCTACGCCGACCGGCTGCGGATCGACTGCGTCCGCAGCGAAGCCAACCGGGGCCGCAGTGCCAACCGCAACGCGGCGGCGGCCCGCGCCCACGCCGACACCCTGCTGTTCCTGGACGCCGACACGGTGGCCCACCCGACCCTGCTGGCCCGGCACCGGGCCCACCACGACGCCCTCGACGGCCGGCCCGGGGTGCTGCTGGGTCAGCGGTACGACCTCGACTGGGCCGGTGCGGACGCGCTGCGCCGGGGTGAGCCGATCGGGGCGGAGCTGCTCGACGCGGAGCGTGGCGACCCCCGGCTGGAGGACATCTCCCACCCGCAACGGATCCACGACTTCCCCAGCGCGCCCTGGGTGCTCGGGCTGACCCACAACGCGTCGGTGGACCGGGAGTCGTTCCTGCGGGTGGGTGGCTTCGACGAGACGATCGTCAAGTGGGGGTTCGAGGATCTGGAGTTCTTCTACCGGATCTTCCACCTGCACGGGGCCCGGCCCGACCTGTTCGAGCTGGACGTCGAGGCGACGTCCTACCATCTGCCGCACTTCCGCAAGACGTCCAACGGGCTCGCCTCAATGGACAACATGAAGTACCTGCTGCGCAAGCACCTGCGCTACGACGTCGAGGTGCTGTATTCGATCAACACGTTCGGGCGGCACTTGGGCCGGATCCGGCTCTACGGCCAGGCCATCGACGCGTACCGGCGGGCGGGGTTGGGGCGACCGGCGGTGCTGCCCGCCGCGCTGCGCGCGGAGCTGGCCACCCGCGCGGCCCTGGTCATCGGCAACGGGGTGGCCACCCTGGAGCTGGGCCCCGACTCGCAGACCTTCGACCACGACGCGCCGCCCGGCCCGACCAACGCGCACCTGCTCGGCACCGTGCTCCAGCAGTTCAAGGCCGGTGCGCTCGATCTGATCGTCAACGTCGACCTGTGGCGCTGTCTCCTCCCCGAGGACCTGCCGGCCTTCCTGACCCGGGGGCTGCTCAAGGCCGACCGGATCGAGCTGGTCGCCACCCACGCCGTCCCGGACCAGCGGGCGATGCTGCCGGTGCCCCTCGTGGCGGACCTCGACTACCTGACCGACATGCTGCACCAGCACTTCGACGTCACGGTCGGCGTACACGACACCGCGACGGTGCTCACGATCCGCTGAACCGCCCGGTGCGGCCGGCCGGTGCCCGCTCGGGCGGCCCCGACCGGTCAGCCCCCGGCGGGGCCGAACACCAGGCTGACGTTGTGGCCGCCGAAGCCGAACGAGTTGGACATCACGGTGGTCACCGGGACGGCCCGGGGCTGCTTGCGGATGTGGTCGACCTCGTCGGCCGGATCCGGGTCGTCGAGGTTGTGCGTCGGCGGCAGCAGACCGCGGCGCAGCGCCTCGATGCCGATGGCCGCCTCGACCACCCCGGAGACGCCGAGCAGGTGCCCGGTGACGCCCTTGGTGGAACTCACCGGCGGGGTGGCGGTGCCGTAGACGTCACGCAGGGCGGCGATCTCGGCCGCGTCACCGGCCTTGGTGCTGGTGCCGTGGGCATTGAGGTAGCCGATGTCGTCGGCGTGCAGACCGGCGTCGCGCAGCGCCGCCCGCATGCAGTGCGCGGCTCCGGACCCGTCGGGGCGCGGGGTGGTGGGATGGTAGGCGTCGTTGTTCGCCCCCCACCCGAGCAGGTCGGCGTGCCGGGGGACGCCGCGCGCCACGGCGTGCGCGGTGCGCTCCAGGACGAACACCCCGGCCCCCTCGCCGAGGACGAGACCGTTGCGGCGACGGTCGAACGGACGGCTCGCGGCCGTCGGGTCGGACCAGCCGTGGGCGAGCGCGCGGGCGTTGCCGAACGCGTCGACGAAGGCCGGGAAGAGCGGCGCCTCGCTGGACCCGCAGACCACCATGTCGGCCTCGTCGGCGCGCAGGATCCGCAGCGCCTCGCCGAGGGACTGGGCACCTGACGCGCACGCCGTGCCGATCGACGAGGTGTAGCCCCGGATGCCGAACCGGATGGCGATCCGTGCCGCGCCCATGTTCGGCAGCGTCCCGGGCAGCAGGTACGGGCTGACCCCGAACCGGCCCCGCTCGGCCCGCGCGAGCACCTGGCTCGCCAGGGTCGACAGGCCGCCGACGCCGGAGACGATGACGGCGACGCGGTACGGGTCGACGTCCCGGCCCACCTCGACACCGGCGTCGGCCAACGCGTCCTCGGCGGCCCGCAGGACCATCACGATCGAGCGGTCCACCACCCGGGACTCGGGGCCGGGCAGCACACTGGCCGGGTCGATGTCCGGGCTGAACGCCGCGACGTCGACGACCCCGTCGACCGGGTGCCCCTCGGGTGGTCGGCGTAGGCCGGAGCGGCCCTCGCAGACCGCGTCGAACACCTCGGCGGCGGTGCTGCCGACGGGGCTCACCAGCCCGATCCCGGTGACCGTCACACCCGCACGCACGCGCGTCCCTCCCGCCCGGTCCCGGCGACTCCCCGGCCGCACCGACGACAACCGTGGGCCCGACCGCACCGGGCCCGGTCAGCCGACCGGTCGACGGGCGGCCGGGCGGGTGGCGCGGCGGGCACGGTCAGTGCGCCGAGGCGGGCTGGATGCGCCGGGACACCGCGCCGCAGAACTCGCCGACCGTCATCATCGCCAGGGCCTCGGCCTCGTCGTCGTCGAACGCCACCCCGAACCGGTCCTCCACCCGGACGGCCAGCTCGGCGAGGCCGAGCGAGTCCACGTCGAGGCCGGCCGGACCGAACACCGTGTCGTCGTCGGCGCCCTCGATGTCGTATTTCATCTCGGTCAGCGCGGCGAAGAGGAACGCGCGGATCTCGTCGGTCATGGCCGTTGTTTCCTTTCCGGAGGTCGGCGTCGGCGGGCCCGGCAGCCGGTGGGCGCGGGAGGCGTGACAGGTGGCCGGGGACGCGGCCGGAGACCGGGTACGACGTCGGCGTGACCGTCGCCGTTCTGGTCACCGGAGCAGCCGCTCCGTGTGAATCGACCTTACTCAATCAAGACCGATTCGCAAGGTCCACCCGGACGGTGCCGGCGGACCGATCGGTGTCCGCAGCGACGAGCCGCACCGGGAGCCGGTCGTGACCCCGCAGCATGAGTTGCCGCCGTTCGCCGGGCTCCGCCGCGAGCGCCAGCGCCGGGAACCGGTCCAGCAGCCGGGGCAGGACGAGCCGCCCCTCCGCCCGGCCGAGCGCCGCGCCGACGCAGTAGTGCGGCCCGGCGCTGAAGGCCAGGTGCCGGTTGTCCGGGCGGGACGGGTCGAAGGAGTCCGGGTCGGGGAACCGTCGGGGGTCGCGGTTGGCCGCACCGGTCAGCACCAGCACGGACCGTCCACGGGGGACGGCGACTCCGGCGACGTCGGTGTCCTCGGCGGCGTAGCGCACGGCGAAGTGCACCGGTGGCTCGTACCGCAGGATCTCCTCCACGTAGGCCGGGGCGAGGCTGTGGTCGGCGCGCAACGCGGCCAACGCCGCCGGCCGCGCCAACAGCAGGGTCAGCCCGGTGCCGAAGAGGTTGGCCGTGGTCCGGAACCCCGCGTTGTACATGACGATGAGGTTGGCCAGCAGCTCGGCCTCCGACAGCTGGTCGGGGCGTCCGTCCCGGATCGCCGCCAGCGCCGAGACGAGGTCGTCGCGGGGCTCCGCCCGGCGTACGGCCAGCAGGTCGGTGAAGTAGGCGGTCAGCTCGTCGGCGGCGACGTTGGCGGCCCGGATCTCCCGGAACGAACGCGGTCCGATCTCCAGCACCGCGTCGAACGCCCGCACCCGCGACGGGAACCACCCCCGGTCCCGCTCGGGCACCCCCAGCAGCTCGCCGACGACGGCACTGGGCAGCGGCAACGCGAACGCGGCCATGAAGTCCACCGGTCGGCCGTCCGCGCCCTCCCGGGCGAGCCCGTCGAGCAGCCGGTCGGCGATGCGCAGGATCGCCGGTTCCAACGCGGTGACCCGGCGGGCGGTCAGCGCCTGGCCGAACAACTGGCGTATCCGGGCGTGGTCGTCGGGCGGGGCGTTGAACATGCTGGCCTGCAGGGTCCGGATCACCGCGTGGTCCCGCCAGCGCAGGCCGGCCCGGTCCAGGTGGTCCGCGTCGAGCACCCGGAACACCGGATCACGCAGCACCCGGTGGGCGGCGTCGTACCCGTGGACCACCGCGGCGTACGGGGCCGTCGGGGCGAGCGCGACGGCCTCCCCCAGCTCGTGCAGCCGGGCGTAGTACGGGTACGGGTCGCGGCGTACCTCGTCGCCGAGCAGGTCGTCGAGGGATACCGGGAAACCCATGGCGCTCCTCGGACGACGGGCACGGGCGGTGGATGCGGTGACCATAGACGCATCGACGGCGACGTGTCCACGACCGGCGCCCCCCGACGACGGGTCCGCCAGCCGGCCGCCGACCCGGGTGGACCGGCGCAGCCCGGTCCCTGCCCCACGGTGGCGTCATCCGGCCGGCTGCCGTTGGTCAGGAATCGAGAAGCGGGCGGCGGCACCGGACCATAGCCTTTTCCCAGGTGGCCGGCAGGACGCCGCGCCTCGTCCACCCAGTGAGGGAGACAGCGTGTCCACGAAGAGTTCGACCGCCGCGTCCGGCGGCGGCACCGCCGGAGAGGCCGCCGGGGCCGATGCCGGCGGGTTCAGCGCCGAGGAGCGCGCCGCGATGCAGGAACGCGCCGCCGAGTTGCGTGCCGAGGGGAAGAAGGGCGCCAAGAAGGCCGACGGGATGCAGGCGGTGCTGGACCGGATCGCCCAGATGGCCCCGGCGGACCGGGCGCTGGCCGAGCGGGTGCACCTGACGGTGGTCACGGCGGCTCCGCAGCTGTCCCCGAAGACCTGGTACGGGATGCCCGCGTACGCGAACGAGGACGGCAAGATCGTCGTCTTCTTCCAGGACGCCGGCAAGTTCAACTACCGGTACTCGACCCTGGGTTTCCAGGAGGCGGCGCACCTCGACGACGGTGACCTCTGGCCGGTGTCGTACGCGTTGCGTACCTGGAGCCCTACCGTGGAGAAGCGGGTCCGGGAACTGGTGACGGCAGCGGTCTCCTGACCGGCGGCGGCCGGTTTCCCGGCTGGCGGGCGGTGGTCCGGGGTGTCACCGCCGCTCAGGCGGGTACGCGGCAGGGATGATGCCGACCAGCAGAGCCCTGATCGCCGGTGCGGCCGGCGCGTCCGCCCTCAACGCCGTCACCTACCTCGACATGGTGGTCCGGGCCCGGCCGGCCAGCAGCACCGCCGAGGACAGCGCCGGCCGGTTGGCCGAACTGGCCCACGTCGACCTCGGTGACGCCCGGACCGCCACCAACCGGCGGTCCGGGCTCGGGCCGTTGCTCGGCTACGTCACCTCGGTGGCCGCCGCCGTCGGCTACGTGGCGGCCGGTGGTCGCCGGTTGCCGCTGGGCGTGTCCACCCTCGCGCTGACCGGCCTGGCGATGATCGGTTCCAACGGCCCGCTGACCCTGTTGCGGGTCACCGACCCGCGGACCTGGTCGGCCACCGACTGGGTCGCCGACCTGGTCCCGCACCTGGCGTACGGCGCGGTCACCGCCGTCACCCTCCGCGCGTTGCGCTGACCCCAGGGCGGCGGCGCGGTGCCCGGGCCACCGGTGGGCGGGGGCGGGGGCGGGGGCGGGGGCGGGGGCGGGGGCGGGGGCGGCGGAAACGTACCGGACGGCCCTGTGTGTTTTGCGGTGGGATGCCCGGGTAGGGGAAGAAGACCCGTTCCCCGCTCCGCAAAGAGGTGCCACCCAGATGGAATCCCGCAAGCCGACCGAAGTCGTCAAGGACGTGGTGGACGCCGCAGCCGAGAAGGTGTCCCACCTGATCACCCCCGAGGTGCCCGGCGCACCGGGCAGCGCCCCGCCGACCGTCGAGGAGCCCACCACCCCGCACGGTCCGCTGCCACCCAAGAAGGAACAGGGCGCACCGCAGACCCGTACCCCGACCGGCGCGGCCACCGGCGCACCGGCCGTCGCCAACGGCCAGCAGGGCGAGTTCCTCACCACCGCGCAGGGGGCCCGGCTGCGCGACACCGACCACTCACTCAAGGCCGGCCCGCGCGGGCCGACGCTGCTCCAGGACCACCACCTCCGCGAGAAGATCACCCATTTCGACCACGAACGCATCCCGGAGCGGGTGGTGCACGCCCGGGGCGCGGGCGCGCACGGCGTCTTCACCGGGTACGGCGCCGAGGAGGTCACCCGGGCCGGCTTCCTGCGCAAGGGTAAGGAGACGCCGGTGTTCGTCCGGTTCTCCACCGTCCTGGGGTCCCGGGGCTCGGCCGACACCGTCCGGGACACCCGGGGGTTCGCCACCAAGTTCTACACCGACGAGGGCACCTTCGACCTGGTCGGCAACAACATGCCGGTCTTCTTCATCCAGGACGCGATCAAGTTCCCCGACATCATCCACGCCGGCAAGCCGCACCCGGACCGGGAGATCCCGCAGGCGCAGAGCGCGCACGACACCTTCTGGGACTTCGTCTCGCTGCACACCGAGGCGCAGCACCACACCATGTGGAACATGTCCGACCGGGGCATCCCGCGCTCGTACCGGACCATGGAGGGGTTCGGGGTGCACACCTTCCGGCTGGTCGACGCCGCCGGGGCGACGGTGCTGGCGAAGTTCCACTGGAAGCCGAAGCTGGGCGTGCACTCGCTGGACTGGGAGGAGGCGCAGCTGCTCGCCGGCATGGACCCCGACTTCCACCGGCGTGACCTCTACGACGCCATCGAGGCCGGCGCGTACCCGGAGTGGGAACTCGGCCTCCAGGTGTTCCCGGACACCCCGGAGGAGACCTTCGCCGGCATCGACCTGCTCGACCCCACCAAGATCGTGCCGGAGGAGCTGGCACCGGTGCAGCCGGTCGGGAAGCTGGTGCTCAACCGGACGCCGACGAACTTCTTCGCCGAGACCGAGCAGGTAGCCTTCCACCTCGGCCACCTGGTGCCGGGCATCGACGTCACCAACGACCCGCTGTTGCAGGGCCGGCTCTTCTCGTACGTCGACACCCAGCTCACCCGGCTGGGCGGGCCGAACTTCTCGCAGATTCCGATCAACCGGCCGCACGCGCCGGTCAACGACATGCTCCGCGACGGGTTCCACCAGCACGCCGTGCACGCCGGGGTCGCGCCGTACCGGCCGAACTCGCTCGACGGGGGCAACCCGTTCCCGGCCGGGGACGCCGAGAACGCGTTCGTCGACGTGCCGGTGACCGTGGCCGAGGCCCCGAAGGTCCGGGCCAACCCGGCCTCCTTCGACGACCACTTCAGCCAGGCCCGGCTGTTCTGGCTGAGCATGTCGCCGGTGGAGCGGGAGCACATCGTCCGGGCCTACACCTTCGAGTTGGGCAAGTGCTACCACCAGGCGATCCGGGAACGGCAGTTGCAGTGCCTGGCCAACATCGACCCGGTGCTCTGCGCGCAGGTGGCCACCGGTCTGGGCCTGCCGACGCCGGAGCCGACCGTGCCGCTGGCCGACGTCGCTCCCAGCTCGGCGCTGTCCCAGCTCGGCCGCACCTGGCCGGCCGACGGCCGTACGGTCGGCATCGTGGTCGACGCGGACGCCGGCACCGACGACGTCGAGCAGGTACGCCGGGAGGTGTCCGCCGCCGGCATGGTGCCGCTGGTGATCGCCGCGCACGGCGGCACGGTGGGCGACCTGACGGTGCAGCGGACCTTCGCCACCGGCCGCTCGGTCGAGTTGGACGCGCTGCTGCTGGCCGGGGCCCCCGCGCCGGCCCCCGACGCGCTGCCGGCCCGCGACGCCAAGGCGGGTGCGGCGGACGCCAGCGTCGTCGACCCCCGGGTGCTGCTGCTGGTGCAGGAGTGCTGGCGGCACGCCAAGGTGATCGGCGGCTGGGGCGCGGGCGTGCGGGTGCTGGAGCTGGCCGGGGTGGCCGGCGCGGCGGGCGTGGTGGCCGGTGACTCGCCGAGCGGCGTGCTCGCCGACGCGCAGGCCCTGCTGGCCGCGCACCGGGTCTGGGACCGGTTCCCCGCCTCGATCTCCTGACGGGGGCTGTCGACGGGTGTCCGCCGTGGTGCACGGTGGACACCCGTCGCGACCGGGCCGGCGGGCACCTTGCCGCCGGCCCGTACCGTCGGTGCGGTGGCCGCCGAGAAGGACCTCTCCGACCGGGGTTTCGTCATCGCCATCGTCGGCATCGGCGTGCTGCTCTGCTGTGGCACGCCCATCGCCGGCTTCTACCTGTCCCACAAGGACGCGAGGGAGGAGCCCGGCATCCGCGCCGCCGCCGACGCCTACCTGTCCGCCGTGGTCAGGCATGACGACAACGGCGCGTACGACATGTTGTGTGCGGCCGACCGACGCCGCGAGTCGCGGGCGGACTGGCTGGACCGTCCTGCGGGCGGGTACGGGGTGACCGGGTTCCGGATCACCGACGTGACGGTCGAGCGCCTGAGCGAGGGACCGACCCTGCGGTGGGTAACCGCCGAGGTCACCTATTCGGACCAGGCACCCCGGACGGTGGGGCTGAACGTCGAGCGGCAGGACGGCGACTGGAAGGTGTGCAGCCCGGACGTCCGGTGACCGGACCCCGGACGGCGGGCGGTGCGGCTCGGGCGAGGGCGGCGCAGGCCGGCCCCGGGTACGGCCGACGGGCGCGTATTGACGGCACATGTCAGACGAATTACGTTGGCGAACGTCGATGTATTACGAATCGTGGCCTGCACCCCGGCAAGGAGCGTGCGCATGTTCAGACGACGAGTCGCCCTGCTGTCCCCCGTACTGCTGGCGGCGACCCTGGGCACGGCGGTGGTCACCGGCGCGGCGGTGCTCGGCGGCGCCCCGCCCGCGCAGGCGCTGGAGAACGGCCTGGCCCGCACCCCGCAGATGGGCTGGAACGACTGGAACTCCTTCGGGTGCAACGTCAACGAGACGCTCATCCGGCAGACCGCCGACACGCTGGTCGCAAGCGGCATGGCGGCGGCCGGCTACGAGTACGTCAACATCGACGACTGCTGGTCGACCAGACAGCGCAACGCCAGCGGCGACCTGGTCGCCGACCCGGCGAAGTTCCCCAGCGGTATGAAGGCGCTCGCCGACTACGTCCACGGCAAGGGGCTGAAGCTCGGCATCTACTCCTCGGCCGGGACCACCACCTGCGCCGGCTACCCGGCGAGCATCAACTACGAGCAGCGCGACGCCAACCTCTGGGCGTCCTGGGGCGTCGACTACCTCAAGTACGACAACTGCGGCGACCACCTCGGTCGCAGCGGGCAGCAGCGCTACACGGCGATGCGGGACGCGCTGGCGGCGACCGGCCGGCAGATCCTCTACAGCCTGTGCAACTGGGGCCAGGAGAGCGTCTGGACCTGGGGCGCGTCGGTGGGCAACTCCTGGCGCAACACCGGTGACATCGGTGGCAACTGGAACTCCATCATGGGCATCCTCGACCAGCAGGTCGGCAAGGACTCGTACGCCCGGCCCGGCGCGTGGAACGACCCGGACATGCTGGAGGTCGGCAACGGCCCCACCGAGACCGAGTCGCGGGCCCACTTCAGCCTGTGGGCGCTGCTGAACGCCCCGCTGCTGGCCGGCAACGACCTGCGCACCATGTCGGCGGCGACCCGGACCATCCTGACCAACACCGACGTCATCGCGGTCAACCAGGACTGGGGCGGCCGGCAGGGCTACAAGATCAGTGACAGCGGTGACCTGGAGGTCTGGCGCAAGCCGATGTCCTCCGGCGGGGTGGCCACGGTGCTGCTCAACCGGGGCGGCGGCACGGCCACGGTCACCACCACGGCCAGCGCGCTCGGCCTCGGCAGCGCGTCGTCCTACGCGGTGCGGGACCTGTGGGCGCACAGCAACTCGACGTCGACCGGCACGATCAGCGCCTCGGTGCCGGCGCACGGCGCGGCGATGTTCCTGGTCACCGGCGGCGGCACACCCCCGCCCACCACCCCGCCGCCGACGACGCCACCCCCGACCACTCCCCCACCGACGACGCCCCCGCCGGGCACGACGTCGGCCGTACGCAGCGTCTCCGCCGGCCGGTGCCTCGACGTCAACGGCGCGACGCAGACCAACGGCGCGACCGCCATCGTCTGGGACTGCCACGGCCAGGCCAACCAGTCGTGGACCTCGACCGGCAGCCAGGAGCTGCGGGTCTACGGCACCAAGTGCCTGGACGTCAACAACGCCGGCACCGCCAACGGCACCTCGGTGATCATCTGGGACTGCAACGGCCAGGCCAACCAGAAGTGGCGTTTCAACGCCGACGGCACCGTCACGGCCGTCGGCTCGGGCCGGTGCCTGGACCTGGTGGGCAGCGGCACGGCCAACGGCACCCGTACCCAGATCTGGGACTGCAACGGCGCGACCAGCCAGCGGTGGAGTCGCGGCTGAACCGTCCCACCCCGGCACCGGCCGCCGATGCGCCACCGGCACGCGGGACCGCACCGCGGGTGGTCGCGCCCCGGTACCACGCCGCACCGCGGGTGGTCGGCGCCCCGGTGCCACGCCGCGGTGGCCGGTCGGCTCCGCCGGTCAGCGCTGCGCGGCGGTGAGGACCCGGCGCAGCGTGGCCGCGTACCCCCGGGGGTGGGTGGTGTTGCCGTTGTGGCCGCCGGGGAAGACCACCGGTGCGGTCCCGAGCAGCTCGGCCAGCCGGTCGGCGCACCGGCGGTCGAAGACCTCCGGTGCGGTGCGGGCACCGACCGCCGGGACGATCCGGGTGCCGCAGCCGGGCAGGTCGGCCGGGCGCAGGTCGTCGCCGACGATCGCGGTGAAGTCCCGGCGGATGAACGTGTCGAAGTTGGCGACCCGGCGCGGCGTGAACGGTTGCGGGGTGAGGTCGGGCTCGGCCTCCTGGCAGGTCGGGTCGATGCCGAGCACCCGGGCGATCTCGCGCATGGCCTCGGTCAGCCCACGGGCGGCGTAGAGGCGTTGGACGTCGAGCAGTTCGCGTTCGTGGCGGGTCCGCTCGCCGGTGGGCAGCAGCCGGGGCGAGACCGGTTCGTGGGCGACCAGCGTGTGCAGCCGACCGGGATGGTGGACGGCCAGGCGGAGCCCGATCGAGGCACCGAGGCTGCACCCGAGCATCGCGGCCGGCTCGTCGGTGAGGGCGGCCAGCAGGCGGGCGGCGTCGTCCGCGTGGTCGGCCAGGGTCACCGGCCGGTCGGGGTCGGTGAGCGCGCTGCGGGACAGCCCGCGCCGGTCGTAGGTCACCACGGTGTACGCGTCGGCGAGCTGTGCGACCAGGTCGGCGGTCCGGCGGGCGTCACCCTCACCGCTCTGGCCGATCAGCAGGACCGGGCCGCTGCCCCGGACCTCGTGGTAGAGGCGGGCGCCGGCGACGGCGAGCGTACCGGTCCGGAGGGTGTCGGTTGCGGACATGTGCATCTCCATGCGCTTGACGGACGGGCGGGCCCCGCGCCGATAAAAGCATCGTATCAGATGCATCTCGAATGATGGATCGTTTCTGATGTACTCTGAACGGGTGAACGGCATCGAGTTGTTCCTCCTGGGGCGCACCCTCATGAAGATCGGCGAAGAGGCGATCCCCACCGAGGGGGTAGACCCCCACCCGGCACTGCACCGCTCGGTGCTCATCGTGGCGAGCGACATCCGGGCCCACCCGGGCACCTCGGTCAGCGAGATCGCCGAGCGGACGGGCTTCCCGCAGAGCAAGGTGTCGGTCTGCGCCGCACGCCTGCGCAAGGCCGGTGCCATCGACGCGGTGGCCGACCCCCACGACCGGCGACGGCTGCTGCTGCACACCGCACAGCAGGTCTCCGACCGGGTCGTCCAGATCAGGGCCGCCTCGATCGACGGCGCGCTCGCCACGGCACTCGGCACCGACGACCCGCAGCGGATCGCCGAGATCACCGCCGCCCTGGAGACCCTCGCCCGCAGCCTCACCCCGCAGGCGCTCCTGCGGCTCCGCGGTGGCACCGAGGCGAGCGACGGATGAGCCCGACGGACGGGTGAACGACCCCACGACGGCACGACGCCACGACGGCACGGCGCAGGATCGGCGTTAGGTCCGCAGGGCAGGCTCGGCGTCGGGGTGTCACCTTCCCGGGCACCCCGAGATCGTCGAGGAGAGCAGATGTCGGTCGACACCCTTCGTCTCATCGTGTCCAGCCCCGACCAGCCGGGGATCATCGCCGCCGTGGCCAGGTTCCTGCACCTGAGGGGAGCCAGCATCGTGGAGCTGGACCAGTACACCAGCGAACCCAGCGGCGGTCAGTTCTACCTGCGTACCGAGTTCACCATCGCACCCGAGCGACGGGCGGGCCTGAGCGACCAGTTCGCCACCGCCATCGCCGAGCCGTTCGGCATGCGGTGGCGGTTCAGCGACGCCCGACAGGTCAAGCGGATCGCGATCCTGGCCTCGCGGGCCGACCACTGCCTGGTCGACCTGCTCTGGCGGTGGCGGCGCGGAGAGCTGGCCGCGGACGTCACCCTGGTCGCCTCGAACCACCCCGTCCTGCGCGACACCGTCACCGGATTCGGCGTGCCCTTCCACGAGGTCCCGGTCCGGCCCGACGCCCGGGACGTCGCCGAGGGCACCCTCGCCGACCTGCTGGCCGGACAGTGCGACCTGATCGTGCTGGCCCGCTACATGCAGATCCTCAGCGGCGGGTTCCTGGAGAAGGTCGGCGTCCCGGTGATCAACATCCACCACTCGTTCCTACCGGCGTTCCCCGGCGCCGGCCCGTACGAGCGGGCCCGGCAGCGCGGCGTGAAGCTCATCGGCGCCACCGCGCACTACGTCACCGCCGCGCTGGACGAAGGGCCGATCATCGAGCAGGACGTGATCCGCACCTCGCACCGGGACACCACCGCCACCCTGGTCCGGCTCGGCGCGGACGTGGAACGGACCGTCCTGGCCAGAGCCGTCGAGTGGCACTGCGCCGACCGGCTACTCCAGTACGACAACCGGGTGCTGGTCTTCTGAACCCCGCCCGACCCGAGACGACGTGTCCCCGGCCGCGACTGCGGACCGGGGACACGTCGTCTCGGGTGTCAGCCGTGCTACGTACGGCTTGCCTCGGTCGAGGCCACCGCAGCCGCAGCGGCCGGCGCGGGTGCGGGCACCGCGGTGCCCGGCGGGGTCGGGGCCGGGGGCCGCCGCCGGACGAACGTGGTGAGCACCGCCGCGACCACGACGATGGCGATCGGGAAGAGGAAGTTGGTCTTCAACATGGACAGGAAGGCATGGTCGTACACGTTGGTGAAGACCGTCGCGATCTGGGCCCGGAGCTGGTCCGGCAGGTCGCCCGGCAGGTGACCGAAGATGCCACCGGGACCACCGGCCCCGGCCTGCACCCCGGCGTCGACGAACCGGTCACGCACGTCCGCCGGCAACTGCCCGGCCTGCGCGGTCGCCTCCTCCCGGACCGTGGTGGCGAGCCGGCTCTGGATCAGCGCGCCGACGATCGCCAGACCGAGCACCGAACCGAGCTGCCGCACCGTGTTGTTCAGCCCGGACGCCGCTCCGGCCAGCCGCGGGTTGACCCCGCGCATCGCCTCGGTCGCCATCGGCGCCAGCAACGACCCGGTGCCGGCGCCGGCGACGAGCAGACCGGGCAGGAAGGTGTACCACTTGCTGTCCAACTGGGCCAGGCTGACCAGGATGACCATGCCGATGGCGTACATGGTCAGACCGAAGAGCAGGACGAACTTGCCGCCGATACGGTCCGACAGCCGACCCGCGAACGGGGACACGATGATCGCGACCAGCGGCGAGGGTGCCAGCGTCAGGCCGGCGTGCAACGCGTCCATCCCCAGGACCTGCTGGAGGTAGAGGTTCATCGGCAGGACCAGCCCGAGCATCGCCATCGAGACGACGGCCGCGTTGATGCTCATGATCGTGTAGTTGCGGTCCCGGAACAACGCGAACGGCACCAGCGGTTCGTCGTCCTGCTTGGTGCGCTGGTGGGCGATGAAGACGCCGATCAACACCACCCCGACCGCGAGCAACGCCCAGATCTTCGCGCTCCAGTCGTAACGCTCCCCCTCGTTGAGGGCGAACACCACGCAGAACAGCGCCGCGGTGGCGATCAGCACGCCGACCACGTCGAAGCGGTGCTTGCGGTCCGGCTTCATGTTGGGGATGAGCAGTGGGGTCAGCACCAGCACGGCGATACCCAACGGCACGTTGACGAAGAAGATCGACCGCCAGCCGAAGGTCGACACCAGCAGACCACCGAGGGTCGGACCGGAGATGGTGGCGACACCGGCGACCGCACCCCAGACGCCCATGGCCGTGCCCCGCCGCTGCGGCGGGAAGATACCGATGATCATCGCGAGGGTCTGCGGCACCATCATCGCCGCGCCGATGCCCTGCACGGCCCGCGCCCCGATCAGCTGGCCGGGGCTCTGTGCCGCACCGCAGAAGACGCTCGCCAGGGTGAAGAGCGCCGTACCGGTGAGGAACAGCAGCCGTGGTCCCTTGAGGTCACCGAGCCGCCCGGTCGTGATCAACAGGACGGCGAGGACCAGCGAGTACGCGCTGATCACCCAGAGCACCTGGTTGAACGAGGCGCCCAGGTCGGACATCACGTCCGGGATGGCGATGTTGACGATCGTGAGATCCAACAGGGTCATGAAGAAACCGATCGACAGTGTCGCCAGCACCGCCCACGGGTTTCCGCGCAGCCTATTCAAGATATTTCCCTTCCATGCCTCATGATGCGGTTGCCGGTGCCGACCACACGGTCGCGTGCCGGTCAGGGGAGCCGATCCGGATGCGGACCGCTGAGCTCCCGGTCCAATGTGTGAAACAGGTCGTCGTCGTCGATCGTGTCGAGTTCGTCGGCGCCCCCGGCGGCTTCGTCGCCGCCCTGCCGGCCCTGCCAGTTCCACAGCAGATTCCTCAGTCGCTCACCGATGTCGTCCTCCTCCCCGTCGGGGATGTCGCGGGTGGCCAGCAGAGCGTCCAGCCGGTCCAGCACGGCCAGCACCGCTCCGGCGGGTTCACCGGTCTCCGGCACCAGACGGGTGCCGATCTGCTCCGACAGCGCCACCGCGGTCGGAAAGTCGAAGACGAGCGTGGTCGGCAGCCGCAGTCCCGTGACGGTGTTCAGCCGGTTGCGCAGCTCCACCGCCGTGAGCGAGTCGAAACCCATGTCGCGCAGGCTGCGCTCGTCGTCCACGGCCTCCGCGTCGGTGTAACCCAGGACGCCGCGGATCTCCGTGCGGACCAGGTCCAGCAGCCGCTCGCCACGCTGCTGGGTCGACAGGGCGGCCAGGCTGTCGGTGAGACTGCCCGGGTCGTTCCCGGGGGCGGAGCTCACGGCCGCCGCCCGGCGGGCCGGCACGGGCACCACGGGAGCCAGTGCGGTGAGTACGTCCGGCAGCCCACCGGCCCCGGCCGCCGCGCGTAGTGCCGACGGCGCGAACGCCGCAGCCACCACGACCGGCGGGAGGTACGGGTCGACCCCGGCGAGCGCCTCGTCGAGCAGGCCCAGCGCATCGGCCGCGGCCATCGGGGAGATGCCGATGCGGGCCAGCCGGGCCCGGTCCGCCGCGCCCAGCTCGCCGGCCATACCGCCGGTGCCCCACAGCCCCCAGCCGACGGCCAGGCCGGGAAGTCCCTCGGCGCGACGCTGCCCGGCCAGCGCCTCCAGGAAACCGTTGGCCGCCGCGTAGTTGGCCTGGCCGGCGGTCCCGACGGTGGCGGCCACCGACGAGAACAGCACGAAAGCCGAGAGGCGTCGACCCCGGGTGAGTTCGTGCAGGTTCCACGCGCCCCGGGCCTTGGGGCGCAGCACGGCGGCACAGCGTTGCGCGGTCAGCCCGGTGAGCACCCCGTCGTCGAGCACACCGGCGGCGTGGAAGACCGCACCCGGCTGGTACGCGTCGAGCACCTCGGCCAACCGGTCCCGGTCGGCGACGTCGCAGGCGACGACGGTGGCGGTGGCACCGGCGGCGGTCAGGTCGGCGAGCAGTTCCGCCGCGCCGGGCGCCTGCGGGCCGCGCCGGGCGGTCAACACCAGCCGACGGACACCCTGGGCGACGAGGTGCCGGGCGAGCACGGCCCCCACCGCGCCGGTCGCACCCGTGATCAGCACGGGGCCGTCGGCGTCGAGCCGGTCACCCGTCGTGGCCGTCGGGTCCGGCCGGTCCCCGGCGGTCCGGGCCGGGGCGGGAAGCGGGGCGAGCCGGGGAGCGAGGGCGACGCCGTCACGCAGGGCCAGCCGGGGATCCCGGGCGGCCAGCGCCATCGGCAGGGCGGTGATCGAGGCCGGCGTGCCGTCCACGTCGACCACCGTGATCCGGCCCGGGTGCTCGCTCTGCGCGCTACCGAGCATCGCCCACACCGCGGCCATCGCCGGATCGGGCGTCTCACCCGGGCGCGCGGCGACCGCCAGCTCGGTGAGCACCACCAGACCGACGTCCGCGAGCAGGTCGTCGGCCAGCCACTGCTGCAACAACTCCAGCGTGTCGGCGACGGCCCGCTCGGCGGCCAACGGCGGTGCGAGCGCGGCCATCGCCCGGCTCGTGGCGATCGAGGAGACGGCGTCGACCACGATCACCGACGGCGGCGGGGCCCCGTTCGTCACCGCCTCGTGGACGGCCGTCATGTCGACGAAGAGGGCGGCCGGGCCGAGCAGCTCCGCCGCCGAGTCGGCCAGGACGCGACCGTCGTCGAGCACCGCCCACCGGGGGTGCGGGCTCGGGTCGACGGCCGGCAGCGCCACGGGGTGCCAGTCGAGACGGTAGAGGCCACCCGTCGGCCCGCTGTCCGGCTGGTACGGCCGCAGGGTCAACTCGTCGATGTCGGCGATCGGCGCACCGGCGGGGTCGACCAACGACACGGTGACGGTGCCGGCCCCGGAGCCCGGCGCGAGCCGTACCCGGGCGGTGGTCGCGCCGCCGGCGTGCAGGGCGAAACCGGCGACGGTGAACGGCAGGTGCAGCCGGTCGGTCGGTGGGACGCCGAACGCGACGGCGCGCAGTGCCGCATCGAGCAGCGCCGGGTGCAGGCCGAAACCGGCGGCGTCGGACGACACCTCGTCGGGCAGGGCCACCTCGGCGTAGTGGACGTCACCGGCCCGCCAGAGCGCCCGTACGCCCGCGAAGGCCGGGCCGATCGCCAGGCCGGCGGCCACCAGGTCGGCGTGCAGGGCGTCCGGGTCCACCGGCGACGCCCCGTGTGGCGGCCACGGCGCGTCGCCCTCGGGCCACCCGGCGGGCGTGGCCGCCTCGGTGCCGAGCACTCCGTCGGCGTTGAGCCGCCACGGCGTGGAGCGGTCCTGCGGTTGGGTGTGCACGGTGAAGGCCCGACGCCCCGACCCGTCGGCCGGCCGGACGGTGACCTGGAGCCGGACGGCCTCCTGCGCCGGCAGCACGATCGGCGTCCGGAAGGTGAGCTCGTCGACCCGCCCGCACCCGACCTGGTCGCCAGCCCGGACGGCCAGGTCGGCGATCGCCGCGCCGGGCAGCGTGACCACCCCGCCGACCGCGTGGTCGGCCAGCCACGGCTGGTCGGCCACCGAGAGTCGACCGGTGAGCAGCTCACCCGCCCCGTCGGCCAGCTCGACCACGGCACCGAGCAGGGGGTGACCCGCCGTGTCCTGGCCGGCGGCGCGGGTGTCCCCGACCGGGGCCGGGGCGTCGAGCCAGTGCCGCGTGGCCTGGAACGGGTAGGTGGGCAACGCGACCAGTCGGCCGGCCGGATTGCGCGCGGCCAGCACCGCCACCGGGTCGGGGTGTTCGACGTTGGCCAGTACCGTCGCCACGGCCACCGCGAAGGTGTCCTGCTCCGGCTGGGCGGTCCGCAACGCGGCCACGGTCACCGGTGCCGGCTCCGCACCGCCGATGCTGCCCTGCACCATCGCGGCGAGCACCGGGTCCGGTCCCAGCTCGACGAAGATCCGGACCCCGTCGGCGTGCAGGGTGCGGACCCCGTCGTGGAACCGGACCGTGCCGCGCAGGTGACGGGCCCAGTAGTCGGGTGAGGTCAGTTCCTCGGTGGTGGCCGTGCGACCGGTGACGTTGGAGACGATCGGGATCTCGGGTTCGTGGAAGGTCAACTCGCCGGCGAGGCGGACGAACTCCGCCAGCACACCGTCCATGTGTGCGGAGTGGAAGGCGTGGCTGACGCGCAGCTGCCGGGTGCCGAGGCCGTCGGCCCGGCACCGCTCGGCGACCCGCTGCGCCGCGTCGGCGTCGCCGGAGACGACCACCGACTCCGGGCCGTTGATCCCGGCGATGCTCAACCGGTGCGCGTCCGGCCCGAGCAGGGCGGTCACGGTGGCCTCGTCGGCCCGGATCGAGATCATCGCGCCACCCTCGGGGGCCGACTCCATCAGCCGGCCGCGGGCCGCCACCAGCCGGCACGCGTCGGGCAGGGTGAGCACCCCGGCCACGTGCGCGGCGACGACCTCACCGATCGAGTGGCCGATCAGACGGTCCGCGACGATGCCGGCCCGCTCGACCAGCCGGTAGAGCGCCGTCTGCACGGCGAACAGGGCCGCCTGGGTGTAGCGGGTCCGGTCCAGCAGCGCGGCGTCGGCCGAGTCGGGGGCGGCGAAGACCACTGCGCGCAGGGGACGGTCCAGGTAGGGGTCGAGGTGGGCGCAGACCGCGTCGAAGGCCGCTGCGAAGACGGGTTCGGTGGCGTACAACTCGGCACCCATGCCGGGACGCTGGCTGCCCTGCCCGGTGAACATCAGGGCCAACCCGCCGGGTGTGCCGCGCCCGGTGACGACGCCGCCGGCCACGCCGCCGTCGGCGAGCGCGGACAGGCCGGCGAGCAGGCCGTCGTGGTCCCGGCAGACCAGCACCGCGCGGTGCGCGAACACCGCCCGCCGACCCAGGGTGTACGCCGTGTCCGCGACCAGCGCCCGCCGCCCGTCCCGGTCGTCGGAGCCGGGCGGCAGGTCGGCCAGGGCGGCGGCGAACCGGCGGGCCTGACCGCGCAGTGCCTCGGCGGTACGCGCCGAGAGGGGAACGAGGACCGGGAGGGCCGACGCCCCGGCACCGCCGTCGTCCGTGCCCGGCGCTACCCCGGCCGGCCCCTCCCTCGCGTCGGCGGACGGGCTGTCCGAAACGTCGTCGCCGGGGCGTCCGGCCGGCGCGGGAGCTTCGACGATGACGTGGGCGTTGGTGCCGCTGATGCCGAACGACGAGATGCCCGCCCGGCGGGGACGGTCGGTCACCGCGACCCAGTCCCGGGCCTCGTCGAGCAGGCGGACCGCGCCGGCCGACCAGTCCACGTGCGGCGTCGGCTCCTGCACGTGCAGGGTGCGCGGGAGGGTGCCGTGGCGCATCGCGAGCACCATCTTGATCACACCACCCACCCCGGCGGCGGCCTGCGCGTGGCCGATGTTGGACTTGAGCGAGCCGAGCCACAGCGGCGTCTGCGGGGAGCGTCCGACGCCGTACGTCGCGATGAGGGCCTCGGCTTCGATCGGGTCGCCGAGCCGGGTGCCGGTGCCGTGGGCCTCCACCGCGTCGACGTCGACGCCGGTGAGCCCGGCCGAGGCGAGCGCCTGCCGGATCACCGCACGCTGGGCCGCCCCGTTCGGCGCGGTCATCCCGTTGCTGGCCCCGTCCTGGTTGACGGCGGAGCCGCTCAACACGGCGAGCACCTCGTGCCCGTTGCGTTCGGCGTCGGAGAGCCGTTCGAGCAGCAGCAGACCGACCCCCTCGGCCCATCCGGTGCCCGTCGCCGACGACGAGAAGGCCCGGCACCGGCCGTCGGTGGAGAGCGCGCCCTGCCTGCTGAACTCGATGAACGTCTTGGGGGTGGCCATCACGGTGACACCACCGGCGAGGGCCATCGTGCACTCGCCCCGACGCAGGGCCTGCGCCGCCAGGTGCACCGACACCAGCGACGAGGAGCAGGCCGTGTCGACGGTGACGGCCGGACCCTCCAACCCGAAGGTGTACGCGATGCGTCCCGAGGCGACACTGCCGGCACTGCCGTTGTAGAGGTAGCCCTCGGAGGACCCGGGAGCGGTGGCGAGCCGGGCCCCGTAGTCGCCGTACATCACCCCGACGAACACGCCGGTACGGCTGCCGCGCAGGGTGGCCGACGGCAGGCCGGCCCGTTCGAACGTCTCCCAGGCGGTCTGGAGCAGCAGCCGTTGCTGGGGGTCCATCGCGGCGGCCTCGCGGGGGTTGATGCCGAAGAAGTCGGCGTCGAACCGGTCGGCGTCGTAGAGGAAACCACCCTGGTCGGCGTGGCTGGTGCCGGGCCCGTCCGAGCCGGAGTCGAGCAGACCGGACATGTCCCAGCCCCGGTTGCGGGGGAACCCGCCCACCGCGTCCACGCCGTCGGCGACGAGCCGCCACAGCTGTTCCGGGGACTCGACACCACCCGGGTAGCGGCAGCCCATCGCCACGATCGCGATGGGTTCGTCGGCCGGCCCGACCGTCGGGGCGACCGGCGTCGGGGCGGGACCGGTGCCCCCGGAGACCCGCTGGTCGAGGTGTTCGGCGAGCGCGGCCGGGGTGGGGTGGTCGAAGACCAGGGTGACCGGCAGGGTGATCCCGGTGGCGGCCCCGATCCGGTTGCGCAGCTCGACCGCGCTGAGCGAGTCGAAGCCGAAGTCCTTGAAGGTGCGGTCGGCCTCCATCGTCCCGGCCGGGTCGTGTCCGAGGACGGTGAGCACCGCGCCGCGCAGGAGCTCGGTGACCGCCTCCCGACGCCGGGCCGCGGGGAGCGCCGCCATCCGCCGCTCCCAGGACTGACCGGCGTCGACACCGGCGGTCGCCCGCACCCGGCGTGGGGCGACCCGGACCAGGTCCCCGAACAGGGCGGGCAGCAGCCCGGCGGTGGCCTTCGCGCGGAGCGCGGTCCCGTCCAGCCGGGCGGCGACCACGGTCGCCGGCAACGGGTCCGGGCCGGTCGGGTGGCCCGCCCGGACCGCCTCGAACAGCGCCAGGCCCGCCGCCTCGTCCAACGCGCCGATCCCGTCGCGGCCCAGCCGGTTCAGGTCGGTCCGGCTCAGGTGGGCGGTCATGCCGGAGGCCGTGGCCCACAGGCCCCAGGCGATGCTGGTGGCCGGCAGGCCGTGGGCGCGTCGGTGGGCGGCCAGGCCGTCCAGGAAGCCGTTCGCCGCCGTGTAGTTGGCCTGACCGGCGTTGCCCAGGGTCGCGGTCACCGACGAGAAGAGCACGAACTCGGCCAGGTCGAGGTCGCGGGTCAACTCGTGCAGGTGCCACGCCGCGGTCTTCGGCCGCAGGACGGCGTCGAGCTGCTCGGGGCGCAGGGAGGTGAGCAGTCCGTCGTCCAGCACCCCGGCGGCGTGCACCACGGCGGTGAGCGGGTACGCGGCGGGGATCGCGTCGAGCAGCCGGGCGAGCTGCGTCCGGTCGGTCACGTCGCAGGCCGCCACCTCCACCCGGGCGTCGAGGTCGCCCAGTGCGGCGGTCAACTCGTCCATCCCGGGTGCGGCGGCACCGCGCCGGGCGACGAGCAGCAGCCGCTGGGTGGGATACCGGGTGGCCAGGTGACGGGCGAAGACCCCACCGAGCACCCCGGAGGCACCGGTGATCAGGACGGTGCCGTCGTTGCGCGTCCCGGCGGCGGCCCGCAGGGCGTCGCCGGGTGGGGCGAGCCGGGTGAGCCGGGCCCGGTGCTCGACGCCGCAGCGGATGGCGAGCTGTGGCTCGGTGCCGCACCCGGCGACGGTGACGGCGGCCCGGGAGCGCTCGTCGTCGTCCAGGTCGATCAGCACGATCCGGTCCGGGTGCTCGATCTGGGCGGTACGCAGCAACCCCCACACGGCGGCGGCAGCCGGATCGACGTCCTCGTCGGGCCCGACCGCGACCCCGCCACGGGTCACCACGACCAGCTTCGACGGCTGGGCCCCGCCCGGTGACCCGTCGGTGCCGGCCCCGGTCAGCCAGTGGGTGACCTCGTTGTGGACCTCGTGCACCAGCAACCGGGCGGCCTCGGCGGCGTCGCCGTCGGTGGTGGTGCCGACCCCCCGGTCGGTCAGATCCAGCACCTGCCGGTCGGGTGCGTCCGACGGGTCCGCCGCGGCGGGCTCCCGGTCACCGGAGGGTGACCAGGTGATGGCGTACAGGCCGGCGTCGGTGGCGGGCCCCCGCAGGCCACCGGGGATGGGCCGCATCACGAGCGTGTCCACGGTGGCCAGCGCCGCGCCGGTCGGGTCGGTGACGACCAGGTGCAGGACACCGGGTGCGGTCCGGGTGAGCTGGACCCGGGCCGTGGTCGCCGCCGTGCGGTGCAGCGCGACGCCGGACCAGGCGAAGGGCAGCTCCACCGGCGCGGCGGGTGCCTCCGGGTCGGTCAGGCCGGCGTGCAGGGCCGCGTCGAGCAGCGCCGGGTGGATGGCGAAGGCGGTCACCTCGGCGTGCTGCTCGGCGGCGAGCGCCACCTCCGCGAAGACCTGGTTTCCGCGCCGCCAGGCGGCCTGTACGCCCTGGAAGGCCGGGCCGTAGTGGTAGCCCCGGGTAGCCAGGTCGGAGTAGAGCTCGACGCAGTCGAGGGGTTCCGCGTCGGCCGGCGGCCAGGTGTCGGCCAGGCCCTCGGCCGGGGCCTGGTCGTCACTGTCGGAGAGGACACCGGCGGCGCACGTCGTCCAGTCCGTCTCGCCGGAGCCGCTCCGGGCGAAGATGGACACCGGCCGGCGACCGGCGTCGTCAGCGGCGTCGACCACGGCGCGCAGTTGCACGGAACCGGTGGTCAGGACGAGCGGTTGGTGCAGGGTCAACTCGTCGACGTGGCCACAGCCGACCTCGTCACCGGCGCGCAGTGCCATGTCGAGAAAGGCCGTACCGGGCAGGACGACCGTGTCGCCGACCGCGTGGTCACGCAGCCACGGCTGGTCGGTCAGGGACACCCTGCCGGTCAGTACCACCCCGCCGGAGCCGGGCAACTCCACCGCGGCACCGAGCAGCGCGTGGCCGGTGGCGGTCGTGTCGTCGCCGGTGTTGCGGGGTGCCTCCAACCAGTACCGCTCCCCCTGGAACGCATACGTCGGCACATCCACCAACCGACCCGCACCCACCACCCGACGCCAATCAACCTCCACCCCCGCAACAAACGCCTCACCCAACGACAACAACACCCGACCCACACCACCCTCACCCCGACGCAACGTCGGCACCACCACACCACCCGAA
>NZ_JBEZEK010000028.1:42016-74754 GCF_040648835.1 Micromonospora sp. NPDC049081 | reverse complement strand
GGCCGCCCCCCGCGGGGGGGGGAGGACTTTACTAAGCCCCGGCGGTTGCGGCACGTGCCGCAACGGCGGGGCATTCTCACGCCTGGGCCCGGCCGTCGGTCCACGGCGATCCGGGCCGACAGGTGACCGGCAGGGGCGCGACATCCGTCGGCCCGTTGCCGGGGTTGGTCAGCGGTGTGCGGCCGGCCGGGCGGCGGTCACCAGAACCGCCGACGGCGGGCCTTCTGCGGGCGCAGCACGTCGGCGCCCCGGCTCAGCATCCGGCTCACCCCGCTGGGGCCGCGACGGGCCTCCAGGGTGTGGCTCAGCCGGCGGGCGCCCGCCGCGGCCAGCGGCACGGCGACCGCCATGACCGCCCACTGTGCGATCCGCTTCTGAATCATGAGTGCTCACCTCCGCGATTGGCTGCTCACCAGGGGATACCCCGACGGTGAGATCACCAACCGTGGTCCGGTCAGCGCGGCGGGGCGACCGGGTTGGGCAGCGCGCCGCCGAACCGGCGGTCCCGCTGGGCGTACAGCTCGCACGCGTACCACAGGTGGCGGCGGTCGAAGTCCGGCCAGAGGGTGTCCAGGAACACCAGCTCCGCGTACGCCGACTGCCAGAGCATGAAGTTGGAGATCCGTTCCTCGCCGGAGGGGCGCAGGAAGAGGTCGACCTCGGGGACCTCCGGGTGGTAGAGGTACTTCGCCACGGTCTTCTCGGTGACCTTGTCCGGGTCGAGCCGGCCGGCGGCCACCTCCCGGGCGATCGCGGCGGCGGCGTCGGCGATCTCGGCCTGGCCGCCGTAGTTGACGCAGAACTGGAGGGTCAGTGTCGAGTTGCCCCGGGACATCTCCTCGGCGGTCTGCAACTCGGAGATGACGCTCTTCCACAGCCGGCCCGCCCGCCCCGACCAGACCACCCGCACCCCCAGGTCGACCAGCTGGTCGCGGCGACGGCGGATGACGTCCCGGTTGAAGCCCATCAGGAAGCGGACCTCGTCCGGCGAGCGCCGCCAGTTCTCGGTGGAGAAGGCGTACGCCGACAGGTAGGGCACGCCCAGCTCGATCGCCCCCTCCACGGTGTCGAAGAGGCTGTATTCGCCCTGCTCGTGGCCCTTGGTACGGGGCAGTCCGCGCTCCTTGGCCCACC
Organism: Micromonospora sp. NPDC049081; assembly: GCF_040648835.1. Taxonomy (NCBI): domain Bacteria; kingdom Bacillati; phylum Actinomycetota; class Actinomycetes; order Micromonosporales; family Micromonosporaceae; genus Micromonospora; species Micromonospora sp. NPDC049081. The sequence continues at coordinate 73,620 of NZ_JBEZEK010000028.1, read as the reverse complement.
GGCCGTTGCCGTCCATCACCACGGCGACGTGCTTCGGCAGCGCCTCGGCGGGCAGCGCCGGTGGCCGGGCGCCCGACGGGTGCGGGGTCGGCGGCACCGGCGTCCGCCGGTCGGCCCTCAACGATCGGATCACTCGGTCATCTCCTTGTCCCCACCCTCCACGCCGACCCGGGGCGGCGGCACCCGGCCACCCGGGGCACCCCCGTCGTCCCCCGTCGGCCCGCCGCCCACCGGGCCGGTGTCCGGCGCACCGGGCGTCGGGCCACCCCGGTCGACCAGCGGCAGCGAGCGTAGCGCGCGTTCCAGGTGCCACTGCAGGTGCGCCGCGACCAGGCCGCTGCACTCCCGGCGTACCCCGGTGGCGGTGGCGTCGGCGACCTGCCAGTCGCCGCTGGTGAGGGCGGACATCAGGTCGATGGTGGCCGGCGCGGGGTGGGCCGCGCCGGGTGGCCGGCAGTCCGGGCAGACCGCACCCCCAGCGGGTACGGAGAACGCCCGGTGCCGCCCCGGGGTGCCGCAGACCGCGCACGCGGTCAACGCGGGCGCCCACCCGGCGAGGCTCATCCCGCGCAGCAGGTAGGCGTCGAGCACCAGCGTGGTGGCGTGCTCACCCCGGGACAACGCCTTGAGCGCGCCGAGGGTGAGCTGGAACAGCCGCAGCGACGGTTCCCGCTCGACGGGGGTGAGGCGTTCGGCGGTCTCCGCGATCGCGCTGGCCGCCGTGTACCGGGGGTAGTCCCCGAGGAAACGTTTGCCGTACAGGTCGATGCCCTCGACCTGGCTGACGCTGTGCAGCGAACTGCCGGTGTTGCCCTTCGGGTCGCCGGCGAGTTGCAGGTCGACGTGGCCGAACGGTTCCAGCCGGGCGCCGAACTTGCTGGTGGTGCGGCGTACCCCCCGGGCCACCGCGCGCAACCGGCCGTGCCGGCGGGTCAGCAGCGTGATGATCCGGTCGGACTCGCCCAGCTTCTGCACGCGCAGCACCACCGCGTCGTCGCGGTAGAGCTGTCGGCGGTACCCGGCCATCCGGTCATTCTCCCTCGGGGTGGGAAATCAGGGTCGGCTCGGGGTGGGCCCGCGCTTCGCCCCCGATGTGCCGCAGGTGGAGACGGTCGTAGGTTGCTGGGCATGGCTCTTCCCCGCAGCGCGGTCGCCCTGGGTGCGACCGCCGCCCTCATCCTCGTCACCGGGTGCGACACGCTCTCCTTCCGGCGGCTGGACTTCGACACCACCGAGGCGGCGAAGATCGCCCGGATCACCGTACGGCCCGGCTCCGGGGACGTGGTGGTCCGGGCGACCGGCCCCGCCACCGGCGTACGCGTCAAGCGGGTGCTCCGTTACCAGGGTGACCAGCCGGACACCACGTACGAGATCACCGGTGACGAGTTGGTGCTGGACACCGGGTGCGGTCCCCGCTGCTCGGTGTCGTACGAGGTGACCGCCCCGCCCGGGGTGCGGGTGCAGGGGGAGACCGGTTCGGGTGACGTGGACCTGACCAGGATCGGCTCGGTCGACTTCACCCTCGGCTCGGGCAACATCCGGATCATCGAGGCGGGCGGCCCGGTGCGGGCCGAGACCGGGTCGGGCAACATCGAGGTGCTCAACGTCACCGGGCCGGTCGACCTGCGGGCCGCCTCCGGCGACGTCACCGGGACCCGGCTCGGTGGCGACGTCTCCGCCGAGACCAGTTCCGGCAACATCACGCTCACCCTGAGCAGGCCGGCTTCGGCGCGGGCCCACGCCGGCAGCGGGGACGTCGAGCTGACGGTGCCGGCCGGCCGGTACCGGGTGAAGTCGAATGTCGACTCGGGGAACACCGAGATCGGGGTCACCAACGACCCGGGCGCGCCGCTGGTGCTGGATCTGGAGGCCGGCAGCGGAAACGTGACGGTCGTGCAGCGCTGAGCGGGTGGCGTACCTCAGCGGGCCCTGATCTCGGCGGTGTCGGCCTCGGGTGTCCGGGGCGCCGGGGCGCCGGGCGACGCCGTCACCGGGCGGGGGTGCGGGCGGCCGGGGACCAGTTCGGGGCGGCGGTGGGCCGCCACGTCCTCCACCCAGCCGACCAGCAGGGTCACCACCGCGACCAGGAGGAAGACCAGCACCACCCGGATCGCCAGCCCCCACGGGTCCCGGGGTGACCAGCCGACCAGGCCCACCAGCGGGGTGAGCGCCACCACGAAGGGCATGTGCCACAGGTAGGCGGTCAACGCGCGCCGGTTCGCCACCGTCACCAGCCGGCTGAAGATCCGGTTCCGGTCCACCCAGGCGGCGGTGGCCGGGGCCCGGCCGATGACCACCAGGATGAACGCCGCCGACCACAGGGCGTTGCCGAGCGGGATGTCGTTGAGGTCGTAGCCGCGCGGCCCCGGGTGGGTGAGGATCCACGCCGCGCCGGCCCCGGCCAGCAGCACCGCCGCCGGCACCAGCACCCGGTCGGCCAGCCGGCGCAACATGCCGTCGTGGTGGGCGAAGCCGAGCAGCCAGGCCCCGAAATAGAGGCCGAAGTCGCGCGGCACCGCCGAGGTGGTCGGCAGGAGACCCACCTCGATCGCGACCAGCAGCAGGTAGGGGGCGGCCAGGGTGGGCAGTGGGGCCCGGCGGAACAGCCACAGCGCCACCGGGGAGGCGAGCAGGAACCACAGGTAGTCCCGCAGGTACCAGATCGGGCTGAGCGCGAGCCCGCCCCAGTAGTTGGCGGGCGGGTCGGTGATCGGGAACAACCAGATCACCACCCGGGGGGTGAACTCCAGCCCGGTGAGCAGCATGGCCGGCACGAAGATCACCGCCACCACCCACAGCGAGGGCAGCAGACGGCGCAACCGACGCCGTAGCGCGGACACGCCGTACCGGTCCATCGACGCCGCCATCAGCGACCCGGCCAGGGCGAACATGATCGACATCGCCGGGAAGATCAGCGTCAGCGTGGCCAGCCCGGTGACGTGGTAGACCACGACCCGGACGATGGCCAGGAAACGGAGCAGGTCCAGATATCGATTACGCATCAGGCTGCATCTATGTCGGGGACGGATGAACGTCCCCTACCCTGCGCACCCGACCTGTGAAACCGCTGCTAATCGGGGCCTGACGTGAAACTTCCCATATCGGTGTCCGGATTTCACCCCGGCGTACGGGTCAGAAACCCAGCTTGCGCAGCTGCTTCGGGTCCCGCTGCCACTCCTTGGCCACCCGCACGTGCAGGTCCAGATAGACCCGGGTGCCGAGCAGCTCCTCGATCTGCTTGCGGGCGGTGGTGCCGACCTCCTTGAGCCGGCTGGCCCGGTGACCCAGCACGATCGCCTTCTGGCTGGGCCGCTCGACGTAGACGTCGGCATAGATCTTCATGAGCTGACCCTCGGGGATCATCTCCTCCACCACCACGGCGATGGAGTGCGGCAGCTCGTCGCGGACCCCCTCCAGGGCCGCCTCCCGGATCAGCTCGGCGACCAGCACCTGCTCCGGCTCGTCGGTGAGCATGTCGTCCGGATACAGCTGCGGCGACGGCGGCAGGTAACCGGTCATCACGTCGACCAGGGTGTCCACCTGGTGCCCGGAGACCGCGCTGACCGGCACCACGGCGGCGAAGTCGGCCAGCTCGCTGACCGCGAGCAACTGCTCGGCCAACCGCCGCTTGTCGACCAGGTCGGTCTTGGTCACCACCGCGAGCACGGTGGCCTTCAACTCGCTCAACTCGCCGCTGATGAACCGGTCGCCCCGACCCACCGGCTCGTCGGCCGGAATGCAGAGGCCGATCACGTCGACCTCCGTCCAGGTGGTGCGCACCAGGTCGTTGAGGCGCTCACCGAGCAGCGTCCGGGGCCGGTGCAGGCCGGGGGTGTCGACCAGGACCAGCTGCGACTCCGGCCGGTGCAGCACCGCCCGGATCACGTGCCGGGTGGTCTGCGGCTTGTTGGAGGTGATCGCGATCTTGGTGCCGACGATGGCGTTGGTCAGCGTCGACTTGCCGGCGTTCGGCCGCCCGACGAAACACCCGAAACCCGCCCGGTACGGCCGCTGCTCCACGCCGGTCACTCGACCACCGTGCCGAGGACCGTGCCGTCCGGGGCGGCCACATGGATCGGCGCGTCCGCAGCCAGATCCCGCACCGCCGCGTGCCCCGCCCCGTCCAGGGTCGACGCCTCGGTCACCACCGCCGCCGCCTCCAACCGGCTCGCCCCCGCCGCCGCCGCCGAGGCGACCGCCAACTGGAGCGCCGTGACGGTCAACGAGGGCAGCGAAACGCTCGCCGCAGCGTACGTCCGGCCGTCCTGGTCGCGGACCGCCGCGCCCTCCACGGCAGCCACCCGGGCCCGGGCGCCACGGGCCAGCACGACCAGCTTGCCGTCCTCGGCGCTCAACTCGGCCGGATCGGACGGGGTGGGCCGGGCAGCCGGCACGGCGGGTGTCTCAGGCATCGGCGGGTTGCCTCTCCTCGGTGCTGTTCTGGTTGTCACGGGAATCGGGGCCCCCGGTCGACGGCACCCGGCTGACCAGCACGCTGTCGATCCGGTTACGTCGGCCGGTGGTGCCCTCGGCGACCAGCTTCAGGCCGGCCACCTCGGCGTCGGCACCCGGGATCGGCACCCGCCCCAGGGCCTGCGCCAACAGGCCACCGACCGTCTCCACCTCGTCGGTGGGCAGGTCGGTGTCGAACAACTCGCCCAGGTTCTCCACCGGCAGCCGGGCGGTGACCCGGACCGCGCCGTCGGCCAGGTGCTCCACCGGCGGGCGCTCGACATCGTACTCGTCGGTGATCTCACCGACGATCTCCTCCAGGATGTCCTCGATGGTGACCAGGCCACCGGTGCCGCCGTACTCGTCGACGACGATGACCAGGTGGTTGCGGGCGGCCTGCATCTCCGACAGCAGGTCGTCGACCGGCTTGGACTCCGGCACGAACGTCGCCGGTCGCATCAGCTCGGCCACCGGGGTCTGGTGCGCCCGCAGGTCACCACCCCGGGTATGCCGGATGAGGTCCTTGAGATAGAGCACACCGAGCACGTCGTCGACGCTCTCCCCGATCACCGGGATGCGGGAGAACCCGGAACGCAGGAACAACGCCAACGCCTGGGAGAGGGCCTTGCCCTCCTCGATCCACACCATCTCGGTGCGCGGCACCATCACCTCCCGGGCGATGGTGTCGCCGAGCGCGAAGACCGAGTGGATCATCTGGCGTTCGCCGTGCTCCACCACCCCCCGCTGCTCGGCCAGGTCGACCAACTCCCGCAGCTCAACCTGGGTGGCGAACGGCCCCTCCCGGAAACCGCGCCCCGGGGTGACCGCGTTGCCGATCAGGATCAGCAGCGAGGCCAGCGGGTTGAGCGCCCGACCCAGCCAACGCACCAACGGCGCCACCGCCCGACCCACCGCGTACGCGTGCTGCCGGCCCAGGGTGCGCGGGGCCACCCCGACCACCACGAAGCTGACCACCGTCATCGCCCCGGCGGTCACCAGCGCCGCCCGCCAGCCCGCGCCGAAGCTGTCCACCGCCACCAGGGCGACCAGGGTGGTGGCGGTCAACTCGGCGAGCAGCCGGAGCAGCAGCAACAGGTTGAGGTGGCGGACCACGTCACCGGCGACGGCCTGGAGGGTACGCGCGCCGCGCGCCCCGTCGCGGGCCAGCTCCGCGGCCCGCGCCGGGGAGACCGCGGCCAGCGCGGCCTCGGTCATCGCGATCAGGCCGGCGAGCACCACCAGCCCGGCCGCGAAGAAGATCAGCTGAAGATCGGGAAGGCCGGCGGTCGGGCCGGCCGCGACTATGTCCATCACCGGGACCGGGTCGACCGCCAGCTGGCCAGCAACCGGGCCTGGAGGGCGAACATCTCCCGCTCCTCCTCCGGCTCGGCGTGGTCGTAGCCGAGCAGGTGCAGCACCCCGTGCACGGTGAGCAGGTGCAGCTCGTCAGCGGCCGTGTGCCCGGCGGTGGCCGCCTGCTTCGCCGCCACCTCCGGGCAGAGCACGATGTCACCGAGCAGGGCCGGCTCACCGCTGGCCGGGGCGCTCTCCCCCGGGCCGTGGTCGACGCTGCCCTCGTCCATGGGGAAGGCGAGCACGTCGGTGGGGCCGTCACCGCCCATCCAACGATGGTTCAGCTCGGTCATGTAGCCGATGTCGACAAGCAGCACGGACAGCTCGGCGAGCGGGTTGACCCCCATCTCGTCGAGGGCGTGCCGGGCCACGGCGAGCACGGAGTCGGTGTCGACCTCGACACCGGACTCGTTGGCGATCTCGATGGACAACTGTCTTCCTCTGGTTGGTTAGCGGCGGCGGCCGGCCCGGCCGCCCTGGGCGGTCCGCCCCGGCACGGCGTGCACGCCCTGCGCCTGCTGGTTCTCCCGCTCGTCCCAGCGGGCGTACGCGTCGACGATCTCCCCGACCAGCCGGTGCCGGACAACGTCCGCGCTGGAGAGCTGGGCGAAGTGCACATCCTCGACGTTTGCCAGGATCTCCCGGACCACCCGCAGCCCGCTGGCCGTCCCGCCGGGAAGGTCCACCTGGGTGACGTCACCGGTCACCACGATCTTGGAACCGAAACCGAGCCGGGTGAGGAACATCTTCATCTGCTCGGGCGTGGTGTTCTGCGCCTCGTCCAGGATGATGAAAGCGTCATTAAGGGTCCTACCCCGCATATAGGCCAGCGGCGCGACCTCGATGGTGCCGGCCGCCATCAGCTTCGGGATGGACTCCGGGTCGAGCATGTCGTGCAGCGCGTCGTAGAGCGGGCGCAGGTAGGGGTCGATCTTCTCGTTCAGGGTGCCCGGCAGGAAGCCCAGCCGCTCGCCCGCCTCGACCGCCGGCCGGGTCAGGATGATCCGGCTGACCTGCTTGGCCTGCAGCGCCTGGACGGCCTTCGCCATCGCCAGGTAGGTCTTGCCGGTGCCGGCCGGGCCGATGCCGAACACGATCGTGTTGGCGTCGATCGAGTCGACGTACGTCTTCTGGCCCAGCGTCTTGGGGCGGATGGTGCGCCCGCGCCGGGAGAGGATGTTGAGGGTGAGCACCTCGGCGGGCCGCTCGGTGCCGCCCTGTTCGAGCATGCCGACGGTACGCCGGACAGCGTCAGTGGTCAGGGTCTCGCCCTTCTCGATCAGTTCGAGCAGCTCGCTGAAGAGGCGCTCGGCGAGAGCATTGTCCGCAGGCGCACCGGTGATGGTGATCTCGTTGCCACGGACGTGCACGTCACTGGTGACCGAACGTTCGACGAGTCGCAGGATCTCGTCGCCCGCGCCGAGCAGGTTGACCATGATCTTGGCATCGGGAACCGTGATCCTGGTCTGCACCCGGGGCGGGCCGGGAGGTGGGGTGCCGGTCATAGGTCGGGCCGTGGGGCCCTGCGCCACCTGCTTCCATCTCGCGCCGTGCCCTGCTGGCACGGCGTGCGGACGATACGCCCATCGTATCCGCTCCGCACCGGCGGCACCGTGTCACTTTTTCCGCCCGGCCGGACCGGGCGGTCGTACCCGCTCCCCCAGCGGTCCGGTGCGCCGGCCCGGCGGGAGGGCGGCCGGCGGGAGGGCGGCCCGGCGGGAGGGCGGCCGGCGGGAGGGCGGCCCGACCGGGGGCGGCCCGACCCGGGGGCCCGGCCAGTGCGCTAACCCGACCCGGGGGGGGCGGCCCGGCCGAAGGCGGCCCGGGGAGGTCCCGCATCGGGCCCCGGCCCGGTCAGGCCCGGAAGTCGTACCGGTCGAAGGTCTCCTGGTGGCGGGTGAAGCGGTAGGTGGCCCAGTGCATCGTGACCACCGTCCCGTCGGCGTCGCGGGTGAGCCGCAGCAACTCCCCGACCTCCCGCCCGGCCACGGTCCGGAACACGTCAGGCGACTGCGGCGTCGGCGCGAAGACCGCCGGGGGCCGACCCACCGGATCGTCCGCACCCCGGGCCCGCAGCGTCCCCTCGTGCCAGCTGAAGACGTACTCGAATCCCTCGCCCCACCAGCGGCCCAGCACCCCGCGCAGCGGCCCCGGCGCACCTGTGCCCGGACGCCACGGCGGGATCTCCGCCGGGTCGTGCTCGACGGCGGCGGCCAGCAACCGGTGCGGCAGATCCAGCACCTGCGCCGCCGTGCCCGAGGAGGCGAGCACCGCGCAGCCCGTCGCGCCGGCCGTGCCGTCACCGCCGCGCCGGCCGTAGACCCCGGCCAGGAAGCCGGGCATCGCACCGTCGTGCCCCACGTGCACCACCCGGTCCGGGTACGGCACCAGGATCAGCCCGAGCCCGAAGCCGGCCTTCCAGACCGTCTCGTCGGTGATCGTCACCGGCCAGCGCATCTCGTCCAGGGTGGCCGGGGCGAGCACCGCCCCGGTCGGGTCCAGCGCACCCGGGTCCGCCAGGAACGCCGCCCACCGGGCCATGTCCGTCGCCGTGCTCCACAACTGGCCGGCCGGCCCGACCGCCCCGAAGTCGGTCGGCGGCTCCGGATGCGCCTCGTCGGAGTACGCGTCGACCAGGAACCCGGTCACCGCCTGCGGCCCCGGGTCGACCGAGGTATCGGCCAACCCCAGCGGGGTGAGCACCCGCTCGGCGAGCACCTCCGCCCAGGTGCCGCCCCGCAACGCGCCGACCAGCCGGCCGAGCAACGCCATACCCAGGTTGGAGTAGTGGTAGCGACGCCCGGTGGGCAACACCCGCTCGGCCCGGACCAGATCGGCGATCAACTCGTCCACCTGCGGCGCGCGCAGCGTGTCCCAGACGTCCCCGTACGGCTCCCGTTGCAGCCCGGCGGTGTGCGACAGCAACCGGCGTACGGTCAGCTCGCCGTGCGCCGGCAGGTCCAGGTGCCGGCCCAGCGGGTCGTCCAGGTCGAGCAGCCCGTCGTCGCGGCACTGCAACACCAGCACGGCGGTGAAGGTCTTGGTGACCGAACCGATCCGGAACCGGCTCTGCGGGCCGAGCACGGTGTCGTTGCCGGTGCCGCCCACCTCGCAGGTCCAGAGCGGACGGTCGGCCCGGTGCAGCGCCACCGCCAGCGCCGGCACCCGGGCCTGCGCCTGGACCTGCCGGACCATCCGCTCCAGCCGACGCCGCGTCACCGTCGCGGCGGGACCCCCGTCGGGATCGGGCGACGCAGCGGGCTGCGGGTCGGGCTCCGGCTCAGTCCCGGACGTCACCCCAGGTCCCGGACCAGCATGGGGCCCAGGGGCGCACCGCCGAGCAGGTGGGCATGCACGTGGAAGACCTCCTGCCCGCCGTACGGGCCGGTGTTGAACATCAGCCGGAAGCCGTCGCCGGTCAGCCCCTCGTCCTCGGCCACCGCGGCAGCCGTGGCCAGCACCTCACCGGCCAGCGCCGGGTCACCCTGGCCGAGCGTCGCCACGTCGGCGTAGTGCTCCTTGGGGATGACCAGCACGTGCACCGGCGCCTTCGGCCCGATGTCGCGGAATGCCAGGGTGCTGGCGGTCTCCTTGACGATGGTGGCCGGAATCTCCCCGGCGACGATGCGGCAGAACAGACAGTCAGCTCCCATCCCCCCACTCTAAAGACCACCCCCACCACCCCCCACTCCCCCACTCCTCCACCCGCCCCGACCCCCGCCAGCCCCACCCCACCCGGCCCAGCCCGCCGACCCCGCCCAGCCCCGCCCAGCCCTCCTCGCCCCGGTGATCAAGAGCTTTACGCCAATTTCAGGCCTCCAGATGACCCAAACCTCTTGATCACCAGCCACCAACGCCGAGGGCTGGGTGGTGGGCTCGGTGATCAAGAGATTTGGGGCGGGATTGGGCTCGCGGATGACGTAAACCTCTTGATCACCGGGGCGAGGCGGGGGCGGCGGAGGGAGGCGGGGGCCAGGGGGTGGGGGAGGCGGGGGCGGGGGCGCGGTGGGGCGGAGGTGGGGCGAGGGAGGGAGGGGAAGAGGGGGTTACCAGCGGGGGAGGCGGGTGGAGAGGACGGAGAGGGCGGCCACGCCGGCGGTGGAGGTACGCAGGACCGAGGGGCCCAACCGGACCGGGCGGGCACCGGCCTCGGTGAAGGCGGTCAACTCGGTCGGGGCGATGCCGCCCTCGGGGCCGACCACAAGGATGATCTCGCCGGTGGTCGGCAGCTCGACCGTGGTCAGCCGCTCCTCGGCCTCCTCGTGCAGGACGAACGCCGCGCCGGCCCCGGCGATCCGGCGGGCCACCGTGGCGGTGGACTCGTCCGGTGCTCCCGCCACCACCGGCAACCAGGCACGACGGGCCTGCTTGGCCGCCTCCCGGGCGGTCGCAGCCCACTTCTCCCTGGCCCGTACGCCCCGGTCACCGCGCCACTGCACCACCGAGCGGGACGCCGCCCAGGGCACGATCTCGTCCACCCCGACCTCGGTCATCGCCTGCACGGCGAGTTCACCCCGGTCGCCCTTGGCGATGCCCTGCACCACGACCAGCCGGGGGACGTCCGCGTCCACGTACCCCCGGGAGGTGACGGTGAGGTCCAGGGTGCCCCGGCCGACGGCGGTGACCACGGCGGTGGCGGTGCCACCCCGACCGTCGGCGAGCAGCAGCTCCTCGCCGACGCGCAGCCGTTGCACGGTGGCGGCGTGGTGCCCCTCGGGGCCGTCCAGGGTGAGCTGGTCGGCAGGAGGCAGCGACTCGACCAGGAACAGCGGCGCGGACACGCCGATCAGGCTAACCGGCCCGGCCCCCACCGCCCCGGACCGGGCCGCCCGACAGACCGCCGCCCCGGACCGGGCCGCCCCGCACACCACCGCCCCGGAGCAAACCGCCGGACACACCACCGCCCTGGGTCAGAACCGCCCCGGGTCAGAACCGTGGGTCAGAACCGCCCCGAGTCAGGACCGTCCCGAGTCAGGACCGCTCCGGGTCAGGGCCGCCACACCCGAGCTGACCAGGGCACCGCTGACGGGGGTCCGAACCAGCCCGGGGCAGGCCCGGGTCAGGCGTGGCCGTTGAAGGCGTCGCGCATCCGGGAGAAGAAGCCGCCCTGCTTGCTCAGCTCGGCGACCTCCTCGCCCCGGGTCTTGGCGAAGTCCCGCAGCATCTTCTCCTGGTCGGCGTCGAGCTTGGTGGGGGTACGCACGTCGAGGTGGACGTAGAGGTCACCCCGGCCGGTGCCCCGCAGGTGCGGTACGCCCCGGGCGCGCAGCCGCAGCGTGCTGCCCGGCTGGGTGCCGGCCTTGACGTCGACCGTCTCCTCGCTGTCCAGCGTCTTGATGGTCAGTCGGGTGCCCAGCGCGGCGGCGGTCATCGGGACGGTGACCCGGCAGTGCAGGTCGTCGCCCTTGCGGGAGTAGACGTCGTGCGGGCGCTCGTGGATCTCGACGTAGAGGTCACCGGCGGTGCCGCCGCCCGGGCCGACCTCACCCTGCTGGGCGAGCCGGATCCGCATGCCGTCCTCGACCCCGGCGGGGATCTTGACGGTCAGCGAGCGGCGGGTCCGTACCCGGCCGTCGCCGGCACAGGTCGGGCAGGGGTGCGGGATGGTGGTGCCGTAGCCCTGGCAGACGGTGCACGGGCGGGCCGACACCACCTGGCCGAGGAAGGTCCGCTGCACCGACTGCACCTCGCCCCGGCCCCCGCACGCCTCGCACGTCGCCAGGTGGGTGCCGGCTGCGGTGCCCGCCCCGGAGCAGGTGGTGCAGAGCACTGCGGTGTCGACGGTGATCGGGGCCTCGACGCCGAAGGCGGTCTCGTGCAGGTCCAGTTCCAGCCGCAGGATCGCGTCGGCTCCGGGGCGGGTACGCGGGCGCGGACCGCGCGCCCCACCGGCCGCACCACCGAAGAAGGCGTCCATGATGTCCTGGAAGCCGACGAACGGGCCGGCCCCGCCGGGGCCGCCCGGGCCACCGGCGCCCCCGCCGCCCGGGGCGAGCGGGTCGCCGCCCAGGTCGACGATCTGCCGCTTCCGGTCGTCCGAGAGGACCTCGTACGCGGCGTTGATGTCCTTGAACTTCTCCTGTGCCTCCGGGTCCGGATTGACGTCCGGGTGGAACTGCCGCGCCAGCTTGCGGTAGGCGCGCTTGATCTCGTCATCGGAGGCTTCCCGGCCGACGCCGAGAATGCCGTAGTAGTCCCTGGCCACTGCGTTCCGTGTCCTCATGTTCGTCTCGCGTTGCGCCGGTCGGCGGCCGGAGCCGGCCGTCGGCCCTGACTGGTCAGTTCTGGGCCAGCAGCTCGCCCACGTAGCGTGCCACGGCCCGCACCGTGGCGATGGTGCCGGGGTAGTCCATCCGGGTCGGGCCGAGTACGCCCAGCCCACCGACGATGGTGCTGCCGGGGCCGTACCCGGTGCTGACCACCGAGGCGGCCCGCAGGTTGTCGACCTCGTTCTCGTCGCCGATCAGCACCCGGGTGGTGCTCGGTTCGGCCTCGCCGATCAGCTTGAGCAGGACGACCTCCTCTTCGAGCGCCTCCAGGATGGGTCGCAGCGAACCCTGGAAGTCGAGCAGGCCGCCCCGGGTGAGGTTGGCGGTGCCGGCGAGCGCCAACCGCTCCTCGGTGCGCTCGACGAGGGTCTCCAGCAGCACGGTGGACAGGGTGGTCATGGCCCCGCGCAGGTGCGGCGCGGACTCCTCGACCAGCGCCTGGACCAGCGGTGGGGTGTCGGACAACCGACTGCCGACCAGTTTCTCGTTGACCAGCCGGCGCAGGTCGGTGACGTCGTCGGCGGGGACCGGCGTGGGCAGTTCGACCAGCCGCTGCTCGACCCGCCCGGTGTCGGCGATCATGACCAGCATCAGCCGGGTGGTGGAGATCGGCACCAGCTCCAGGTGCCGCACCGACGACCGGGCCAGCGACGGGTACTGCACGACGGCGACCTGCCGGGTGAGCTGCGCCAGCAGCCGTACGGTGCGGTGCACCACGTCGTCGAGGTCGACCGCGCCGACCAGGAACCGCTCGATGGCCCGACGTTCGGCGGGGCTGAGCGGTTTGACCCGGGAGAGCCGGTCGACGAAGAGGCGGTAGCCCCGGTCGGTGGGCACCCGGCCGGCGCTGGTGTGCGGCTGCCGGATGTAGCCTTCCTCCTCCAGCACCGCCATGTCGTTACGGACGGTCGCCGGGGAGACCCCGAGCTGGTGCCGCTCGACGAGCGTCTTGCTGCCGACGGGCTCCTGCGTGGCGACGTAGTCCTCGACGATCGCCCGCAGCACGGCGAGTTTGCGGTCGTCGAGACCCATCTCCCACCTCCTGTCGCACGGCGACCGGACTTCTGACGCGTCCGGCGAGCGCTCTGGCACTCGACTGTAGCGAGTGCCAGTCTACGACGGCAGTACCGCCGCTGCGTTGATCAACGACGGACCGTCGGTGCGACCGCCCCGGTGGGTTGCCGGCGTGGCCGCTGACCGAATGTCGAGGCCAACCTCACCAGTGTCGCTCTGGTGCACCCTTGCCGGCAGCCCCTACCGTGACGGGCATGACTGAACCACCTCGCCCGCCCGGCGCGGGGGACGGCTACCCGCCGGACCCGAACGCTGGCCAGGGCTCGCCATACGAGCCGCCCACCGCACCACTGTCCGGGGCACCGGGTGCAGGCGGGTATCCCCCGCCCGGCGGGTATCCGCCGCCCACCGGTGACCAGCCGCCGTCGGGTGGCTACGACCCGTCGGGTGGCTACGGCCCGCCCGGTGGCTACGGCCCGCCTGGTGGCTACCCGCCGGCCGGTGGCGGATATCCGACCGCCGGCGCGTACGGCGCCCCGACCGGTGGATACGCCAACAGCGAGGACAAGACCTGGGCGCTGGTCGCGCACTTCGGCGGGGCCGCCGGCGCGCTGATCAGCCTCGGCCCGCTCGGCTTCGTCGCCCCGCTGATCGCCTACCTGGTACGCGGTCAGCAGTCGCCGGCCGTCCGGGCGCAGGCGTTGGCCGCGCTGAACTTCCAGATCCTCTGGTCGATCATCGCGTTCGTGCTGCTCTTCGTGAGCTGGTGCCTGCTCTTCCTGCCCAGCATCGCGGTCGTGGTGATCCAGATCCTGTTCGGGATCATCGCCGGCATGAAGGCCAACGAGGGTCAGGCCTACCGCTACCCGATGTCCACCAGTTTCATCAAGTGAACCCCGGCCGGCCGCTCCCCCGGCCGGTCGGGCACCACCGCCGGCCCCGGCCCGCCCCGCTGCGGTGCGCGGCGGGCCGGCGGGACCACGCTCAGGGCAGCAGGTCGCGGACCACCGCGTCGGCCAGCAGCCGGCCCCGCAGGGTGAGCACCGCCCGCCCCTGCGGGTAGGCCACCGGGTCCAGCAGCCCGTCGGCGAGCGCGCGGGCGGCGGCGGCCCGGCCCGCGTCGTCCAGCACGTCCAGCGGCAGCCCGGAGGCGAGCCGGAGCCGCAGCATCACGTCCTCCATGTGCGCCTCGGCCGGGGTGAGGACCTCCCGGGCAAGGCCGGGCGAGTGCCCGGCGGCGAGCCGTTGCGCGTACGCGCTGGGGTGTTTGACGTTCCACCAGCGCACCCCGCCGACGTGGCTGTGCGCCCCCGGGCCGAGGCCCCACCAGTCGGCCCCGGTCCAGTAGAGCAGGTTGTGCCGGCACCGGGCCGCCTCGCTGCGGGCCCAGTTGGAGACCTCGTACCAGGAGAACCCGGCCGCGTCGAGGGCGGCCTCCGCCGCCAGGTAACGGTCGGCCGCCACGTCGTCGGAGGGGTACGGCAGCTCGCCGCGCCGCATCCGGGCGGCCAACCGGGTGCCGTCCTCCACGATCAGGGCGTACGCGCTGACGTGGTCGACCCCGGCGGCGACGACCTGGTCCAGCGAGGCGGCGAAGTCCTCGGCGCGCTCCCCCGGCGTGCCGTAGATCAGGTCCAGGTTGACGTGGTCGAACCCGGCGTCGCGGGCCTCCCGGGCGGCCTCGGCGGCCCGGCCGGGGCGGTGGGTCCGGTCGAGGACCGCCAGCACCCCGGCGGCGGCGGACTGCATGCCCAGCGAGATCCGGGTGTAGCCGGCGGCCCGCAGGGTCTTCAGCGACTGCGGGGTGACCGACTCGGGGTTGGCCTCGGTGGTCACCTCGGCGTCGGCGGCCAGGCCCCAGGTGCGGTCGATGCCGTCCAGCAGGCGGGCCAGGTCGTCGGCGGGTAGCAGGGTGGGGGTGCCGCCGCCGACGAAGACCGTGTCGACCCTCGGTGGTGGGGCGTCGCCGAGCACCCGGGCGGCGAGCGCCAACTCGGCGAGCACGGTGTCGGCGTACGACTCCCGGCTGACGCCTGCGCCCAGCTCGGCGGCGGTGTAGGTGTTGAAGTCGCAGTAGCCGCAGCGGCTGGCGCAGAACGGTACGTGCAGGTAGACGCCGAAACCGCGCGCGCCGACCTCCCGCAGGGCGGTGGTGGGCAGCGCGCCGTCGACGGGAACGGTCTCACCATCTGGAAGGACGCCGGGCATGGCCACTAGTGTGCCCGGCATGACCTCTCCCGACCGACTCGTGCGGGTCGCCACGGCCCGTGGGGTGACCACGCTCACCCTGGACAGCCCGCACAACCGCAACGCGCTGTCCACGGCGCTGATGACCGAGCTGCTGGCCGGGATCGCCGCGGCGGTCGCCGACGACGCGGTCCGGGTGGTCGTGCTGGACCACACCGGCCCGGTCTTCTGTTCCGGGGCGGACCTGAAGGAGACGGCGGCGGCGTACGCCAGCGGGTCGGTGCCGGCCGGGATGCTCGGTGACGTGCTGGTGGCGGTGCGGGAGTGCCCGAAGCCGGTGCTGGCGAAGGTGGCCGGGCCGGCGCGGGCCGGCGGTCTGGGCCTGATCGCGGCGGCGGACCTGGCGGTCTGCGCGCAGGAGGCGACGTTCGCCTTCACCGAGGTGCGGATCGGGGTGATCCCGGCGGTGATCTCGGCGACCGTGCTGCCCCGGCTGCATCCCCGGGCCGCTGCCGAGCTGTACCTGACCGGCGACACCTTCGACGGTGGGCGGGCCGCCGAGGTGGGCCTGGTGACCGCCGCCGTACCGGCCGCCGAGCTGGATGCGGCGGTGGCCGGGTACTGCGCGTCGCTGGTCCGGGGGGCGCCGGGGGCGTTGGCCGGGACGAAGGAGTTGCTGCGCCGACCGCCGGCCACGGACCTGCGGGCGGAGATCGCCGACCTGTCCGCCCGCTCCACCGGTTACTTCCTGTCGGCCGAGGGCCGCGAGGGCGTGGCGGCGTTCCGCGAACGGCGGGACGCCGCCTGGGTACCGACGGATTGAGCTGGTTTCTTCCGGTTCCGTGCGGGAACGTGAACCGGTCGACCGACCCGGGGTCCCCGGATGACGACGTAGGCTGGCTCCGACCCTGAAACAGGAGGTGCGGGTGCGGACACGGACATTCGTGGCAGCCGGTGTCGTGGTGGCGTTGTTCGCCATCGTCGGGGGCTGGGGAGTCCGTCAGTTCGACGGGGAGCTTCGGCTCCCCATCGCGGGCCGCAGTTGCACCGTTCAGGCCGACGGCACCGTGAAGCTCGACGCCGACCAGATGGCCAACGCGGCCACCATCGCCGCGATCGGCATGCAACGGCAGATGCCCGAACAGGCCGTGGTGGTCGCCCTGGCCACCGCCTACCAGGAGTCGGGGCTGCGCAACCTCACCCATGGTGACCGCGACTCGCTCGGCCTCTTCCAGCAGCGCCCCAGCCAGGGTTGGGGCACCCCGGAGCAGATCCGCGACCAGCGGTACGCGGCGACCCGGTTCTACAAGGCGTTGAAGAAGGTACGCGGCTGGGAGCGGATGGAGGTCACCGACGCCGCCCAGGCGGTGCAGCGGTCGGCGTACCCGACGGCGTACCAGAAGTGGGCCGACGAGTCCCAGGTGCTGGCGCGGGCCCTGCTCGGCGAGGCGACCGGCGCGGTGGCCTGCACGGTGGGGCGTACCCCGGTGATGCGCGGGCAGGCGGCGGCGGCTGAGCTGACCCGTGGCCTGACCCTCGACTGGGGCCTGCCCGACGCCGGGGCGGTGGCCGAGCTGACCGACGTGACGGTGCCCGCCACGGACGTCCGCGACGGCTGGCGGTACGCGCACTGGTTGGTCTCGCACGCCCCCGACCACGGGGTGAAACGGGTCCGCTTCGACGGTCTGGAGTGGAGCGCCGACAACGGCCGGTGGGCGAAGGTCTCCGACGGCCGGCCGACCGAGGCGAGGGTGCTGGCCGAGGTCTTCGCCGACCGCGCCTGACGGGTCGACGGGCCGGTGCGGTCAGCCGGCGACGTTCAGCCGACGACGCACCTTCTCCCGGGTCGATTCGGGCAGGTCGGGGACGTCGAGCAGCCGGGGCAGCAGTTCCGGTTCCAGGCTGGTGGCCCGGAACACCTCGCCGATGGTGACGCCGTGCGCCGGCCGGTCCACCACCTCGACCGGGTCGCCCGCGCCGACCTCGCCGTCGCGCAGCACCCGCAGGTAGGCCCCGGGCGTGGCCCGGACGGTGAACCGCTTGATCAGGTCGGGCACCTCCCAGAAGCCGGCGAAGGTCATGCACGGGGTACGCGGCTTGGTGACCTGGAGCAGCGCCGACCCGACGGCCCAGCGTTCGCCGATCACCGCGCCGGTGACGTCCACCGCCCAGGTGGTGAGGTTCTCTCCGAAGCCGCCGGGGCTGATGTCGCGGCCCAGCTCGGCCGACCACCAGCCGGCGTCCTCCTGGGCGTAGGCGTAGACCGCCTGGTCGGGGCCGCCGTGTTGGGCCCGCTCACCGATGAAGTCACCGACCACCCCGTCGGCGCGCAGCAGCACCGGGCCGTCGACCGGCCGCTTGTCGATGCCGCTGCGTCCGCTCGCGTCGCCCGCCCACCGCGCCTGCGTCACCACGCCGAGGTTCACCGCCGCCACCCTGCCCGTCATGGCCCCAGGGTACGGCCGGGCGCGGGTGGTCACCGTCCCGGCTCAGCCCTTGACCGCACCGGCGACCAGACCGGAGACCATCCGCCGCTGCACCAGCAGGAAGAAGACGATCACGGGGAGGGTGAACAGGGTGGAGGCGGCCATCACCGACCCCCAGGCGGTGTCGTCGCGGCCGAAGAAGAACGTCATCGCCACCGGCAGGGTGTAGCGGCTCTGGTCGTTGACGAAGGTCAGCGCGAAGATCAGCTCGTTCCAGGCGGTGATGAAGGAGAAGATGCTGGTCGCCACCAGGCCCGGCGCGACCAGTGGGAAGAGGACCTTCCGGAAGATCTGCGACCGGCTCGCCCCGTCGATGGCGGCGGCCTCCTCCAGCTCCTTGGGCACCGCCGCGACGAAGCCGCGCAGCATCCACACCGCGAACGGCAGGGAGAAGCCCAGGTAGGTCAGGATCAGGCTGGGCAGGGTGTTGTAGAGGCCGAGCCGCTGGATCATCAGGAACAGCGGGATGACCAGCGCCTCCAGCGGGATCATCTGCACCACCAGCAGCAAGATCAGGAAGGTGGTCCGCAGCCGGAACCGGAACCGGGCCACCGCCGTCGCGGCCAGCAGCGCCACCAGGCCGCTCAGCACGACCGTGCTGACGGCCACCAGCACGCTGTTGAGCAGGAAGTCGCCGAAGGTCACGCCCGGGATCAGGTTGCCGGTGAGGATCTCCCGGTAGTGCTCCAGGGTGGGGTGTGCCGGCACCGGCCGGGGGGTGGCCGAGAAGATCTCCCAGTTGGGCTTCAGCGAGGTGGCGACCATCCAGTAGACCGGGAAGACGGCGAAGAGCGCCACCAGCAGGCCCGCACCGTTGAGGGCGACCTTCTTCACGACTCGTCCTCCTGTCTGAGCACCATCCGGACGTACAGGCCGGTCACCAGCAGCAGGATCAGCGTGAGGATGACCGCGATGGCCGAGCCCACGCCGTACCTGGGCGGTGGGG
The DNA here is from genome assembly GCF_040648835.1 of Micromonospora sp. NPDC049081. Taxonomy (NCBI): domain Bacteria; kingdom Bacillati; phylum Actinomycetota; class Actinomycetes; order Micromonosporales; family Micromonosporaceae; genus Micromonospora; species Micromonospora sp. NPDC049081. The sequence goes on along the minus strand of NZ_JBEZEK010000028.1, from coordinate 54,913 downwards.
AGAACGCCTCGGCGTACGAGTAGATGGCGAGCATGAACGTCGGCCGGTCCTGGGTGCCGCCGGCCAGGACGAACTGCTGGGTGAAGACCTTGAAGTCCCAGATGGTGGAGAGCACCACCAGGATGCCGAAGACCGGCCGCAGCAGCGGGAAGGTGATCTTCCAGAACACCGTCCACGGGCCGGCCCCGTCGACCCGGGCCGCCTCGTGCAGCTCGCTCGGCACGCTCTTGAGCCCGGCGAGCACGCTCACCGCGATGAACGGGAACGAGTGCCAGACCACCACCAGGGTCAGGATCGCGAAGAACAGCAGCGGCGAGTTGAACCAGCCGTAACCCGACCAGTCGGTGCGGCCGAAGAGCGCCTGCGACAGCCCGTCGGGCAGGGCGTTGAACGCCCAGGTGACCAGGCCGGAGGTGTCATCGAAGATCCATTTCCAGACGATCGTGCCGGTCAGCGCCGGGGTGGCCCAGGCCAGCATCACACAACCGGCCACGAAGGTGGCCATCTTCCGGCCGAGCCGGTGCAGCAGCAGCCCGACCAGGGTGCCCAGCACCATCGTCAGCAGCACGTTCGCCGCGGCGAAGAGCACCGTGTTGCGCAGCACCGTACGGAAGAACGGGTCGCCGAGGATCTGGGTGTAGTTCGCCAGCCCGACGAACGGCCACTCCCGGTCCCCGCGCAGCTGCCGGACGTTGTCGAGCCGGAAGAACGACATCGTCACCACCTGACCCAACGGCCAGAGCAGCAGCACCCCGATCACGACCAGGCAGGGCAGCAGGAGCAGGTACGGCAGGCGGTCCACCCGGGACCGTCGCCGCGCGGGGGTCTCCCGCGCGGCGTCCGTCCGGGTGCGCTCGGTCAGCGTGCTCACTTGGCGTTGAGGATGCTTTCCATCTCGGCGGCGGCGTCACCGGTGGCCTGTTCGACCGATTTCTGCCCCTTGATGATCGAGCTGTTCATCGCCTGGGTGACCGTCTTCGTCCGGCTGACCTCCACCCACTTGGGGGTCAGCGGCGTCACCCGGGTGCGCTGCATGGTGCTGGCGAACGCCGACATCAGCTTGTCGTCGGCGTAGTTCCCGCCCTGCACGAGGTCGGCGTAGACCGGGAAGAACCCCAGGCTGCCGGCGAAGGTCTGGGCGTTCTTCTTGTTCAGCAGCACGGTCAGGTAGTCCCAGGCCAGGTCCTGCCGCTTGCTGTCGCGCCACAGGGCGATGTCCGAGCCGCCGGCGAAGGCCGGGGCCGGCCTGCCGTCCGGGCCGGGGATCGGGAAGGTGCCCCATACCTTCTCGATGTCGGGGTTGTCCTTCTTGATCGCGCCGGCCTGCCAGCTGCCGGCGAAGGCCATCGCCGCCTTGCCGGTGGCGAACTGGGTGCGGGCGTCGATCTCGTTCCATCCGGCGGCGGCGGGCGGGGCGACCTTGTGCACGGTCACCAGGTCGGTCCAGAACTTCACCGCCTGCCGTGCCTGCGGGCTGGTGTAACCGGACTTCCAGGTGCCGCCCTGGTCGGTGGCGATCTCGCCGCCGGCACCCCAGAGGAAGGAGTAGAAGGGCAGCTCGGAGTTGCCGGGCAGGGCGATGCCGTAGGTGCCGGGCTTCTTGGCCTGCACCGCCTTGGCGACCGCGACCAGGTCGTCCCAGTTCTTCGGCGGCTGCACGCCGGCCTCGGCGAACCAGTCGGTGCGGTAGTAGATCGCGCGCACCCCGGCGTACCAGGGGACGCCGTACTGCTTGCCGTCGAGTTGTGCGTTGCGCACCAGGTCGGGCAGGACGTCCTTGCCGTCGGCCCAGCTGCCGAACCTGCCGGAGACGTCGGCGAGGGCCTCCTGGGCCGCCCAGCCCTGGGTCTCGGTGTTGCCGAGTTCGGTGACGTCCGGGCCCTCGCCGCCGGCGAGCGCGGCCTGGAACTTCTTCGGCGCCTCCAGCCAGGGTATGTACTGGACCACCACGTCGGTGTCGGGGTGCCGCTGCCGGAACTCGGTCTCGACGCCGTCGAGGAACGTCGTCTGGGCGTCGCTCCCCTCGCCCATCATCCAGACCGTCAGCTTGCTGTCGTCGGCGGCTTCGTCGTCGCCGGAACCGCCGCAACCGGTGAGCACCATCGCGGCCGAGGCCACGATGGCGGTGACCGGGGCCAGCCGTTTCCACCTGTTCACGCCACTTCTCCCTCGCGCTGTCCGGCACTTACCTTCTCAGCCGCACCCTAGTAGGAAAATTTCCTTTACGACAGGGGTGGGTGCCGCCCCGCGCGAGCGGACCGTCGACGGCACGGCGGCGGACGGCGGGGCGTTCGGCGAGGCGACCGTATCGCAGGCGGGGGCCGCTCTGGCAGGCCCCGCGACGACCCGTCGGGATCGATGGTCACCATCCGGACGAGCGGATGCCCGCCCCCGAACCGGGGGCGGGCATCCGCTGAGTTGGTCCGTGCCGGCCGGTCACCGACCGGCGGGCGGGGTCACCGGTGGCTGACGCCCCGACGACGACCCACACCGGCCACCAGGGCCACGGCGATGGCGGCGAGGACGACCTGCACCAGCAGCTCGGTCCAGTCGATGCCGGCGGTCTGAGTGGCGATGCCCATCGCCCGGGCCAACACGGTGCCCAGCAGCGCGGCGCCCACACCGATCAGCATGTGCAGCCAGATCGGCATGTTCTGGCGGCCCGGCACGACCAGGCGACCCAGAGCGCCGATGATGAGACCGACGACGAGCGCGGTGATGATGCCCCAGACGGTGAACTCCACGGCCGTCCTCCTTCAGTAGATATGTCGTTGGTGAGTGTTTGTTGCTGTGGTGATCGATAGGTTCCCGAAGCGGAGAATTTCCAAACCGACTCAGGTAACGATCTGGTCTAGACCGCCCGCCACCGGCGACGACCCCCGCCGCCCGACCCCGTACGCCAGCGGGCGCCCGACCCCCGTGGGGGTCGGGCGCCCGCTCAGCGGTGCCGCTTGACTTACCGGTGGGTGACGCTGCGGCGGCGACCCACACCGGCCACCAGGGCCACGGCGATGGCGGCGAGGACGACCTGCACCAGCAGCTCGGTCCAGTCGATGCCGGCGGTCTCGGTGGCGATGCCCATCGCCCGGGCCAACACGGTGCCCAGCAGCGCGGCGCCCACACCGATCAGCATGTGCAGCCAGATCGGCATGTTCTGGCGGCCCGGCACGACCAGACGGCCCAGAGCGCCGATGATGAGACCAACAACGAGCGCGGTGATGATGCCCCAGACGGTGAACTCCACGGTCGCCCTCCTCCTGAAGATTGAGTCACACGGTATGTGTGGTTCCTGTCGTGACAGCTAGATTCCCGACCCGCCGGAAAACCAAACCGACTCACCACCACACATGTCGCCGCACGTCGATCGAACACCGCTGCGTCGGTTCGCCGGCCGTCGATGTCCGTGCAGCTCAGGGCACTCGCGCCAGCCCATCCGGCAGCGACGCCGGGGCGGAAAAATTCGTCCGTACGACACCGGGGCGCGCATGCCGACGGCCGGCGGCCCGGTCGGAACACCGGGTCCGCCGGCCGTCGTGGGACACCTGGGCCGGCCGTGCCGCGCCGACGCGGCCGAGCCGACGGACCGGGCGTACGCGCCCGCTGCGGGCGGCTACTTCTTGCCGGCCGGCTTGGCGTCGCCGGAGTCCGAGGAGAGCGCGGCGATGAATGCCTCCTGGGGCACCTCCACCCGGCCCACCATCTTCATCCGCTTCTTGCCCTCCTTCTGCTTCTCCAGCAGCTTGCGCTTACGGCTGATGTCACCGCCGTAGCACTTGGCCAGCACGTCCTTGCGGATGGCGCGGATGGTCTCCCGGGCGATCACCCGACTGCCGATGGCCGCCTGGATCGGCACCTCGAACTGCTGGCGCGGGATCAGGGTGCGCAGCTTCGCCGCGATCGTGGTCCCGTAGTTGTACGCCTTGTCCTTGTGCACGATCGCGCTGAACGCGTCCACCGGCTCACCGTGCAACAGGATGTCCACCTTGACCAGGTCGGACGCCTGCTCGTCGGTGGGCTCGTAGTCCAGCGAGGCGTAGCCCTTGGTGCGGCTCTTCAACTGGTCGAAGAAGTCGTAGATGATCTCGGCGAGCGGGAGGGTGTAGCGCAGCTCCACCCGGTCGGCCGAGAGGTACTCCATGCCGAGCAGGCTGCCGCGCCGCCCCTGGCACAGCTCCATCACCGCGCCGACGTAGTCGTTCGGAGTGAGCACGCTGGCGCGCACCACCGGCTCGTACACCTCGGCGATCTTGCCGGTGGGGTACTCGCTCGGGTTGGTCACCACGATCTCCTGGCCGTCCTCGGTGATGGCCCGGTAGACCACGTTCGGGGCGGTGGAGATCAGGTCGAGGTTGTACTCCCGCTCCAGCCGCTCCCGGATGATCTCCAGGTGCAGCAGGCCGAGGAAGCCGCAGCGGAAGCCGAAGCCGAGCGCCCCGGACGTCTCCGGCTCGTAGTCGAGCGCGGCGTCGTTGAGCTTGAGTTTGTCCAGCGCCTCACGCAGGTTGGGGTAGTCCGAACCGTCGATCGGGTAGAGGCCGGAGTAGACCATCGGCCTGGGGTCCTTGTAGCCGCCGAGCGCCTCGGTGGCCGGCCGGGCGTTGATGGTGACGGTGTCACCGACCCGGGACTGCCGGACGTCCTTCACGCCGGTGATCAGGTAGCCCACCTCGCCGACGCCGAGCGCGTCGGCCTTGACCATCTCGGGTGAGATGACGCCGATCTCCAGCAGCTCGTGCACGGCGGCGGTGGACATCATCTTGATCCGGTCCCGGGCGCTGATCCGACCGTCGATGACCCGGACGTAGGTGACCACGCCCCGGTAGACGTCGTACACCGAATCGAAGATCATCGCGCGGGCGGGCGCGTCGGCGTCGCCGACCGGCGGGACGAACTGCCTGACGATCTCGTCGAGCAGGTACGGCACCCCGTCACCGGTCTTGCCGGAGACCCTGATGCAGTCGGCCGGGTCGCCGCCGATCAGGTGGGCCAGCTCCTCGGCGTACTTCTCCGGCTGGGCGGCCGGGAGGTCGATCTTGTTGAGCACCGGAATGATCTTGAGATCGTTCTCCAGTGCCAGATAGAGGTTGGCCAGCGTCTGCGCCTCGATGCCCTGGGCGGCGTCGACCAGCAGCAGCGCCCCCTCACAGGCGGCCAGCGACCGGGACACCTCGTAGGTGAAGTCCACGTGGCCCGGAGTGTCGATCATGTTGAGGACGGCCTGCTCACCCGTCCGCTCGCCCTCGCGGATGGTCCACGGCATGCGGACGGCCTGGCTCTTGATGGTGATGCCGCGCTCGCGCTCGATGTCCATCCGGTCGAGGTACTGCGCGCGCATCTGCCGGGGGTCGACCACGCCGGTCAGCTGCAACATCCGGTCGGCCAGGGTCGACTTCCCGTGGTCGATGTGGGCGATGATGCAGAAGTTCCGGATGCGCGCCGGGTCGGTGGCACCAGGAGCGTTCGCGCCGGGATCGAGCGTCGGTGGCACAGCGGTCCGTTCTGGTCGGCTGACGGGAGCGGGCCGACACACGCCGGCCCCCTCTATGCTCCCACGTCGCCGCGAACCCGGTCCGATCACTCCTGGGGTACCCGGACCGGACCCGACGCGGCAGGACCCGGCGGGGTGCACTCCACGGCCACCTCGACGGAGAGGGCGGGCCCGGCGGGGTTCACTCCTCGGGCGGCTCGACGAAGAGAGCGGCGAGCTTCGGCAGCCGACGGCGGGCCTCCTGCTCGTCGTCGAAGTCCCAGAAGTCGTTCAGGTCGGGCACCGGCACCCGCTCCCGCTCCGCCGGCAGGTCGGTGGCGGTCGCCTTACGGTAGGCGTCCCACGGCACCGCCAGCATGTCCTCGCACTCGAACTCCTCACCGCTGAGCGCCGCCGACCGGACCCGGGGCACCTCGGCCAACGAATCCGGGGCGGTCACCGCGGCGGCGAAGACCGCCCGCCCCTGGGTCATCAGCCAACCCCGGAAATACTCGAACCCGTCGTCGGAGCAACCCCCGTTGATCAGGTACGCCGCACCCCACAGGTCGACCCGGTAGGAAGCGGCGAGCACCCGCTGCTGGTGGTGCGCGTACCCGACGATGTCCTGCGGGGTGCGTTCGGCGAGCAGCGCGACCGCCCGGGCGGCGACCGCGCCGGCCTCGCCCCCGCCCCCGGCCCGGGCCTGGTCGATCAACTGCCAGAAGTCGTCGGTCCTCATGGCCTGGAGTCTCCCAGACCCCCGCCGGCACCCGGTCGACGCCGGGCCACCGTCGTCCCGGCCGGGGCGCACGCGTCGCGCGGGTCGGCGGTCCACCCGGTTCGGCCCGACCGGGCACGATGGTGGGGTGTCCACGACGCCGCCGCCGTACCACCGCACCGCCGTGCGGCCCGACTGGCGGGAGCTGCCCGCCGGCCTGCGGGACGCGGTCACCGCCCGGCTCGGTGCGCCGGTGGTCACGGCCCGGACCGCGACCGCGGGCTTCACCGGCGGCTTCGCCGCCGTGCTGGAGACGGCAGCCGGCACCCGGGTCTTCGTCAAGGCCGCCGAGTTGGCCCGGCAACGCCACCTGGCCGACTGGTACGCCCGCGAGCTGGCCGTCCTCGCCCGGCTGCCGGCCGGCCTGCCGGTCCCCCGCGCACGCTGGGCGCTCGACGCGGCCGGTTGGTACGCGGTCGGCCTCGACGCCGTGGCCGGGCGGACGCCCCGCCTGCCCTGGGACCCGACCGAGCTGGCCGCCGTGCTCACCGGTTACGCCGAGGTGGCCGCCGCGCTGGTCGACCCGCCGGCCGCACTGACCGCCCTCGGCCTGCCCCGGCTGGCCCAGCTGGCCCGCGACGACATCCTCTGGTGGGGTGAGGTGGCCGCCGGCCGGGAGCCGATGCCCGCACTGCCCCCGGCGGCCCGCGACCGGCTACCCGACCTCGTCGCGCTGGAGTCCCGGCTGCCCGGCTACGCGGCAGCCGCACCCGGCCTGGCCCACGGTGACCTGCGGCTGGACAACGTGCTGCTCGACCCCGCCGGGCGGGCCTGGTTCTGCGACTGGAACTGGCTCTGCCACGGGCCCGCCTGGTTCGACCTGGCCGGCCTCCTGATCACCGGGTACGGCGACCGGGTGGACCTGGATGCGGTCTTCGCCGCCCACCCGGCGGCGGCCGACGCCCCGCCCGACGCCCTGGACGTGACGCTTGCCGCCCTCTGCGGCTACTACCTCACCGCCGCCGGCCCGCCCCCGGCCGCCGCCTCCCCACCGGTTGCCGCCTCCCCGCCGGCTGATGCTCCCCCGCCGATTGGCGGTCCCCTGCCGGCTGGTGGCCTCTCAACGGTCGCCGGCTCCTCAGCGGCTGATTGCCTCGCGGCGACCGGCGGCTCTCCGGCGGCCGGGGGCTCCCCGGCGGCTGCCCAGGGGGCGGGCGGCCCGGGGGCGGCGGGCCCGTCCGCGCTGCTGGGAGTGCATCGACGGTTCAGCGGGGAGCAGGCTCTGCGCTGGCTCGCCGCCCGGCAGGGCTGGTGGTGACCGCCTGCCCCCGGCAGGGCTGGCCGGTCCGGGCGGGGGTGGGGCGTTTTGGCTCGTCCGGACCGACCTGGTAGCCTGGCTTTTCGCGTGGCGATGACGCATGCTCGTCGCGCGCGGTAATGCAGACCAAACCGAGCTATCAAGACGAGGCTGTCGCGTGGCGAACATCAAGTCCCAGATCAAGCGCAACCGGCAGAACGAGAAGCGCCGGCTGCGTAACAAGTCGGTCAAGTCGTCGCTGAAGACCGCCATCCGGAAGTTCCACGAGGCTGCGGAGGCCGGTGACGCCGAGAAGGCCACCGCCCTGATGCGTGACGCCGCCCGCAAGCTCGACAAGGCCGCCAGCAAGGGCGTCATTCACGCCAACCAGGCGGCCAACCGGAAGTCGGCCATCTCGAAGCGCGTCGGCTCGCTCTCGGCCTGACCGAGCGACCCAAACCCGACCGTAGGCCCCGGAGCAGTGCTCCGGGGCCTACGGCTTCATACTTTCCGGGCCTCGACCACGTCGTCCGCGCTGCCTGACGAGTCAGGTCTACCCGGGAGGGGCGGGCGACGGGTCGGGTCTACCTGCGGGAGACGGGCGGGGGCGGCGAGTCGGCCGGCTCCCAGCGGGCAGGTGCGGTGGTGACCATCGCGCCCGGCAGGGCGTAGGGCACCCGGGCGCGTCCGACCACCGGCTCGACCTGCCGCCGGAACCGGTCCCGCTCCTGCTCCGGCACCAGCGCCGCCGAGTGGACCACCCGCTCGGCGACCTCGTCGTTGAGTTTCACCATGACCGCCACCGCCATCGGCAGCACCGGCACCGCCCACCAGTTGACCAACTCGGCCAGGGCAAGCAGCACCGCGAGCGCCACCGCCCCCTCGAAGAAGAGGAAGCAGAGCACCCCACCCGGGTTGACGAAGCGCAGGCCGAGCAGCCGGGCGTAGAGCGGTCGGTAACGTTGGTCGTCCGACGGCACGGTCGACCATCCCGGCCGGCCGTGCCCCGTCACCGGGCGGGTGGGGCCGCTCACCGGCCGGTGCACGCCATCCACCTGCCGCAGGTGGCCGGCCGCCGGGCGGATCGGGCCGGTCACCGGGCGGTGCCCTGCCGGGCGGCGGCGACCGAGAAGACCGCCTTCTCCAGGGCGTACGCCCGGTCGTCGGCACCGCCCTTGACCGCCGCGTTGCACTCGGCCGCCGCCCGCATCGCCTCGACCAGCCCTTCCGGTGTCCAGCCCCGGGCCCGCTGCTGGGCATTCTTGATCTTCCAGGCGGGCATGCCGAGGATGCTCGCCAACTGATACGGATCACCCCGGCCGGCGGCTGCGACCCGGGCCACCGTCCGGACCCCGTCGGCGAGGGCGTCGGCGATCGGCACCGGGTCGACCCCGACGTGCAGCGCCCAGCGCAACGCCTCCAGCGCGGCGGGGACGTCGCCGATCATGGTGGCGTCGGCGACGGTGAAGCCGCTCACCTCGACCCGACCCCGGTAGTAGCGGGACACCGTGTCCGCGCCGATCCGCCCGTCGGTGTCGGCGATCAGCTGGGAGCAGGCGGCGGCCAGCTCCCGCAGGTCGGTGCCGACGGCGGCGATCAACGCGTCGGCCGCGTCGTCGGTGCATCTGCCACCGCCCCGGCGGATCTCGTCGCGGACGAAAGCCACCCGCTCGCGGTGCCCCTTCAGCTTCGCCGCCGCGATGACCGTCGCCCCGGCAGCGCGTAGCCCGTCGGCGAACGCCTTGCCTTTGCCCCCGCCCAGGTGCAGCGCCACCAGCTGGACGTCCGGGTCGGGGTTCTTCGCGTAGCCGAGCAGGGCGGTGACCAGGTCCTTTCGGGCATCCTGGGCGGACCGCAGCACCAGCACCCGCCGCCCGCCGAACAACGACGGGCTGAGCATCTCGGCGATCTCGCCGACGGCCAACGCCCCGGCCTGGTATTCCCGGACGTCGACCTCGGGGTCGACGCTACGGGCCTTCGCCACGGCTTCGCTCACCGCGCGCGTGGCGAGCAGCTCCTCGTCGCCGAGGACGAGCAGAATAGGAGCAAGGTCGACGCCGGTCACGTCGCTCATCTTGGCACGGCTCGGCGGCTGATCGTGCCTGCTCATCGACGGCTGCGACGGCCCACCCCGCACTCAGCGCAAATATAGACATTTACCTCGATTGTCGGGCATTGGGCGCAATATGGCTCTGATTCCGGATTTCCCTTCACCTTCGTCCGGCCTGCCCCGGGCTGGCCAGCCGCCACCCCACCAGCCGGGGCAGGCCCGGAAGCACCGTTTCGTCCCACCCGGGTCAGCGGCGACCCGGGGGCAGGCCCCGGCCGACCACTGCCAGCCGGCCGGACCGCAGCACCACCGCCACGTCCCCGTCGGTGTCGGTACGCAGCACCCGGGCACCGGCTCGGGTGAGCCGGTCCAGGATCACCGGACTCGGATGGCCGTAGTCGTTGTCGGCTCCCACCGGCACCAACGCGACCACCGGCCGGACCGCGTCGAGGAAGGCCGGCTCCTGGTATGCGCTGCCGTGGTGGGCCACCTTGAGCACCTCGGCCCGCAACGTCTGCGCCGGGGTCCGGTCCAGCAGTGCCCGCTGCTCCTCCGTCTCCGCGTCCCCGGGCAGCACGATGCGGACACCGGCCACGGTGGCCCGCAGGACGAGGGAGTTGTTGTTCGGGTCGGACCGGGTGCCCCGCATCGGATAGGGCGGACCGAGCGCGACCAACTCCACCCCACCCGACCGGTACGACCAGCCCGCCGCCGGCACCACCTGCCGCGCGGCACCGGCCGCGAGCGTCACCGACTCCCGTCCCGCCGCCGGCTCGGCCAACGCCGGGGCGACCACCATGGCCACCCGTCGGCCCCGGGACACCCCGGCCACACCCCCGACATGGTCGGCGTGGAAGTGGCTGACCACCAGCAGCGACACCTCCCGGATGCCGAGCCGGCGCAGGCAGCCGTCCACCGCCGACGGCTCCGGGCCGGCGTCCACCACCACCGCCCGGCCGGCCGTCACCGGCAGCACGAGGGCATCTCCCTGGCCGACGGCGCAGGCCACCACCACCCATCCGGGCGGCGGCCACCCGCCGGCGATCAGCCGGACCGGCAGGGTGCCCAGCACCACCGCCACCGCGCCGACCGCCACCAGCCGGCGGACCAACGGGCGGCGGACGGCCAGCAACAACCCCAGGGTCAGCCCGGCCAGCAGCAAAGCGCCCGGCAGCCCGCCCGGCCAGGGCAGGGTGCCGGCCGGCAGACGGGCCCCGACCCGGGCCACGGTGACCAGCCACCAGGCCGGCCAGCTCGCCAACCAGGCGGTGAACTCCGCGCCGGCCGGCCACACCGGGGAGACGACCGCCGCTGCCACCCCCAGCACCGTGGCCGGGGCGATCGCCGGCACCACGAGCAGGTTCGCCGGTACGGCCACCAGGCTCACCGTGCCGGAGATGCCCGCCACCACCGGCCCACAGGCGAGCTGGGCCGCCGCCGGAACGGCGAGCGCCTCCGCCAACCCCGCCGGTACGCCCCGGCGACGCAGCCCGTCCCGCCAGCCCGGGGCGAGCAGCAGCAGCCCACCCGTGGCCAGGACGGACAGCGCGAAACCGGCGTCACCGGCCAGCTCCGGGTCGACCAGCACCAGCACGGCCACCGCCGCGGCCAACGCCGGCAGGGTCGCCCGGGGACGCCCGGCAGCCAACGCGGCCAGCCCGATCGCCCCCATGGTGGCCGCCCGGACCACGCTGGGCGAGGGGCGGACCAGGACGACGAAACCGAGCAGGGCGAGCCCACAGAGGATCACCGCCAGCCGGGGACCGGCCCGGACCCAGCGGGCCAGCAGCAGCACCGCGCCGACCACGATCGCCACGTTCGACCCGGACACCGCGTTGAGGTGGGTCATCCCGGTGGCCCGGAAGTCCTCCTCCACGGTGGCCGGCAACCGGCTGGTGTCCCCGACGACCAGGCCGGGCAGCAGACCACCCTGGTCGGGCGGGAGCGGGGCGCAGGCCCGGTGCAGACCGGCCCGCAGGGTGCCGGCGGCACGCTGGAGCCACGGCGGTGGCCCGTGCGGCACCGGTGGACCGGGCACGCTCAGCACGGCAGCGGTGAGATCACCGCCCCGGGGTGCGGCCAGCCGACCCTGGGCGGTCAGTCGCTGTCCGGGCAGCAGACCACGCCAGGTCGGGTCGGTGGCGAGCACGAGCACGCGTACCGGGGCCCGCAGGCGGTGCCCCTCGGGGTCGGTGAGCGTGGCCAGTTCCGCCGTGACGAGCAGGGTCGCCGGGCGGCCGGGTGCGCCGCGTACCGGGCGGGGATCGTCGCGGAGCACCAGGTCGGCGGTGACCCGGGTCCGGTCGTCGACCAGGGCACGCACCGGGGCGGCGTCCCGCACGTGCAGGCGGGCTCCGGTGGCGGTGCTGCCACAGACCACGCCGAGCAACACGGCGACGGCGATCCAGCCGTACCGGCGGACCGGGGTGGCCGGGGTGCCCAGCACGCCGCACAGGTGCCCGGCGAGCAGCGCGGCGAGGACGGCGGCGGATGCGGCGAGCAGGACCGCCGTGCGGGTGGTGAGGTGCAGGCAGGTCAGCGCCGCCAGCCAGGCCGCCACCGCCAGCCCCGCCAGTCGCAGGTCGGGAACCCGATCGCTGGTGACCCCGTCAACGAGGACCGCGTTCCGGTCCAGGAGCGGGTCGGGGCTCCCGGTCACACCGTCACCAGGTCCTTGAGCTGCTCGTACCGGGCGTCGCCGATGCCGTCGACCTGACGCAGGTCGCCCACGCTGCGGAAGCCGCCCTGCTGGTCGCGGTGGGTGAGGATGCGTTGGGCGAGCACCGGACCGACCCCGGGCAACGCGTCGAGCTGCGCCAACGTGGCGGTGTTGAGGTTGACCCGGCCACCCGGCACACCCCCGCCCGGCGCGGCTGGGCCGGCCGCAGCGGCGTCCGGCCCGGTCGCGCCGGGCGGGGCGGTCACGCCGACCAGAATCAGCTCCCCGTCGGCCACCTTCCGCGCCGGATTGAGCAACGCCACGTCGATGCCGGGCAGGGCACCGCCGGCCGCCTCGACCGCGTCGGCGACCCGCGCCCCGGCCGGCACCCGGACGAGCCCGGGGCGGCGTACCTTGCCGGCCACCGCCACCACCAGCTCACCTGTCGGCTTCGGGGCCGGGCCCGACGCGGACCCGGCGGAGGACTCCGGCCCGGCCACCGCCGTCGCCGTCGGGACCGGTTCCGCCTCGGGGCGCGACCGCCAGGCCCAGAACCCGGCACCGAGCACCACGACCACCGCCACGGCAGCCAACGCCCGGACACCGCGCCGGCCGGGGTCGAAGACACCGGGGCCGGGCAGCCGACCGACCGACGCCGGGTCGTCACCGTCGGCGCGGGGCAGCCGGTCGGGGTCGAGTGCCTCGC
>NZ_JBEZEK010000028.1:0-41919 GCF_040648835.1 Micromonospora sp. NPDC049081 | reverse complement strand
CGCGGCGGGGCAGCCGGTCGGGGTCGAGTGCCTCGCGGCGGGGCAGCCGGTCGGGGTCGAGTGCCTCGCGGCGGGGCAGCCGGTCGGGGTCGAGTGCCTCGCGGCGGGGCAGCCGGTCGGGGTCGAGTGTCTCGCGGCGGGACGCCCCACCACCCGGGGCCGGATCGTCCAGGTCTGCCTGACGCGACCGGTCGGCGGCGGGAAGGTCGACGACGCGCGCGCCCACCCCGGGTGAACCGCCGACGGGGAGACCACCGACCTCCGGTGAGGCGGCCCGGCGGGAGCTGGAGCCGCCGGCTGGGCCGGGCCGCCCGGCCGGCACCCCACCCGCGCCGTCGCCGGACGGTACGCGAAGCCCGACCGCCGGACGGTACGCGCGGGGTGGCGGCTCCGGCGGCCCCGCCGCCCGCACCGTCGACACCCCGTCGGTCAGCCGGTACAGCCGTCGCCGCACCATGGTTTCCTCATCCTCCGACACGGCGCGAGGTTAGGCCGACGGACGGCACCCGCTCAGCCCGACGGAGGTCGGCTGTGGACGACGACCGGGGCTGTGGACAACCACCTGACCATGGCCGGGATCTGCTATGGCACGGGCAGGCAGGACTGGTCGGCCCGTACGTACACCGGCCCTCATCCTCGGGCCCGCGCCCAGGCGACGAAGCGGTCCGCCAGGTCCGCGTGCCGGTCGGGGTTGAGCTGGGTGAGTTGGCTCGCCGCCTCCTGCATCAGGGTGCCGAGGTAGACGAGCAGGGCGGTCCGGTTCCCCCGGTACTCGACGAGGAGCGCGAGCTTGGCCGGCTGGCACGGCCACTCCCTGCCGCAGTTGCGGCAGCGCCACAGCGGGCGCATGGCGACGTGCGGTACGGGCGGACGGACCACCGGCATCACCGCACCGTCGCGGCGCTGGCCCGCGCCTCGTCGTCGGTCAGGCCCAGGAACCACAGGAACCGCCGGGCGATCTCGTGCGGCTCCGGCCCCTGCGCCTGCTCCCGCCGGTCCCTGATCGCGGTACGCAGCATGAAGGACATGACCGGCAGCAGGCGGTCCGTGACGTCGTCGGTCGGGATCGCCCGGAAGGTGGAGCACGGCCAGGGCTCGGCGCACGCTTCGCAGATCCACGTCGGGTGGCAGCCCAGGTGCACCTCGAAGGTGACGACACCGTCGAGGTCGGGCTCGCCGGTCACCGGCGGCCCCCGTTCGCGCGCCTCCTGGCCCTCCACCGCCTGATCGTGCGGATCATCTCGACCTCCCGTGAGACTGGAAGGGGGCCGCTCCCGTCCCCCCTGGACGGGAGCGGCCCCACCGCGAAGCCGGCCCCAACGCTGTCCTGTCGGAGCCGACCCACCTGAATGACAGTCTGGTGAGGACACCACTACTCTCGGAAGCCATAGACGGCTTCCTCGGCGCAGATGCGCAACCGAGGTGGCGGGTAGGGATAGCGGTCGGAATTCACGGCAAGATTGTGGAGGAACTGTGGAGGAAAGCACGGCGGAACTCATCCGGGCCCAACTCCGTCGGATGCGCGCCAGCGCAGGGTTCAGCCAGGAAGAATTCGGCAAGATAGTCCACTACTCGGCGTCGATGGTGTCGGCGATCGAGCTGGGTCAGCGCCCCCTTGATCGGCAGTTCCTCGGGCGTGCCGACGACGTCCTCAAGACGGGGGGCCTACTCCTGGCCCTGTTGACGATGGCCGAGCGGGACGGACAGGCGTCCTGGTTCATGCCGTGGCTGGAGGCCGAACGCAACGCTCAACAACTCAGGTACTACAACCCGACCCTCGTCCCTGGCCTGCTCCAGACCTCGGCCTATGCCCGGCGGGTGTTTCGCTTCGACGACCTGCGGTCGGAGGATGAGGTCGAACGTCAGGCGCAGAACCGCCTGGAGCGTCAGGTGATTCTCACCAGGGAGAACCCGCCGCAGGTTGTCGCGGTCATCGACGAGGCCGCCCTACGCCACCACGACCCGGTCACCAGGGAACAGCTCGCGCACCTGTCAAAGGTGGCCGAACTGCCGCATGTGCACATTCTGATCATCCCGACGAGTGCCGGCTTACACGTTGGGTTATCCGGGCCGCTAGCGTTGGCCATGGGGGCTGACGGTGGATGGGTGGGTCATCTGGAGAACCAGCTTGGCGGGGCTGTCATCGATGGGCAGGATGATCTGGCTACGCTTCTAGCAAGGTGGGAGAGCATTCGCAACGAAGCGCTCCCCCGCCAGCAGTCCATCGACCTGGTAAAGGAAGTTGAGAGGCATAATGGACCTCAGTAGCGCCAACTGGAAGAAGTCCACCCGCAGCGGGACCGGCGGCGGCGACTGCGTCGAGGTGGCGGACAACCTGCCCGGTGTCGTGGCCGTGCGCGACAGCAAGGACCCGTCCGGCCCGGTGCTGGCCTTCGATCCGACGACCTGGCGGTCGTTCGTCGGGTTCGCCAAGCGCGCCTGACGCCGGCACGAAACGACCCGCTCCGCGCGCGGTACGGGCGGGTGCCGGCCATCGGTGCCGCTCACCCACCCCGCGTCAGGCCGGCCGGCGGTGGACCACGACACTGGCCAGTCCCGGTCCGGCGTGGGCGGCGACCACCGCACCCGCCTCGGAGGCGTAGGTGTCGTGCAGGCGGTCGCCGAGTCGGGCGGTGAGCGCCTCGACCAACTGCTGGGCGCGTTGCGGGGCGGCGAGGTGGTGCACCCCGAGGTCCACGTCGGCGTCGCCGGCTGCCTCGACGGCCAGGTCGATCAGGCGGGCCACTCCCCGGCTGGCGGTACGCACCTTGTCGCGTACCACGATCGCGCCGTCGGGCATGTGCATGATCGGTTTGACTGACAGGGCGGTGCCGAGCAGGGCCTCGGCCGCGTTGATCCGGCCGCCCCGGCGCAGGAACTCCAGCGTGTCGACATAGAAGAAGATGGTCGTCCGGTCGACGGCGGCCAGCGCTGCGGCGCGTACCCCGGCCAGGTCGGCACCGGTCTCGGCGGCCGTGGCGGCGGCGAGCACCGGGAAGCCGAGCCCCATCCCGGCGGACCGGCTGTCGACGACCTCGACGCGGTCACCGACCTCGGCGGCGGCGAGCCGGGCCGCCGCCACCGTGCCGGACAGCTCCGCCGACAGGTGCACCGACACCACCCCGTCCGCACCGTCGGCCAGCAACCGCCGGTACGTCGTGACGAACTGGGCCGGCGACGGTCGGGACGTGCTCACCGAGACCCGCCGGCCGCCGAGTGCCCGGGTGGCGTCGGCGGGGAAGGTCTCCACCCCCTCCAGCCCCTCCGCTCCGTTGAGCACGACGGTCAACGGCACCACGGTCAACCGGTGCGCCCGCACCGGCTCGGGGGGCAGGTAGGCGGTGGAGTCGGTGACGACCGCGACGGACATGACCGGCACGCTAGCCGATGCCGGGGCGGGTCGCCCGCGCCGGCCGGCTCAGACCGGCTCGGACGACGCCGGCCGGGCCGGCGGGCCGACGTTGTGGGCGCGCAGGTGCCAGCCCCGGACGTCGTTGCGACGCAGCTCGGTCCAGTGGCAGTTGGCCAGTGCGCCGACGCTGCGCAGCACGTCATGGTCCCAGCCGAGCAGGTGACCGACGCCCTGCCGGGCCGCGCCGCCGTGGGTGGCGACCACGACCGTGCCACCGTCGGCCAGCTCGACGGCGGCCAGCAGCGCCGTACCGACGCGCTTGCCGAGGTCGTCGAGGGGTTCGATGCCCGCGCCCGGGTCCGGGTCGCCGGCCCGCCAGCGGGCGTACTCGGTGGGGAACCGTTCGGCCGCGTCGGTCAGGGCGAGGCCCTGCCAGTGGCCGAAGTGGCGTTCCCGCAGCCTCGCGTCGGGGCGGACCGGATGGCCGGTGAGCTGGGCGAGCGCGGCGGCGGTGTCGGCGGCGCGGCACAGGTCGGAGGCGACGACGACGTCCGGGCGCAGCGCCGCGAGCAGCGGCGCGGCGCTACGGGCCTGCTCCCGGCCGAGGTCGTTGAGGGGTACGTCGGTCTGCCCCTGGACCCGGCCGGCAGCATTCCAGTCGGTGTTGCCGTGCCGCCAGATGATCAGGCGGGTCATTCGGCGGCGGCACCCGTGGCGTCGGCGTCGACCAGGTCGCGGTCGACGAACGGGAGCTGCGGGCAGTCCTTCCAGAGCCGGTCGAGGGCGTAGAACTCGCGCTCCTCGGTGTGCTGGACGTGGACCACCATGTCGACGTAGTCGAGCAGCACCCAGCGGCCACCGCGCTCGCCCTCGCGGCGGAGCGGCTTGGCCTTCTCGGGCAGCTCCAGCAACCGCTCCTCGATGGCGTCGACGATGGCCATCACCTGGCGCTCGTTGGGCGCCGAGGCCACCAGGAACGCGTCGGTGATGGCGAGCTGGTCACCCACGTCGAT
Organism: Micromonospora sp. NPDC049081; assembly: GCF_040648835.1. NCBI lineage: Bacteria > Bacillati > Actinomycetota > Actinomycetes > Micromonosporales > Micromonosporaceae > Micromonospora > Micromonospora sp. NPDC049081. The sequence continues at coordinate 37,554 of NZ_JBEZEK010000028.1, read as the reverse complement.
GATGACGATGTCCTGCGCCTTTTTGTCGGCCGCAGCCTGGGCGGCGGCCATCGCCAGCTCGTGAGCGCGTTCGGAAACTGTCACCGTTCTCCTTCGATCAACCGTGCGACCCGTCAAGCGTCTCACACCCGACGCGGAGACGACTTGTCAGTTCTGGCCGGTTACCGGGATGAACTGGCGGTTACCGGGCGGAATCACTGCTGGTAGAGCCGTCGTTTCGCGATGTACTGCACCACACCGTCGGGCACCAGATACCAGACCGGTTCCCCCCGACCGACCCGGTCGCGGCAGTCGGTCGACGAGATCGCCATCGCGGGCACCTGCACCAGGCTGACCGTGTCGGCGGGCAGGTGCTCGTCGGTCAACGCGAACCCGGGCCGGGTGACGCCGATGAAGTGGGCCAACGCGAAGATCTCGTCCAGGTCTTTCCAGGACAGGATCCGCTCCAGCGCGTCCGCGCCGGTGATGAAGTGCAGCTGCGCCTTCGGGCCGTACTCGTGGTGCAGGTCACGCAGGGTGTCGACGGTGTAGGTGGGGCCACCACGGTCGATGTCGACCCGACTGACCTGGAAACGCGGGTTGGAGGCGGTGGCGATGACCGTCATCAGGTAACGGTCCTCGGCCGGGCTGACCGGGGTGTCCGCCTTCTGCCACGGCTGGCCGGTCGGCACGAAGACCACCTCGTCCAGGCCGAACCGGTCCGCCACCTCGCTAGCCGCCACGAGGTGGCCGTGATGGATCGGGTCGAAGGTGCCGCCCATGATGCCGATCCGCCGGATGTCGTCCTCCACCCGATGATCGTAGGCCCGGCCCACCCCGCCTGAGCGGCCGGTGGGGATGCCGGGCATCCCCACCGGCCCCGTCAGGCGGCGGCAGCGGCGACCGCCGTCCGGGCGACCAGCGCCCGACGCAGGTCGTCGGCGGCGTCGACGACGCTGCGGCGCAGCCCGGGGGTGAGGTCGTCCCGGCTGAGCAGGGCCGCGGCCGAGTCCAGGGTGGGCTGGGCCACGGCGTACCGGGGGAAGGCCAGCCGGGCGACCCGTTCGGCCACCCAGGCGGTACGCCGTCGCGCCGCCGCCGGCATCTCGGTGAAGTACCGGTCGACGTACGTGCCGGTCAGCTCGGCCTGCTCGGGTTGCCAGAACCCTTCGGCCGCCGCCTCGACGAGCCGGTTGGAGCAGCTGGTGTCCCGGGTGATGATCTCCCAGGCGGCGTCCTTCGCGGCCACCTCGGGCCGGGCCGCCCGGCACCGGGCCGCCCGCTCGGCACCGGTGGCGCTGCGGTCGGCCGACGCCTCGGCGGCGATCTCGGGCTCACCGGCCGCACCCAGCACCACCAGCCGGTGCAGCAGCGCCCAGCGCAGCTCGGCGTCGACGGCCAGCCCGGCCGGCACCTCCCGGCCCGCCAGCCACCCGGCCAGCAGGTCCGCGTCGGCGGTGGTGGAGAGCAGCCCCCGGGCGGCGGCCAGTTGCAGCGAACCGCCGGCCGGGGCGGTGTCGAGCAGCGCGGCGCAGGCCTCGGCCGTCCGCAGCAGGGCGGCGTCGCGGGCGAGCGGGTCGAGGTAGCGGTCGACCAGGTTGCGACTGCGGGCGAGCACGCTCTCGGCGACGGCCACCTCGGTCTCGGCGGGCAGGGCCACCGTCAGCAACGACACCACCGCCGACACCGGCCGCTCGCCGTCGGTCGCCGCGTCCAACGACTCCTCCCAGAGCAGGGCGCGGGCCAGCGGGTCGGTGAGCGTGGGCAGCACGGTGCCGACCGCGTCCGCCGACGCCGGGTCGAGCCGGATCTTGGCGAAGGTGAGGTCACCGTCGTTGGGCAGGAGCAGGCCCTCGGCGACCCGACCGGTCAGCTCGGGAAGCTCGGTGCGCCCCCGGTCGGCGGCCGGGTCGAGGTCGACCTCGATCCGTTCGGCCGCGCCGTCGGGGGTGTACCGGCCGACGGCGATCCGGTGCGGGCGCAGCACCGGGTACTCCTGCGGCGCGGTCTGCACCACCGCCACCGAGGACCACCGGCCGTCGGCGTCCACCGAGGTCTCCGTCCGCAGCGTGTTGACCTGCGGTTGACGCAGCCACCGGTCGGCCCAGTCGGTGAGGTCCCGCCCGCTGGCGGCGCTGAGGTTGGCGAGCAGGTCGGCCAGGGTGGCGTTGCCGAAGCGGTGGGCGGCGAAGTGCCGGTTGAGCCCGGCCAGGAAGGCGTCGTCGCCGAGCCAGGCGACGAGCTGGCGGAGCACGCTGGCGCCCTTGGCGTACGAGATGCCGTCGAAGTTGAGCAGGCCCTGGGCGGCGTCGGCGACCTCGTCCGGAGCGACCGGATGGGTGGACGGGCGCTGGTCGGCGGCGTACCCCCAGGCCTTGCGGCGGATCGCGAAGGTCGTCCAGGCCCGGTCGAACCGGGTCGCCTCGGCGGTGACCCGGTTGCCCAGGTACTCGGCGAAGGACTCGTTGAGCCACAGGTCGTCCCACCAGCGCATGGTGACCAGGTCACCGAACCACATGTGGGCCATCTCGTGGGCGATGGTGGTGGCCCGCTGCTCCCGCTCGCTGTCGGTGACCGCCGAGCGGAAGACGTCGTCGTCGCGGATGGTGACCAGGCCCGGGTTCTCCATCGCCCCGGCGTTGAACTCCGGCACGAACGCCTGGTCGTACTTGACGAACGGGTAGGGCTCGGCGAAGAGCTGGTGGAAGCGGTCCAGGCACTGCTTGGTGACGGTGAGGATCTCGTCGAGGTCGGCGTCGAGGTGGGTGGCCAACGACTGCCGGCAGTAGACGCCGAGCGGGATGCCGTCGTGGTCGTCCCGCCGGACGTGCCAGGGGCCGGCGATCAGCGTGACGAAGTAGCTGGCCAGCGGCGCGGTGGGGGCGAACTCCCAGCGGCCCGGGGCCGGGTTGGCGGCGAGCGGGCCGTTGGCGGCCACCGTCCACTCTGGCGGGGCGGTCACCGCGAGGGTCACCGGGGCCTTGAGGTCGGGCTGGTCGAAGGCGGCGAAGATGCGCGGCGCCTCGTCCAGGAACGACATCGCATAGAGGTACGTCGCCCCGTCGGCCGGGTCGACGAACCGGTGCATCCCCTCACCGGTGTTGGAGTAGGCCATCTCGGCGGTGACCGTGAGGGTGTTCTCCGCCGCCAGTCCGCTGAGGGGGAACCGGCCGTCGGTGAGCGCTCCCGGGTCCAGCTCCCGGTCGTTGAGCCGGACCGTCTCCAGGGTCGCGGGCTTGACCTCGACGAAGGTCTCGGCACCGGCGGTTGCCCGGAACCGGATGGTGGTCGTCGACCGGAAGCGCTCCTCGCTACCGGTCAGATCGAGGTCCACCTGATAGGACTCGACATCGATCAGTGCGCGACGCGCGGTCGCCTCTACACGGGTCAGGCTCGGCATCCGCTTATCCTGCCCGACGGGGAGCCGGCCGGGCTTCCCGATACGCGCGGCAATGGAGGATCAACAATGGGTCAGCACCCCAAGGGCGACTTCGACCTGTCCCGGGCGGTCTGGCAGCGAGCCGAGGGAGACACCTCCGACAGCGCGGTCGAGGTGGCCTTCGTGGACGACCTGATCGGGATGCGCAACTCGGCCGAGCCGGACGGCCCGGTCCTGGTCTTCACCCAGGCCGAGTGGGACGCGTTCGTCGCAGGCGCGCAGGACGGCGAGTTCGACCTCGACTGAGCGCCGGACACCGACCCCCGGGCGGTAGGTGGCGAGACACCCTATCCCCGGGGGCACCGGCCCGGCGGGCGTCCGGCTGGCCATCGGGCGGCCGGCCGGTCGACCGGTGTCGGGCCCCCGACTCACCCGTCCCCCTCGCCCCAGCCGAGCCCGCCCGGACCGGGTGCGTAATGGAACCCCGGGTGGCCGGCGACGTCGACGCAACGCTCGCCGTCCGGGCCGACGACGTGACAGAAGAGCCGCTGCGCGGCCCGCCAGGAGCCGGCCGGTGACAGGGCGGCCGAGGCCAGCACCAGCTCCGGGCGGAGCAGGCTCAGTGCCTGCGCGTACGCCACCGCCAGCTCCCGGGCCTGCTCCGGCCCGTCGGCGACGAAACCCAGGTGCACGGCGAAGTGTCGGGGTTGCCGACGGGGACGCCGGATCAGCGGCTGATCCGGTGGGCGGACCCCACCGGGCCCACCGGGCAGGTCGACCAGCCGCCGCTCCCGCCAGTACGGCGGTGTGTTTTCCCGCATCCGGTCCTCCCCCGTCGTCGGCCCGGCCACCCGTGGTGGCCCTGTCGCTGAGCCAACCAGGTTTCCGGCGTCGCGGGAGGGGCCAGCGGTCGCCCGGCTGCTGGCCCACAGCCGACCCGGCCCGCCGCGGTGTCGGGCCGGCCGGGGGATTCAATGCCCCAAACCCGGGTAGAACACCCAAGGCCGACCAGCCGGGTCCGCCCACCGTCACCGCGTCAGGAGAGCCCGATGGCCACCACCCCGGCCGACCGCAGCCCGGAGAGCACCCTGGCGTTCTTCCGCGAGGGCTACCGGTTCATCAGCACCCGGTGCGAGCGCTACGACACCGACATCTTCACCGCGCGGCTGCTGCTGGAACCGACGATCTTCCTACGCGGGCGGGACGCGGCGGAGCTGTTCTACGACACCGAGCGGTTCCGGCGGGCCGGGGCGGCACCCAAGCGGGGCCAGCGGACGCTGACCGGGCAGGGCGGGGTGCAGGGCCTCGACGGCGCGGCCCACACCGACCGCAAGGCCATGTTCATGTCGATCATGACCCCGTCGGGCGTCGCGCGGCTCGGCCAACTCTTCGCCGAACAGTGGCGCACCCGACTGGCGAGCTGGGGTGGACCCGGCCCGGTGGTGCTGCGCGACGAGATCGGCCCACTGCTCCTGCGGGCCGTCTGCGCCTGGGCGGGCGTACCGCTGCCGGAGAGCGAGGTCGCCCGGCGCAACGCCCAGATGCAGGCCATGATCGACGGGCCGGCCGCGCTGGGTCTCCGGCACTGGCGTGGGCTGCGCGGACGCCTGCGCGCCGAACGCTGGATCGCCGACGTGGTGGAGCGGGTACGCATCGGCACCCTGGCCGCGCCGGCGGGAAGCGCGCTGGCGGTCATCGCCGAACACCGCGACGCCCAGGGGCGGCTGCTGCCCCGCCGGGTCGCCGCGGTGGAACTGATCAACGTGCTGCGCCCCACCGTGGCCGTCGACCGGTACGTGGTCTTCGCCGCCCTGGCCCTGCACGACCACCCGGCCTGGCGGGACCGGGTCCGCACCGGCGACGAGCCGACCGAGTGGTTCGTCCAGGAGGTACGCCGCTACTACCCGTTCTTCCCGGTCGCCTTCGCCCGGGTGCGGCACTCCTTCGAGTGGCAGGGACACCACTTTCCCCAGGACCGCCGGGTGCTGCTCGACCTGTACGGCACCAACCACCACCCCCGGCTCTGGCCCGAACCGGAGCAGTTCCGCCCGGAGCGGTTCGCCGGCTGGCGCGACGACCCGTACGGTTTCGTGCCGCAGGGCGGAGGCAGCCACCTGGGCGGCCACCGCTGCGCCGGGGAGTGGATCACCATCGAGCTGATGAAACAGGCGGTCGGTCTGCTGGCCGGGGCGATGGACTACCAGGTGCCACCACAGGACCTGGCCCTGGACCTGTCCCGGGTCCCGACCCTGCCCCCCAGCGGCTTCGTGCTCACCGGCGTCCAGCGCGCCGACTGAGCCGCCCGGGCGCGGGATCGCCGGACACCGGCGGGTGAACCGAGGCGTACCGGGGAGCCACGCGGTTTGTCCCGGCGCGGGCGGGGGATGCCCGGGGACCGCCGTCACCGGGAGGACCCTTGCCCGCCACCGTCACCCGCCGGGCCCGCCGCACCGGCCGGCACCGCCGTACCGGCACCTTCCAGGGCCGCTGGGCGGCGGGCGGATGAGCGCCCCCGCCGCGCGGCCGGTCCCGGTCGGGTCCCGCCGCACCGCCACGCCGGGCGGCCCACCCCGGCTCCCCGTCGAGTACGTCCTGCCGCTGTGCCACGGTGACGACGACGGCCCGGACGAGCTGACCGGCTACCTGCACACGCTGGGCCGGCTGGTCGACGTGACCGTGGTCGACAGCTCACCGCCGGAGGTCTTCTCCCGGCACGCCGCCCGCTGGCACGGCCTGCTGCGCCACCTGCCACCCGATCCGACGGTGCACGGCGTCAACGCCACGGTGCGTGCGGTGCTGACCGGGGTGGCGGCGGCGCGGCACGAACACGTGGTGATCGCCGACGACGACGTCCGGTACGACGAGGCGGGGCTGCGGGCGGTGCACCGGTTGCTGGACACCGCCGACCTGGTCCGCCCGCAGCACTACTTCCACCCGCTGCCCTGGCACGCCTGGTGGGACACCGGTCGGACCCTGCTCAACCGGGCGTTCGGCGCGGACCGGCCGGGCACCCTGGCGGTGCGGCGCAGCACCTTCCGGGCGATGGGCGGCTACGACCCGGACGTGCTCTTCGAGAACCTGGAACTGGTCCGCACCGTCCGGGCGTACGGCGGGACCGAGGCCAGCCCCGCCTGGCTCTACGTACGACGGTTGCCGCCCGGTGTGGCGCACTTCCGCAGGCAGCGGGTCCGCCAGGCGTACGACGACCTGGCCCGGCCGGCGCGGCTGCTGGTCGCGCTGGCGGTGCTGCCCGGGGCGCTGGCCGCGGTGCTGGCCCGCCGGCCGGGTCTGCTGGCCGGAGCGGCGGCCACTGCGGTGGCGGTGGCGGAGGCCGGCCGACGGCGGGCCGGCGGATCGGCGGTGTTCCCCCCGACCACCGCGCTGGCCGCGCCGTTCTGGCTGCTCGAACGCGGGGTCTGCGGCTGGCTCGCGCTGGCCCGTGGGGTGGGTCGCGGCGGGGTCCGGCTGCCGGCCCACTCGGTACGGGCGCTGCGCCGCCAACTGACCCCGGTGGAGCCCAGCGACCTGACCCGGTGGATCCGCGCCGATCCCGCCACCCGGGGCCGCTGACCGGGCCTGACCCACCACCCGGGCCGCTGACCGGGACTCACCCGGCCACCCCGGGCCGCTGACCGGGTCCGACCGGCCGGCCATGGGGTCCGGCCGCCGGAGCCGGCCGGCCCGCCACCGGGCGGGTGCCGCAGCAGGTGGTCGGGGTCCTTTCGTCGTTTCCCCCGCCCAGGGCCGCCCCACCGCCCAGAATATGGAGATCGTCCGACCGTCGGCCCCTGGAGGTGACAGCGATGGCCCACGCCACGCGACGGCCCGCCCCGGCCGCCCCGAAGCCCCGGGTCCAGCTGGTCGCCACCATCGTCGCGGCCGTCTTCCTGCTGCTCGGCATCCTCGGCTTCGTCCCCGGCGTCACCACCGGCTACGGGGAGCTGGCCTTCGCCGGCCACCACTCCGGCGCGGAACTGTTCGGGGTGTTCCAGGTGTCGGTGCTGCACAACCTGCTGCACCTCGTCTTCGGCCTGGTCGGCCTGGTGCTGGCCCGCCGGCTCGGCGGGGCCCGGATCTACCTCACCGTCGGCGGGGTGCTCTACCTGGCGCTCTGGCTCTACGGTTTCGCCGTCACCCGGGACACCCCGGCCAACATCGTGCCGTTCAACGACGCGGACAGCTGGCTGCACCTCATGCTCGGCCTCGGCATGCTCGCCGTCGGGCTGCTGCTGTCCAACGACGCCGGCACGGGCGGTCGGCTGGACGTCCCACCCGACCGGGGCTGACCCTCGCGCTCAGGCCGCCACCGGCAGCCGCTTGGCGAAGCACACGCTGTACGGGTTGTCGACGTACTCGCCGTAGACCGGGATCGGCCGGTAACCGCAGGAGGTGTAGAGGCCGATCGCAGCCGGCAGGTAACTGCCCGTCTCCAGGCAGAGCACCGAGTGGCCCTGCTGGAACGCCAACTCCTCCAGCGCACTGAGCAACTGCCGGGCGATCCCCCGCCCCCGGTAACCCGGGCGGACGTACATCCGCTTCAACTCGCCGGTGTCGGCGTCGAGGGACTGGACACCACCACAGGCCACCACCCGGCCGCCGTCCACCACCACCAGGTAGCGGATGCCGTCGTGCACCACCGTGACCTGCCCGTCCAGCCCGCCGTCGGCCTCGCGCAGCTCCCGCTGCTGGGCGGCGACCAGCGCGTCGACCTCCGGGTCGGTGGCGGGACGGGACTCGATCAGCATCACCCCACGCTAGGCCGGGTCCGTTTCGCGGAGGTTTCCGGAAAACGACCCGGGCCCGACCGGTACGGGGCTACTCCTCGTCGTCGTCCGGCAGGTCGTGCGGGGCCGAGACCAGCTCGTCCTCGGGGCGCTGCCGGCGGGCCTTGCGGGCGGCCAGCCGCTCGGCCGCCGCAGGGCGCGACGACTTCTCCTCCAGCCGCACGTCGGTGCCCCGGTTGCCGGGGACGAAGTCGACGCCGGCATACAGGGTCGGCTGCCAGTCGAACTCCCGCTCGCCGATCCGGACCAGGTCACCGGGGCTCGCGCCGGCCCTGGCCAGCTTCTCCTCCACCCCCAGCCGGGCCAGCCGGTCGGCGAGGAAGCCGACCGCCTCGTCGTTGTCGAAGTTCGTCTGGCGTACCCAGCGCTCGGGTCGGACCCCCCGGACGGTGAACGACCCGTCGGCCGCCGCCTCGATGGTGAAGCCGGCGTCGTCGACCGCCTTGGGGCGGATCACGACCCGGGTCGGCTCGGCCGGCGGCGCGGCACGGCGGGCCTGGTCGACCAGCTCCGCCATCGCGTACGTCAGCTCCTTGAGCCCCTCCCGGGTGGCCGCGGAGACGTCGAACACCTGGAACCCACGCGCCTCGAGGTCGGGGCGGACGATGTCGGCGAGGTCCTGCCCGTCGGGCACGTCGACCTTGTTGAGCGCCACCAGCCGGGGCCGGTCGGCCAGCCCGCCGTACTCGGCCAGCTCCGCCTCGATGGTGTCGATGTCGGCCAGCGGGTCCCGGCCCGGCTCCAGGGTCGCCGTGTCGACCACGTGCACCAGCACGGCGCACCGCTCGACGTGGCGCAGGAACTCCAGGCCCAGCCCCTTGCCGGTGGCCGCACCCGGGATCAGACCCGGCACGTCGGCGACGGTGAAGGTGTGGTTGTCCACCCGGACCACGCCCAGGTTGGGCACCAGGGTGGTGAACGGGTAGTCGGCGATCTTCGGTTTGGCGGCGGAGATCACCGAGATCAGCGACGACTTGCCCGCCGACGGGAAACCGACCAGGCCGACGTCGGCGACGCTCTTGAGTTCGAGCACCACGTCGAGCCGGTCACCGGGCTCGCCCAGTTCGGCGAAGCCGGGCGCCTTGCGCCGGGCGTTGGCCAGCGAGGCGTTGCCCCGCCCGCCGCGCCCACCGCGCGCCGCCTCGAAGGTGGTGCCCACACCGACCAGGTCGGCCAGCACCGTACCGTCGAGGGTCTGCACGACCGTGCCGTTCGGCACCTTGATCAGCAGGTCGTGGCCCTTGGCGCCGTCCCGGTTCGAACCCGCGCCGCCCTTGCCGTTCTCGGCCTTCATGTGCGGGCGGAAGTGGAAGTCCAACAGCGTGGTCACCTGCGGGTCGACCACCAGCGAGACACTGCCGCCGTGCCCGCCGTCGCCCCCGTCCGGGCCGCCGAAGGGCTTGAACTTCTCCCGGTGGATGGAGACACAGCCGTGCCCGCCGTCGCCGGCCTGCATGTGCAGGACGACCCGGTCAACGAACGTCGTCACGACGCCAATCCTTCCAGCGGGGTCCGGCCCCGCACCTGAAAACACCCCCCGGGCCCCGGCGCGACGGCGACGGGCACCCGGCGGTGGGAGCATCCCCCACCTGAAACGGCGAAGCGGGCCGGGACCCGAGGTCCGCGGCCCGCTTCGCCTTCGAGCTACTGCGGCACGATGCTGACGGTCTTGCGACCCCGCTTGGTGCCGAACAGGACCGAGCCGGCGGACAGCGCGAAGAGCGTGTCGTCGCCACCACGGCCGACCAGGTCACCGGGGTGGAACTTGGTGCCACGCTGACGGATGAGGATCTCACCCGCGCTGACGACCTGACCACCGAAGCGCTTCACGCCGAGTCGCTGGGCCGCGGAGTCACGACCGTTACGCGAGCTGGACGCACCCTTTTTGTGAGCCATTGTCCGACGACCTACTTCCCGCTGGAGATGCCGGTCACCTTGACCTGGGTCAGCGGCTGGCGGTGACCCTGGCGCTTGTGGTAGCCGGTCTTGTTCTTGAACTTGTGGATCCGGATCTTCGGGCCCTTGGTGTGCGCGGCGATCTCGCCGGACACCGCGACCTTGGCAAGCTTCGCCGCGTCGGTCACCAGGTCGTCACCGTCGACGAGGAGCACCGCGGTGAGCTTCACCGCGTCACCGGGGGCACCGGTGAGCTTCTCGACCTCGATCACGTCGCCCTCGGCGACCTTGTACTGCTTGCCGCCGGTCTTGACGATCGCGTACATCGGAGGCGGACTCCCTGTCGTTGAGGCTGCTGGCGGTCGTTCCCATGGCAACTCGCCGGGTAGCTGTGACACCGGCAGCGCGGGCACGCGGGAACTCGGCACACCAAAGTGCGCCGCAGGAAAGAGTACGCCATCATCCACCCGCGCCCCAAACCGACCCCCCCTGTCGAGCGGCCCTCCCGGCAGCCGGGCGGGTCGACCGACCACATCGCCACCGACCGCCGTCAGCGGGAGCAGAGCTGGTCCAGCCGCTGCTGGAGCCGGTCCAGCTCGGTCTCGTCGATCGAGTCGACGTCGGTGCCGAGCCGGCCGATCTCAGTGGCCAGGTCGGCGAGCAGGGCCTTCAACTGGGGGTCGGTGGCCCGGCCGGACTGCTGTCGCAACACGGTCCGCCACGTGGTCAGCGCCGTCTCCGCCCGTTTGCGGGCGGTGTCCGCCGCCGTGCTGTCGTTCGCGCCGACCGCCGCGATCATCTTGCCCAGTTCCTCGACGTAGGTGCGCACCGCAGTGGTCGACGCGGCCTCCGCGTCGGCGCACACCTGCGGCCCGTTGCCACCCGCCGGGGAACCGCTCACCACGGCGGACGGGACCACGGTGGCGGGGGTCACGGCACCGGACGGCCGGCCGGAGGTGGTCGGCGGGTCGGCCCGGTCGCCGGAGCACCCGACGCCGGTCAGCAGGACGGTGGCCACCACGATGGCGGCGGGCAGGCGGCGCATGTCATCTCCTAGCCGGGGTGCCCGATCGTATCGTCGGCCACCGGCACGGCAGGACCCCTCCCACCGGCGGTGTGCCGGGGAAGGGGTCCGGTGCTGCCAGGCGCGGGTCAGCCCGTCACGGTCGGGTACGGCGACGGGCACCGCCCCGGCGGGAACGACGCCGGCCCGTGCCGGCCTCCCCGCCGTCGTCGTCGCCGTCGGCCTCGCCGAGCGCGTCCGGGTCGTCCGCCCCCGCGAGCCGGGCCGACTCGCCCGTCTGGGCGTCGGCCACGGCCGGGGTCTGCGTCTCGTACCGGGACAGGTCGTAGCCCATGGTGTCGTCGTAGCCGGCGTCGACCGCCGGGGCGGCGACCTCGACGTCGGTGGCGTCGGTGGTCTCGACCACGGTCCGCTCCGCCGTGGCCGCCTTGCGGGCCCGCCGCCGCGACGACGCGCTGACCGGCGGCTCGGCCGCCGGGGCGGTGACCGCCGAGGCGACGGCCTTGACCCGGTCGCCCGCGCCGCCGTTGACGGCACGCGGCTTCTCCGGCACCGGCTCGGTGTGGATCACCAGGCCCCGGCCCTTGCAGCACTCGCAGGGCTCGCTGAACGCCTCCAGCAGGCCGGCACCGATCCGCTTACGGGTCATCTGCACCAGGCCGAGCGAGGTGATCTCGGTCACCTGGTGCTTGGTGCGGTCCCGGCCCAGGCACTCGGTGAGCCGGCGCAGCACCAGCTCCCGGTTGGACTCCAACACCATGTCGATGAAGTCGATCACCACGATGCCGCCGATGTCGCGCAGCCGCAGCTGGCGGACGATCTCCTCGGCCGCCTCCAGGTTGTTGCGGGTGACCGTCTCCTCCAGGTTGCCCCCGGAGCCGGTGTACTTGCCGGTGTTGACGTCGATGACGGTCATCGCCTCGGTACGGTCGATCACCAGCGAACCACCGGAGGGCAGGAAGACCTTGCGGTCCAGCCCCTTGATGATCTGCTCGTCGATGCGGTACTCGGTGAACACGTCGGCGGTGCCGACGTACCGGCGCACCCGGTCGACCAGGTCCGGCGAGACGTGCGACAGGTACGACTCGACCATGCCGTACGACTGCTCACCCTCGATGACCAGCTCGCGGAAGTCCTCGTTGAACAGGTCCCGGACCACCCGGATGACCAGGTCGGGCTCCTCGTAGAGCAGCACCGGAGCGCCGCCACCGGTCGCCTTGGCCTGGATGTCCTCCCACTGGGCCTGCAACCGCTTGACGTCCCGGGCCAACTCGTCCTCGCTGGCCCCCTCGGCGGCGGTCCGGACGATCACGCCCGCGCCGTCGGGGACCAGCTTCTTGAGCACGTCGCGCAGCCGCTTGCGCTCGTTGTCGGGCAGCTTGCGGCTGATCCCGGAGGCGTTGCCGTTGGGCACGTAGACCAGGTGCCGGCCGGAGAGCGCGACGTGGCTGGTCAGCCGGGCACCCTTGTGGCCGATCGGGTCCTTGGTGACCTGGACCAGCACCGAGTCGCCGGAGCGCAGCGCCTGCTCGATCGAGCGCGAACGCCCCTCCAGGCCGCTGCTGTCCCAGTTGACCTCACCGGCGTACAGGACGGCGTTGCGGCCCCGCCCGACGTCGACGAAGGCCGCCTCCATGCTGGGCAGGACGTTCTGCACCTTGCCCAGGTAGACGTTGCCGGCCATGGTGCCCGACGAGTTACGGGTGACGTAGTGCTCGACCAGGACGCCGTCCTCCAGGACCACGATCTGGGTCCGGTCGCCGCGCTGGCGGACCGCCATCACCCGGTCGACCGCCTCCCGGCGGGCCAGGAACTCCGACTCGCTCAGGATCGGCGGCCGGGTCCGGCGCTGCTCCCGGCCGTCCCGGCGACGCTGGCGCTTGGCCTCCAGCCGGGTCGAGCCGGAGACGCCCTGCACCTCGTCGACGGCCTTGCGGGGCTCCCGGATCTTGACCACCGTGGGTACGCCGTCGTCGGCGCCACCCTCGACGTCCCCGGCACCCCGACGGCGACGCCGACGCCGACGACGGGTCAGCCCGTCCCCGTCGCCCTCGTCCTCGGTGTCGTCCCCCTCGGCCTCGGCCTGGGCCGGCTCCTCGGTGTCGTCCTCGTCGGCGTCGTCCGCGCCGCCCTTGCCCCGGCCCCGACCCCGCCGACCCCGGCGGCGTCGGCGGCGCGCGGCGGCCGACTCGTCGTCGTCCTCGTCGTCACCGTCGTCCTCGGCGCCCTCCTCGGCCTCGCCGGTGGGCTCCTCCACGACGGGCTCGACCGGCTCGACGGCCTCGACCAGCTCGGTCTCCCGGCGGCCACGGCGACGCCGCCGCCCGGTCTCGACGGGCTCCTCGGCGGGCTCCTCGACCGGTGTCTCGGCGACCGGGCCGGGCTCGACCACCCGGAAGGTGGGCAGCTCCTCCGGCTGCGGGGCCATGAACAGGACCGTCGGCGCGGCGATCGCGGCCCGTCGCCGACGGGTCCGCGGCTGCGGCTCGGCCGGCTCCACCGCCTCGTCGACGGCCGGCACGGCAACCCCGGGCGGCACCTCCCCGGTCCGGTTACCGGCCGCGGCCGGTGGCGTCGACCCGGAGGCGGGCCGGTCGGCTGCGGGCTCCTCCGCGACGGGCTCCCCGACCAGGGGCTCCTCGGCCTCGTCGGCGACGGTCGGCTCGGTCGGGGCAGCCGCCTCCACGGCGGGCTCCTCCGCCGCGACGGCCGGCTCCTGAGCTGCGGAAACCGGAGCCACCGCCGCCGGAGCAGCAGGGGCCTCGGCGGCCGGCAGCGGCGCGGCCGGGGTCTCGGCGGGTGGCTCGGTCGCCGCCGGGGCGACGGCCTTCTTCCGCCGGGTACGGGTCACCTTCACCGGCGGGACGAGTTCCGCGCTGCCCTCCTCCACCCCGTCGGCGACCACCGGCTCCTCGGCCGCCTTGGCCGGGGTGGCCTTGCGGCGACGTCGGGTGGTCTTCGGCGCGGAGTCCAACTCACCGGCGACCGGGACGATCACCTCGGCCTGCTGTGACTCGTCGGTGGCCGAGGCGGCGGTGGCGGACGCCTCGGCGGGCGCTCCCCCGGTCAACTCCGGCTGGCTCAGCGGCGCGACCCGCCGTCGGGTGGTCCGCCGCCGGGTCGGGGGGGCCGCCGCGCCGTCCGGCGACGCCGCAGCGCCCTCCGGTGGCGTGGCGGCGGCTCCCGTGCCGCCGTCGACGGTGCTGTCGGCGGTGTCGCCGGCCGGCTGGGAACCGGTCCGTTCGCCGCCCTCGGGCTCGTTCTCGAGCATGGACGTTCTCCAGTTCTGGCGGCCCCGGGCGCGGGTGAGCGCTGCCACGCAGGATCGCCGCAAAAGTGTTTCCGCCGGGCACGCGACGTGCGCGACCGCCGAAGTCTGCCTGCCAGAACGCTGACCGACGGTCAGTGTTCTCCGATGGCTGCCCCGTCGCGATCCGCGTCCAACGGATCCACGATCGCACCCTGCGCGGTCAACACGCCCTGCGCCAGCCGGATCACCCTCGGGGAGACCGGCGGCTCCAGGGCGGCCACCACGCGGAGGCCGGAAAGGACGTCATCGGGTCGTACGGACGGGGTGACCTGCCGTACGACCAGTTCGAGTATCGCACATGACGAGTCCGCTGCCCCGGAAGGCGTCTCCCCCGGCGGCAGCACATCGATGTGGGTCACCGCGCCACGGGCGTCGAACGTCCGTCGGCCCTGCTTGGTCATCCGCTCGACCTGCACCTCGTCGGCGGCCACGAAGGCGGCCACCGCCCGTCGTGCCACGTCCGGGTCGACGTCGGGCAGCTCGATGCGCCAGTGCGACGCCTCGATCCGCTCGGCCAGGCTCCCCCCGGCGGCGACGACCACCTCCAGCACGTCGAGGCCCGGTGAGAGCGCCGCGTCGAGGGCCAGCCGCAGCTGCTCCGGGTCGACCGTCGCCTGGAGGCCGACCTCCAGGTACTCCGCCTCGCTGGCGACGCCGGTGGGGGCGGCGCTGGCGTAGGAGATCTTCGGATGCGGGGTGAAGCCCTGGGAGAAGGCCACCGGCACGGCGGCACGGCGCAGGGCCCGCTCGAAGGCACGGGCGAAGTCCCGGTGGGAGGTGAACCGCAACGGCCCGCGCTTGGCGTACCGGATCCGGACACGCTGGACGACCGGCGCCTGCCCGCCCTCCGGCTGTGGTTTCCTGCTGATCGTCGTACTCCTCGGTCTGACGCCGGCCGGTGGTGCCGCGCCCCGGGTCGACCCGGGGCGCGAACTGCCGGTGACGATAGCTTCACGATCGTCGGAACGGGACGGGCGGCCCGCCACAGCGCGCCGGCCCCGCCCCGTCGGCGGTCACTGCTGGGCGCCGGTGGGCACCTTCAGCGCGGTGACCGGGGTGAGCGGCAGGAGCTTACGGCCGGTGGGCCCGATCTGGATCTCGGTGTCCATCGACGGGCAGACGCCGCAGTCGAAGCACGGGGTCCACCGGCAGTCGTCCTGCTCGTACTCGCCCAGCGAGTCCTGCCAGTCCTGCCACAGCCAGTCCTTGTCCAGGCCCGAGTCGAGGTGGTCCCAGGGCAGCACCTCCAGCTCGTCGCGCTGCCGGGTGGTGTACCAGTCCAGGTCCACGCCGAAGCCCGGGAGCACCGCGGCGGCGGCGTCCACCCAACGCCGGTACGAGAAGTGCTCGCTCCAGCCGTCGAACCGGCCACCGTTGCGCCACACCTCGTGGATCACCGCACCGACCCGGCGGTCACCCCGGCTGAGCAGGCCCTCGATCAGCGACGGCTCGCCGTCGTGGTAGCGGAAACCGATGGCCCGGCCGAGCGACCGGTCCGCGTTGATGGCCTGCTTGAGCAGCTTGAGCCGGCCGTCGATGACCTCGGGCCGCTCCATCGACGCCCACTGGAACGGGGTGTGCGGCTTGGGCACGAACCCGCCGATCGAGACGGTGCAGCGGATGTCCTTGGAGCCGGTGGCCGCCCGCCCGGCCCGGATCACCTCGTGCGCCATGTCGGCGATCTCGAGGACGTCGGCGTCGGTCTCGGTGGGCAGGCCGCACATGAAGTAGAGCTTCACCTGCCGCCAACCATTGGTGTACGCGGTGACCACCGTGCGGATCAGGTCGTCCTTCGACACCATCTTGTTGATGACCTTGCGGATCCGCTCCGACCCGCCCTCCGGGGCGAAGGTCAGCCCGGTCCGCCGGCCGTTGCGGGACAGCTCCTGTGCCAGGTCGATGTTGAACGCGTCCACCCGGGTCGACGGCAGGGACAGCGACACGTTGGTGCCGGCGTACTGCTCGGCCAGGCCGGAGCACATGTCGCCGATCTCGGAGTGGTCGGCCGACGACAGCGACAGCAGCCCCACCTCGTGGAAGCCGGAGAACTCCAGCCCCTGCTGGACCATCTGCCCCACGGTGGTGATCGACCGCTCCCGCACCGGGCGGGTGATCATGCCGGCCTGGCAGAACCGGCAACCCCGGGTGCAGCCCCGGAAGATCTCCACCGCGTACCGCTCGTGCACCGTCTCGGCCAGCGGCACGAGCGGCTTCTTCGGGTACGGCCAGGCGTCCAGGTCCATCGTCGTGCGCTTGTGCACCCGGAACGGCACGTCCGGGCGGTTGGGCACCACCCGCTGGATCCGACCGTCGGGCAGGTAGTCCACGTCGTAGAAGCGCGGCACGTAGACGCTCTCGGTGCGGGCCAGCCGCAGCAGCAGCTCGTCGCGGCCACCCGGGGAACCCTCCGCCTTCCACTCCCGGACGATCGTGGTGATCTCCAGGACCGCCTCCTCGCCGTCGCCGAGCACGGCGGCGTCGATGAAGTCGGCGATCGGCTCCGGGTTGAACGCGGCGTGCCCACCGGCCACGATCACCGGGTCGGCCCCGGTGCGGTCGGCCGCCAGCATCGGGATGCCGGCCAGGTCGATCGCGGTGAGCAGGTTGGTGTAGCCCAGCTCGGTGGAGAACGAGACCCCGAACACGTCGAAGCGGCGCACCGAGCGGTGCGCGTCGACGGTGAACTGCGGCACGCCGTGGGTGCGCATCAGCGCCTCCAGGTCGGGCCACACCGCGTACGTCCGCTCGGCCAGCACGTCGGGCAGCTCGTTGAGCACCTCGTAGAGGATCTGCACACCCTGGTTGGGCAGGCCCACCTCGTACGCGTCGGGATACATCAGCGCCCACCGGACGGTCGCCGCGTCCCAGTCCTTGACCACCGCGCCCAGCTCGCCACCGACGTACTGGATGGGCTTGGTCACCTGGGGCAGCAGCGCCTCCAGCCGGGGCCACACCGACAGCGTGGTGTCGTGGTGCGGCGACGCGACCGCCGCGTCGTCGGGCGTGGCCGCGGCGGGGCGCGGGGTCGTGGACGGAGCACTCATGGAGCCCAAGGGTACGCGTCCACCCACGGACGGCACGCCGCACCGCCGGTCTCCCCCACCGCCCCGGTCTCCCCCACCGCCCCGACGGCCCGCAGGTGTCCGGTGCCCGGCGGGCGGACGGACGGCCGGTGGCATGGCCGGGGATTCCCGGACGCGGGGCGGACGGTCGCGGCACCGCCGATTGGTCGAGGTGGCGCCCCGGTACTAACCTCGCAACCGGTGCGAGAGGAGATTGCCGCGATGCCGCAGCCGCAGCCGGGAACAGACCGGCTGGCCGAGGGGGGCGACCCGGTCCCGGGTCGGCAGCAGGATCCGGTGGTCTCCGCCGGGCCAGCCGACCTCCCCGTACCGCCTGACAGCGACCCTGCCGACACCGCAGCGCCGGCCGAGGAGCCCGCTGAGGTCACGCAGGGCGACCCCACGCACCCGGCCGGCGAGTCTTCCCCGCCCGCCGACTCCACCCCGCCGGAGCCGACCAACCAGGCGGAGCCAGCCAGCCAGGCCACCCCGGCCGCGCCGACAGGCCCAGACGAGCCGGCCACCCCGCCAGACCCGGCCGAGCCGGCCACCGCGCCGGACCCGGCCGAGCCGGCCACCGCGCCGGACCCGACCGACGCGGCCACCCCGCCGGAGCCGACCGACCAGGCGGAGCCAGCCAGCCAGGCCACCCCGCCCGAGCCGGACGAGCCGGCCACCGCGCCGGACCCGACCGACCAGGCCAGCCCGCCGGAGCCGACAGGCCCGGCCGGACAGTTCAGCCCGCCGGTGCCCGGCACGGCGGTGGAGCCGGCAAGCCCGGCACGGGGGGTCGCACCCGGCCCCACCACCCCGGCGCGCGGGTCGGCCACCGTTCCGGCCCGGAGCACGGCACCCGAGCCGCCGACACCCGAGCCGCCGCCCGGTCGACCCGACCCGACCCGGGTGGAGCAGCACCCCGGCATTCCCCGCCCCGACGCCACCCGGGTGGAGCACCGGCCCGACGCCACCCGGCTCGAACAGCGGCCCGACCAGACGCTGGAGCAGCCCGCGGCTCCCCGCTGGAGCGGTTCCGCCGCCGTACCCGCGCCGCCGCCCCGCCGCCGCAGCTGGGGTGAGTCGGTGGAGTTCGCCCCGGTGCCGCCGCCTCCGCCGCCCCTTCCGCCGGAGCTGCCCGAACACCGCGCCCCGGTGGACCCGTGGGCGGGCGTGGACACCGGCGGCTGGGACCTGCACCACCCGGAGCTGGCCGCGCTGCCCTACCCGCCGTCGCCGCCGACCCGCCCCTACCCACCGGCCGCCGACCCGACCCCGCCCCACCAGCACACCCCGACCCCGCCCCCGCCCCACCAGCACACCCCCACCCCGACCCCGCCGAACTCCCCGGCGCCGGCGTACCCGTCGGTGTCGTCGGCCGGCCCCGCCGCACCCTCACCGACCCGGCCGTACCCGGTCGCGCCGGTGCCGGCCGCGCGGCCGGCGTCCCCGCCGCCGGCCCGCCCGGCGCTGCCACCTGCGCCGCCGCCCGCGCCACCCCGGCCGCCGAAGCAGCGGCGGGTCCGCCCGGAACCGGCCGCCCCACCGCCGAACCCGGGCCGACCTCCCAAGGGGTACGTCCGTCGCAAGCGTCGGCGCTGGCCCTGGGTGCTGCTGCTCAGCCTGGCCTGCTGCTGTGGCTGCCCCGCCTGGTTCGGTAGGCCGGCCTGGCAGCAGTACCCGGCCGACGCCGCCCTGCCGACCCAGGTGGCCGACCTGACCCTGCGTGAGGATTCGGGCCGCGAGGTCGAGAAGCTCAAGACCGAGGTACGCAAGGCGAACCTGCTGGCCGAGGACGTCTACGCCGGGGTGTACAGCACCTCCGACGGCAAGCGGGTGACCGTCTTCGGCGACACCGGTTTCCGGTTCCGGCCGGAGTCCGAGGCGGACGACACGATGGTGCGGCTGACCGACACGTTCACGCTGGGCACGCCCCAACCGGTGGACAGCGGCGTCCGGGGCCGGTACGAGCGCTGCGCGACCGGTTCCTCCAGCGGCACCGCCGTGGTGGTCTGCACGTCGGTGGACTACGGCAGCAGCGCCACCGGGGTCTTCACCCGGCTCTCGGTGGACGACAGCGCCCGGCTGCTCGCCACCATGCGCGCCCAGATCGTCACCCCCAAGCAGGGCTGAGCACGCGCCGGCCCGGCGAGGTCAGCTCGGGTCGGGTGCGCAGAACCCTTGCAGACCGGGGGCGGTCAGGCCGGGGTCTCGCCCGGGGTGGGCTCGGCCCGGCGGGGGGCGTAGCGGGGGACGTACTCCTGACCGGTGAGTTTCTGGATCTCGGCCATCAGCTCGTCGGTCATCTCCCGCAGCGAGGTGCGGTCGTCGGCGCGGCCGGTGAAGTCCAGCGGCTTGCCGAACCGGATGACGATCTTCGCCTTGCCGGGGCGGGGGATGCGGGTGCCGATCGGCTGGACCTTGTCGGTGCCGGTCACCCCGACCGGGATCACCGGCACCCCGGCCGCCACGGCCAGCCGGGCGGTGCCGGTCCGTCCCCGGTAGAGCCGGCCGTCGGGCGACCGGGTCCCCTCGGGATAGACGGCGACCAGGTCACCGCCGCGCAGCGCGGGGATGGCCGCGTCGAACGCGGACAGTGCGGCCCGGCCACCGGCCCGCTCGACCGGGATGGCCCCCAGGCCGGTGAGCACGAACTTGGACAGCGCGCCCTTCGGGCCGGTGCCGGTGAAGTACTCCGACTTGGCCCAGAAGGCGAGGTGCCGGGGGACTACGGTGCCGAGCAGCAGCTCGTCGGCGACGGAGAGGTGGTTGCCCGCGAAGATCGCGCCACCGCTCGCCGGAATGTGCTCCAGTCCCTCGACGGCCGGGCGGAAGGCCAGCCGCATCGCGGGTCCCACGGTGAGCTTGCCGATGGTGTAGAGCAGCGGCACGGGTCCTCCGGCGGTCGTACGGTGAACAGGCGGTGTCACGGTAGCGGACGGACGCCCCCGCGACCCAACGGGTGCACGCGCGTCCGCCTGCTGGATGGCGCGGGTGGTCGGGTGGGTCCCGGCCCGTCGGGCCGGGACCCACCGACGACCTCACACCGGGCGGACGGTCACCGTCACCCGCTCGCCGTCGCCGACCTCACCGGTGAAACCGGCCAGGCCGTCGGCGAAGTCCACCGTGTCGGCGAGCACCTCCCGGGCCACGAACCCGGTGTACGCCGACACCGCCGCCCGCACCTGCTCGGAGGCCGACACCGACACCACGATCCGGTCGGAGATGTCCAGGTCGGCGTCCCGGCGGGCCTGCTGCACCACCCGGACCACGTCCCGGGCCAGCCCCTCGGCGGCCAACTCCGGGGTGACCTCGGTGTCGAGCACCACCACGCCCTCACCACCGGGCAGCGGCGCGGAGTGCTCGGCGTCGGCGGCGACCAGGCGCAGCTCGTACTCACCCTCGGCGAGGGTGACCCCGGCGGCGACGGGGGCGCCGTCGTGCAGCTCCCACTCCCCCGCCTTGACCGCCCTGATCACCTGCTGCACCTGCTTGCCGACGCGGGGGCCGAGCGCCCGGGGCACCACCGTCAGCACCTGCTGGCAGTAGCTGGCGACCTCCGCCGAGAACGCCACCTCCTTGACGTTGACCTCGTCGGCGACCAGGTCGGCGAACGGCCGGAGCTGGTCGGCGACCGGGGAGGCCACGGTCAGCTTCGGCAGCGGCAGCCGGACCCGCAGCCCCTTGGCCTTGCGCAGCGACAGCGCCGCCGAGCAGACGTCCCGGGTGGCGTCCATCGCCGCGACCAGGTCGTGGTCGGCGGGTAGGTCCTGCGCCGACGGCCAGTCGGTCAGGTGCACCGACCGCTCGCCGGTCAGCCCGCGCCAGATCTCCTCGGCGGTCAGCGGGGCCAGCGGCGCCACCACCCGGCAGAGCGTCTCCAGCACCGTCCACAGGGTGTCGAACGCGTCGGCGTCACCCGACCAGAACCGGTCCCGGGATCGCCGCACATACCAGTTGGTCAGCGCGTCGAGGTAGGACCGGACGGTGCCGCACGCCCCGGAGATGTCGTACGCGTCCATCTGCGCGCCGGTCGTCTCGACCAGTTCCCGGGTCTTGGCCAGCACGTACCGGTCGAGCAGGTGCGTCGAGTCGGTCCGACGCCGGGCGGTGTGCCCGGCGGCGTTGGCGTAGAGCGAGAAGAAGTACCAGACGTTCCACAGCGGCAGCAGCACCTGCCGGACGGCGTCGCGGATCGCCGGTTCGGTGACCGCCATGTCGCCGCCGCGTAGCACCGGCGAGGACATCAGCATCCAGCGCATCGCGTCCGAGCCGTACGCGTCGAAGACGTGGTAGACGTCCGGGTAGTTGCGCAGGCTCTTGGACATCTTGCGCCCGTCGGAGCCGAGCAGGATGCCGTGGCTGAGGCAGTTGCGGAACGCCGGCCGGTCGAACAGCGCGGTGGCCAGCACGTGCATGGTGTAGAACCAGCCCCGGGTCTGCCCGATGTACTCGACGATGAAGTCGCCCGGGTAGTGGTGCTCGAACCAGTCCGCGTTCTCGAACGGGTAGTGCACCTGGGCGAACGGCATCGAGCCGGACTCGAACCAGCAGTCCAGCACCTCCGGCACCCGACGCATCGTCGAGCGGCCCGTCGGGTCGTCCGGGTTGGGCCGGGTCAGGTCGTCGACGGCCGGCCGGTGCAGGTCGGTCAGGCGTACCCCGAAGTCCCGTTCGATGTCGGCCAGCGAACCGTAGACGTCGACCCGGGGGTAGGTCGGGTCGTCGGACTTCCACACCGGGATCGGCGAGCCCCAGAACCGGTTGCGGCTGATCGACCAGTCCCGGGCGTTGGCCAGCCACTTGCCGAACGAGCCGTCCTTGATGTGGCCGGGCGTCCAGTTGATCTGCTGGTTCAGCTCCACCATCCGGTCCCGGAACTGCGTCACCGCGACGAACCACGACGACACCGCCTTGTAGACCAGCGGGGTGTCGCAGCGCCAGCAGTGCGGGTACGAGTGGGTGTAGGTGTCCTGCCGCAGCACCACCCCCCGCTCCTTCAGCTCCCGGATCACCGGCTTGTTGACGTCGAAGACCTGCTCGCCCTGGTAGGGCGGGACCAGCGCGGTGAACCGGGTGTGGTCGTCGACGGTGACGACGGTGGGGATGCCGGCGGCGTTGCAGACGTTCTGGTCGTCCTCGCCGAACGCCGGGGCGAGGTGCACGATCCCGGTGCCGTCCTCGGTGGTGACGAACTCCGCCCCGAGCACCTGGTAGGCGTGCTCCCCGGCCTGCTCGACGAGGAAGTCGTAGAGCGGGGTGTAGCGCCGTCCGACCAGAGCCTTGCCGGTCACCCAGCCGACCTGCTCGTACCCCTCCAGCTCCTTGGCGTACGCCCCGAGCCGGGACTCCCCGACCACGAACCGTTCCCCGTCGCGGTCGAGCACCGCGTACCGGATGTCGGGGCCGACGGCCAGCGCGAGGTTCGACGGCAGGGTCCACGGGGTGGTGGTCCAGACGCCCAGCTTCACCGGCCCGCGCACCAGCTCCGGGGCCCGCTCGTCAGGGGTCAGCCCGAACCACACGGTCAGCGTCGGGTCGTGCCGGTCCCGGTAGACGTCGTCCATCCGGGTCTCGGTGTTCGACAGCGGCGTCTCGCACCGCCAGCAGTACGCCAGCACCCGGAAGCCCTCGTAGATCAGGCCCTTGTCGTGCAGGGTCCGGAAGGCCCACATGACGCTTTCCATGTAGTCCAGGTCGAGGGTCTTGTAGTCGTTGGTGAAGTCGACCCAGCGGGCCTGCCGGTTGATGTACCGCTCCCAGTCCTGGGTGAACTCCAGCACCGAGGAGCGGCACGCGTCGTTGAACCGGGCCACCCCGAGGTCGAGGATCTCCGCCTTGCTGGTGATGCCGAGCTGCTTCTCGGCCACCACCTCGGCGGGCAGGCCGTGGCAGTCCCAGCCGAAGCGCCGCTCGACGTGCCGGCCGCGCATCGTCTGGTAGCGCGGCACCACGTCCTTGACGTACCCGGTGAACAGGTGGCCGTAGTGCGGCAGGCCGTTGGCGAACGGTGGGCCGTCGTAGAAGACGTACTCGTTCTTGCCGTCGTCGCCGGCCGGCCGGGCCGTCACCGACGCCTCGAAGGTGTGGTCGGCGGTCCAGTGCTCCAGGACGCGGCGTTCGACCGCGGGCAGGTCCGGGCTCGCCGGGACGCCGGCGGCGGTCGGGTCGTGCAGCGGATAGCCCATCGGGGGTCGCTCTCCTCTGGCAGCTCACTCAGTCGTGGTCTGCGAGGACGAGCCTGGTCAGGTACGCCGTGGTCGACGCCCCGGGCCGGGCCCGCGGTACCACCCCGCTTGACGGTCAGGATCGACCGCCCGCTCGTTGGCCGGCTGTGACGGGCCGCCCCGTCCGGTTCTAGTCGGGCCCGTCGGGCCCTTTCTTCCGGAGGCTCACCGGTGATGGCCGGGTCGTCGCCTGTGCCGGTAAGGATACTCGACCTGTCCGGGTCGCCGCCGCCGAGTAATGGGTGTGCGGGTCGCCGGCCCGACCCATAGATTCGCGGCCATGGGTGAGCACGCGATCGAGGCGGTGGGGCTGCACCGCAGCTACCGCAGCCGGACCGGATGGCTACGACCGCAGCGTCGGGAGGTGCACGCCGTCGCCGGGGTCGACCTCACGGTGGGCCACGGTGAACTGTTCGGCCTGCTCGGCCCGAACGGCGCCGGCAAGACCACCACCATCAAGCTGCTCAACACCCTGCTCATCCCGACCGGCGGCGAGGGGAGGATCTGCGGCTTCGACGTGGTCCGGCAGACCCGGGAGGTGCGCCGCCGCATCGGGTACGTCTTCGGTGGCGACCGGGGGCTCTACGACCGGCTCTCCGCCCGGGACAACCTGCGCTACTTCGCCGAGCTGTACGGCGTACCGGGCCGGGAGCAGAAGCGTCGGATCGCCGAACTGTTCGAGCTGGTCCGGTTGACCGGCCGGGAGGACGACCGGGTCGAGGGCTACTCCCGGGGGATGCGCCAGCGGCTGCACATCGCCCGGGGGCTGCTGCACCGGCCCCGGGTGCTGTTCCTCGACGAGCCGTCGATCGGGGTCGACCCAGTGGCCGCCCGGGAGCTGCGGCAGACCGTCGCCGACCTGGCCGCCACCGGCACCACCGTGCTGCTGACCACGCACTACATGGCCGAGGCCGACGAGTTGTGCGGTCGGATCGCGGTGATCGCGGGCGGCCGGATCCAGGCCCTGGGCACCCCCGCCGAGCTGCGCCACCACGCCGACGGCCGGCGGGTGCTGGAGGTGCAGGCGTACGGGGTGACCGACGGGCAGTTGGCCGCCATCCGGGCCCGGCCGGGCGTACGCGAGGTGAGCCTGGCGGTGCACGGGGCGGCGCAGGTCCTCGGGGTGCAGTCCGACGCGGGGGTGGACGTGCAGGCCGACGTGCTGCGGGAGCTGGACGGGGTGCGGCTGGGCCGGGTGACCGCCCGGCAGCCCACCCTGGAGGACGCGTACGTGGCGATCGTCAACCGGGCGGCGGAGCCGACGCCGGTGGCCGGGCCGGTGCCGGCGTGAGCACCCCGCGGATGATCGCGGTCGGTGCGCTGCTGCACGTCAAGCAGCTCAGCCGTTCCCCGTTCGAGATCGCCATCGCGTTGTTCGTCCCGGTGGTGCAGGCGACCCTGGCGGTCTACCTGTTCCGGGCCGGCGGTGAGCCGGACCGGCTGCTGGAGGCGGCGGTCGGCGCGGGGCTGATGGGGGTCTGGTCGACGGTGCTGTTCGGCTCCGGCGGGGCGGTCCAGAACCAGCGCTGGCAGGGCACCCTGGAAATGATCATGCTGGCGCCCCGGTCGCCCGCGCTGGTGCTGCTGCCGGTCACCCTGGCCACCGGCATCACCGGCACGTACGCGATGCTCGCCACGCTGGCCTGGGGCCGGTTGCTCTACGGCATCCCGCTCGACTTCGCCCACCCGGTGGCCTTCCCGGTGGCGGTGGCCGGTTGCATAGCCGGGCTGGGCATGTTCGGGCTGCTGCTGGCGTCCAGCTTCGTGCTGCTGCGGCACGCCAACGCGCTGGCCAACACGCTGGAGTACCCGATCTGGCTGGTCTCCGGGATGCTCGTGCCGGTCACCGCGCTGCCCGGCTGGACCGGGCCGGTCGCCGCGGTGCTCCCGACCACCTGGGGCGCCCGCGCCGTGCACGAGGCCGCGTCCGGCGGGCCGGTCTGGCCGGCGCTGGCCGTCTGCCTGGCGATCAGCCTGGCCTGCCTGGCCGCCGGCTGGGTGTTGATGACGTATGTCGAGCGCCGGGCCCGGGTCACCGCGACCCTGGCCCTGTCCTGAGGAGGCACCGGTGCCAGTCCCGTCCCGACCGGCCGACGGAGGTCCCCGGTGAGCGCGCTGTTCCGGCTCGTCGGCGTCGGTGGGGTGATCGCCTACCGGGCCCTGTTCAACTGGACCACCCCGTCGATCTTCGTGGGCACCCTGCTGGTGGGCCCGCTGTTCCAGCTCTTCTTCTTCGCCTACCTGGGGCGTGAGTTCGGGGTCGCCGACGACCGGTTCTACATCGTCGGCAACGCGGTGCTCACCGCCGCACTGGCCTGTGTCTTCGGCGGCACCATGGCGGTGGCCAACGAGCGGCGCTTCGGCACCCTCGGGCACGTGCTGCTCTCCCCGCGCAGCCGCACCGCCATCTTCCTCGGCCGGGTGCTGCCGTACGCCGGCAACGGCCTGCTGATCGCGGCGAGCACGCTCACCGTGGCCGCGCTCCTGCTCGGCCTGCGGATCCCGCCCACCGCCCTGCCCGGTCTGCTGCTGGCCCTGGCGACGGCCTCGCTGGCGTGTGGTTTCTTCGGGCTGACCCTGGGGGCGTTGGGCTTGCGTTTCCGGGACGTCTTCCTGATCTCCAACGTGGCGGTGGCGTTGCTGCTGCTGTTCACCGGGGTGAACGTGCCGGCCGAGGACCTGCCGGCGGGCATCCGCGCGGTCGGTGCGGTGCTGCCGATCACCCATGCCGCCGACGCGGCCCGACGGCTGGCCGGCGGCGTCCCGCTGGTCGACGTCCTGCCGGCGATCGGTGCGGAGCTGGCCGTCGGGGTCGGCTACGCCGTGCTGGCGGCCGGGCTGCTGCGGGTGTTCGAGGCGGAGTCCCGTCGTCGCGCCTCGCTCGACACCCTCTGAGCCCGGGCCGGCCAACCGTCCGGGCCGGCCAACCGTCCGGGCCGGCCAACCGTCCGGGCCGGCCACCCGCCCGGGCCGGCCCCACCGCGCGGGCGGTCGGCGGGGCGGGCGCGACCGCCACCCCGCCGGCCCGGGCCGTGCTCAGCCGGTGACCTCCAGGTAGCGGTCGAGCATCGCGTCGACCTGGGCCGGCACCTGGAGCTGGACGAAGTGTCCGGAGCCCACCGTCTGCCCGATGAACGCCTGCGGCGCGAGCTGGGCCAGCCGGGCGTAGTCGGCGAACGGGGCGTTGCTGCCCACGAAGAGCAGCGGGCGGTCCCACCGGTGCAGGGCGGCCACGTCCCCGTCGGTGGCGATCCAGTCGGCCAGTCCGGCGATCGGCGCGTACGCGACCTCGGTCGAGGGTCGGGCCGTGGCCGCCACCACCCGCTCCACCAGACGCGGGTCGGAGTACGGCGGGAAGTACGACCTGACGATCGACTCCCGGACCGCGCCGGAGGTGTCGTCCCGCAGCGAGGCCGCCACCTGGGCGATCGCGGCGGCGGCCCCGGGTGGCCCGGCCACCGCCGAGTCGAGCAGCCCCAGCCCGGTGAACCGGTCCCGGTCACCGGCGGCGGCCACCAGCGACCAGACGCCGCCCAGGCTGTGCCCGATCACGAAGACCCGGCGCAGGTCCAACGCTCGGGCGAAGGCCCGCAGGTGGCCGGCCAGCTCGGGGACACCGTAACCGTCGGTCGGGGGTGGACTGGCCCCGTGGCCGGGCATGTCGACGGCGATCACCCGGGCCTGCCGGTCGGCCAGGTGCCGGGCCAGGGGCGTCATGAAGTCGTGGTCGCAGCACCAGCCGTGCACCAGCAGGAAGGTGCCGCGCCCGCCGTGCCCGTACGTCCGGTACCGCATCCCGGCGGCCGTCTGCCTGTCCGTCATCGAGTCCTCCCCGGAGTTTGCGCAGCTAGTGGCGTTCTTCCACTTAAGCGCGCCCGGCCGCATCCGACGCGGCGTATTGTTCCTTTTGGCACACCTGGACCTTTTCGCCGGTGTGCCGGCGTGGGACGGGAGCGGGCGGTGGACGGGCGGATCGAGGAGTTCTTCGCCGACCTGGCCGCGAACGGCCGGGGACGGTTGCCCGCCGCCCCCACCGGGCTGCTCCGCTTCGAGATCGTCGCCGAGGACGGCGGGACCGCCGCCTGGTTCGTCCGGCTCGACGACGGGCACACCCGGGTGACCCGGCACGGGGACGACCCCGACTGCACGGTGGAGGTCCGGCCGGAGGCGTTCACCCGGTTGCTGGCCGGCCGGGACAACCTGGTGGCGATGCTGCTGCGCGGTGACGTCTCGGTCGCCGGCGACCTGGCGCTGCTGTTCACCTTCCGGCGGCTGCTGCCGGTCGACGCCGACAGCACCGGCACGGGGCCGGCCGCCGAACTGGTCCGGCACACCACCCCCAGCCTCATCGGGCTGCACGAGGTCAGCAGCGTCTTCGCCGGCAACATCTTCATGATCAGCGCCCGCAACGGTGACGTGCTCAGCGCCCCGAACACCCCGCTCGGGTTGTTCTCCTTCGACACCCGGTTCCTGTCGACCTGGCGGCTGACGGTCAACGCGGAGACCCTCTCGGTGCTCTCCGTCGACGACGTCGCCACCTACGAGGCCAAGTTCGGGCTGGTCCCCGGGGAACCCACCCACTACGTCAACGCCACCACCTCCGTGCTGCGCCACCGCTGGGTGGGCCCGGAGTTCGAAGAGGAGATCGTGCTGTTCAACTACGCACCGGAACCGGTGCGGTACGTCGTCCGGCTCGACGCGGGCGCGGACTTCACCGAGGTGCTGGAGGTCCGCGACGGCTTCCGCCGGGCCCGGCCGGTGACGGCGACCATCGCCGACGACGCGCTGCGGCTGCACTACCGGCGGGGCAGCCTGCACCGGGAGACCGTGATCACCTCCAGCACGCCGGCCGAGCTCGACGACCACGGCCTGACCTGGACGATCACCGTCGCGCCGCACGGCACCTGGTCCACCCGGCTACGGGTGCTGGCCCTCCTGCGCGACCTGCACCGCCGCGACCTGCGGGAACGACTGACCAGCTCGGTCGGCCGCAGCGAACACCAGCGGGGCCGGGACATCGCCGCCCGCACCGCCGGGGTGCCCCGGCTGCGCGCCGACCACAAGCCGTTGCAGCAGGCGTACGAGTACGGCATCCGGGACCTCGCCGCGCTGCACTACCCGGGGCTGAACTTCCAGACCGCGCTGCCCGCCACCGGGCTGCCCTGGTCGATGGCGCTGCTCGGCCGGGAGAGCCTGATCAGCAGCTTCCAGGCGCTGCCCTTCATGCCCGAACGGGCCGTCAACACGCTGCGCATCCTGGCGCTGAGCCAGGGTGTGCGGCAGGACCCGTTCCGGGGCGAACAACCCGGCAAGATCGTCCAGGAGAGCCGGTACGGCGACTCCGGCGCGTTCAACGACACCCCGGAGGCCGCCAGCTTCAGCGCGGTCGACACCACCGCCGCCTTCGTCATCCTGCTCGACGAGTACGAACGCTGGACCGGCGACGCGGAACTGGTCCGCCGGTTCGAGTTCGAGGTCCGGGCCGCCATCGGGTGGCTCGACTCCGACGCGGACCCGACCGGCAGCGGCTACGTCTGGTCCACCCGCCGCCCGACCCGTACCGGTCCGCAGAACGAGAGCTGGCGCAACTCCGCCGACGCGATCTGCTTCCACGACGGCCGCCCGCCCACCTACCCCCTGGCGATCTGCGAGATCCAGGGGTACGCCTACGAGGCCCGCCGCCGGGCCGCCCGGATGGCCCGCCGCTTCTGGGGCGACCCGGGCTGGGCCGACCAGCGGAAACGCGACGCCGCCCGGCTGCGGGAGCGGTTCGACCGGGACTTCTGGCTACCCGAGCGTGGCCACTACGCGGTGGCGGTGCAACTCGACGGCACCCCGCTGGACTCGCTCACCTCCAACATGGGGCAGCTGCTCTGCACCGGCATCGTCGCGGCCCACCGAGCCGAGCAGATGGTGGCGCACCTGTTCTCCCCGGCGCTCTACTCCGGTTGGGGCATCCGCACCCTGGCCAGCACGGCAGCCGACTACAACCCGCTCGGCCACCACACCGGCGCGGTCTGGCCCTGGGAGAACTCGCTGATCGCCTGGGGGCTGCGCCGGGCCGGGTTCCGGGCCGAGGCCGCCCGGATCGCCACCGGGCTGCTCGACGCCGCCCGGCACTTCCAGGGTCGACTGCCGGCCTACCTAACCGGCTACGACCGGGCCACCACCCACGTTCCCGTCCCGCACGGCTTCACCGACAGCCCGTACGCCCCCTCGGCCGGGGCGCCCCTGTTGCTGCTGCGCACACTGCTCGGGCTCGAACCGTACGAGGACCATCTCGCCGTCGACGCCGCGATGCCGGAGGAGCTGGGCCAGATCGAACTGCTCGACATCAGGGGCCGCTGGGGCTACGCCGACGCCCTCGGCCGGGGCCGCCCGTTCCGCGACCGCCCCACGCCCTAGCGGGGGGTGGGGCGGTGGGCCCACCCGGAGCTGCCGTCCCCGGCCCACGGCCCGTTCTGCCCGCCGGGGGTGGCCGGGCAACCCTACGGGTGACCCGCCGTCAGCGCAGGATCAGCCGAGGGTGGGGAACCACAGGGCGATCTCGCGCTTGGCGCTGTCGGTGGAGTCCGAGGCGTGCACGAGGTTCTCCCGGTTGGACAGCGACAGGTCACCCCGGATCGTGCCGGCGGCGGCCTTGCGACCGTCGGTGCTACCGATCATCGCGCGGACCACCTCGATCACCTGGTCACCGGAGAGCACCAGCGACACCAGCGGACCGCTGGTCATGAACGTCTTCAGCGGCGGGTAGAACGGCTTGTCCACGTGCTCGGCGTAGTGCTGGTCGGCGAATCCGCCGTCCAGGGTCCGGGTCTCCAGCGCGTCGATCCGCAGGCCCTTGCGCTCGAAGCGGGAGATGATCTCGCCGACCAGGCCACGGCGCACCGCGTCGGGCTTGATCAGTACGAGGGTGCGCTCATCCGCGCTGCTGCTGGACACGCTGGGTTCCTCCTGTGCGCACAAGGCGGTTCGGCTGGGTACGGTCAGCCTAGCGACCCGGTTGCGGTACCGGCGCGGCGGCTGCTCTTTCCCTCGGTCGCCGTCGGGCCTAGCCTGGCTCTGACCCCTGGGAGGTCCACTGTGGCGAATGGCGGGAACCGCACCATCGCGCCGGTACGCAAGCTGATCGCCGCGGTGCTCGGCACCGTGGCCACCTTCGTCGTCCTGTTCGGGCTGGGCATGACCAGCTGGGCCATCGTCGCGCTGGGCGTGGCCCTGGTGGTGCTCGCCGTGGCCCTGGGCACCGTGCGCGGGGGCGGACGCACCTGGGTGGTCGGCGTCGGCCACGTGCACAGCGCCTCCGAACCACCGACCCAGTACGCCTTCGGCCGGTGCGAACTCCAGCTGGTGATCGACGCCCCGGGTATGCCGCCCCGGTCCAAGAAGATCATCGAGCCCCGGGTGCCGGTGGCGAAGTGGCCGTCGTTGGGGCAGACCCTGCCGATCCGGGTGGCCCTGGACGACCAGCGGCACATCCGGGTCCTCTGGGACGAGGTGCCGACCCACACCGAGTCGACCATGACCATGGCCGACCTCCCCCCGGAATACGCCGGGGCCGAGCCGCTCGACGACCTGCTGATCCAGCAGGAGGCCCCACCGTGGGCCGGCCGTACGGCCGACGACGACTTCCGCGACGAGTTCCGTGACGACCTGCGCGACCCCCCGTCCGTCGGCCCCCTGCCCGACGACGCGTCGCCGGACGACCCGCCGCGGTCGACGTCGCCCCACCAGGAGCCGGCCCGGGCCGAGCCGCTGCGCGACGACGTCGAGGTGCTCACCGACGAGCGGGAGCCGGTGGTGGTGCACCAGCGGCCCGGCCGCCCGGTGGTGCTGGAGGGCACCGTGGTCGAGCAGTCGACGACGGGCCCACTGCCCCGGCGGGCCACGGCGACGGCCGCCCCCGCCCCCCGCCCGCCCGCCGAGGAGCGGTTCGACGAGCCGATCCTCGACCCGGTCGACGTGCCGCTGGACGCCCCCGCCGCCACCGAGGGGCGGCTCGACCCGGAACTCGACGAGGCGATCTTCGGGTACGACCCGACGGCCGCACCCGCCGAGCCCGAGGAACTGGCCGCCCCGATCAGTGGCGTCGGGTTGACCCTGCTGGTCACCGACCTGTCCCGGTCGTTGGAGTTCTACCGCGACGTGCTCGGGTTCGAGGAGTTCGACCGGGGCTCCGGCAACGCCGTCCTCGCCTCCGGGGCGACCCGCCTGGTGTTGCGTGAGGTGACCGGGGCGGCCCCGATGAGCCGTCGGCTGGTCCACGTCAACCTGGAGGTCGACGACATCGAAGCGGCCTACCGGCGGCTCAAGGACTCCGGCCTGCGGTTCACCTACGCCCCCCGGGTGGTCAACCGTGGCTCCCGGGTGGAGGTGTGGGCAGCGGCGTTCCGCGACCCCGACGGGCACGGCATCGCGCTGACCCAGTGGCGGGAACGCGCCGACGCCTGACCCCGGTCAGCCGAGGATGACCCGGCGCACGTGCAACGCGTACGCCCACACCAGGGCGAAGATGACCCCGAGCCCGAACAGCGACCAGTGCAGCAGGCCGGCCAGCAGCAGCAGCCCCTGGAGCACGGTGCCCGCCGACCAGGCCCACCGGCGGCGCATCAGGCCGGCCAGCAGCACCGCCGCGACGGCCAGCGCCACGGTGGCCGCGATCGCCGCCCCACCGAAGTGCCCGCCGACCACCCGGATCGGCTGGATCGCCAGCAGCAGGACCAACGCCTCCAGGCCGAGCGTCCCGGCCCCGAGGCCCCGTACCGCCGCCTCGGGGTTGCGCAGCCCGGAACGCCGCCCGGTCGCCCCCGCCGATCCGGCCTCCTGCGCTGGCCCGGCGCTCCCGGCCGGTCCGGCGTCCTTCGACGGTCCGGCGCTCCCGGACGGGCCGGCGTGGGTCGGGTCCGGGCGGTCGGCGGGGCTGACCGGACCCGGGCGGTCCGGGGTCGGCCCGGTCATCGCTTGAGCAGCCGTCGGGCGTCGGCCACCGTCACCACCGAACCGGTGACCAGCACCCCCACCCCGGACAACTCGCCGGGGACGTCGTACTCGGCCTCGGCGACGGCCGCCTCGATGGCGTCCGGCATCTCGTCGGCCACCTGCACCCGGTCCGGGCCGAAGACCTCCGTGGCCAGCTCGGCCAACTCCTCGGCGGGCATCGCCCGGGGCGAGCTGTTGCGGGTCACGACGAGCGAGTCGAGCACCGGTTCCAGCAGCTCCAGCAGCCCGGCGGCATCCTTGTCACCGAGCACGGCGAGCACCCCGACCAGCTTGCTGAACGCGAACTCCTCCTGCAGCGCGGTGACCGTGGCGGCCATCCCGTGCGGGTTGTGCGCCCCGTCCAGCAGCACCGTCGGGGCGTTGCGCACCTTCTCCAGTCGGCCCGGGGAGCTGGTGGCGGCGAAACCCTCCCGGACGGCCTCGATGTCCAGCTGCCGCTTCGCCCCGGCCCCGAGGAACGCCTCGACGGCGGCCAGCGCCACCGCCGCGTTCTGCGCCTGGTGCGCCCCGTGCAGCGGGAGGAACACCTCGTCGTACACCCCGCCGAGGCCCTGGATGGTCAGCACCTGGCCGCCGACGGCGACCGCCCGGCGCAGCACCCCGAACTCCGCGCCCTCCCGGGCGACCGTGGCACCGACCTCGGCGCACCGTTCCAGGATGGGCCGGGCCGCCTCCTCCTCCTGCGCGGCGGCGATGACCGTCGCGGCGGAGTGGATGATGCCCGCCTTGTGCAGGGCGATGTCCTCCAGCGTGTCGCCCAGCCACTCGGTGTGGTCGAGCCCGATCGGGGTGAGCACCGCCACCCCGGCCTGGAGCACGTTGGTGGCGTCCTCGGCGCCGCCCAGCCCCACCTCCACCACCGCCACGTCGACCGGCGCGTCGGCGAACGTGGCGAAGGCCAACGCGGTGGTCAGGTCGAAGTAGGTGAGCGGCTCGGCCGACCGCTGGTCGACCAGGTCGGCCAGCGGCTTCACCTCGCGGTACGTGGCGACGAAGCGCTCCTCGTCGACCGGTTCCCCGTCCAGGCTGATCCGTTCCCGGACCGTCTCCAGGTGCGGGCTGGTGTAGCGGCCGGTGTGCAGGCCGAAGGCCCGCAGCAACGAGTCGATCATCCGGGCCGTGGACGTCTTGCCGTTGGTCCCGGTGAGGTGGATCGACGGGTACGCCCGCTGCGGGCTGCCCAGCAGGTCGAGCAGCATCTCGATGCGGTCCAGCTCGAAATGCATCCGGGTGAACCCGCGCGCGGCCAGCTCGGCGTCGACGGCGGCGAACTCGCCGCGCCCGGCCCCGGGCCGGCTGGTCTGATCGGTGCGGTCGGTCACGAGGAAAGCGCCTCCAGAGCGGCGTCGATGCGGATCAGGTCGGCCTCGGCCACCGCCAACCGGTCGCGGATCTTCGCGACCACCGGCTCGGGGGCCTTCCCGACGAACGCCGGGTTGTCGAGCTTCGCGCGGGCCTGCGCGACCTCCTTCTCGGCCGCCGCACGGTCCTTGGTGAGCCGGGCCCGCTCGGCGGCCACGTCGATCGACCCCCGGGTGTCCAGCGCCACGCTGACCTCACCGGGCATGGCGAGGGTGGCGCTGGCCTGGAAGTCGTCGGCCGGGGCGTCCAGCCGGGCCAGCGAACGGATCAGCGGCTCGTGCGCGGCGATCCCCGCCCCGCCGAGCCCGTCCAGCCGGGCGGCCACCCGCTGGGTCGGCCGCAGCCCCTGGTCGGACCGGAACCGCCGGATCTCGGTCACCACCCGCTGGACGGTGCCGACCTCGCGCTCCGCGGCGTCGTCCATCAGCGTACGGTCGGCGGTCGGCCAGGCCGCCGTCATGACCGTCTCGCCCCCGGTCAGCGCCGTCCACAACTCCTCGGTGACGAACGGGATCACCGGGTGCAGCAGCCGCAGCAGCTGGTCCAGCACGTGCCCGAGCACCCGGCGGGTGGTGTCGGCGGCCGGCCCACCCTCGGCGAGCACCGGCTTGCCCAGCTCCACGTACCAGTCGCAGACGTCGTCCCAGGCGAAGTGGTAGAGCAGGTCGCACACCTTCGCGAACTCGTACGCCTCGAACTGCTCGTCGACCTCGGCGGTGACGTGCGCCAGCCGGGACAGGATCCACCGGTCGACGGTGGAGAGCTGATCGACGGCCGGCAGCGGACCGCTGGTGTGCGCCCCGTTGAGCAGCGCGAACCGGGTGGCGTTCCACAGCTTGTTGCAGAAGTTGCGGGAGCCCTGGCACCACTCCTCGCTGACCGGCACGTCCCCGCCGGGGTTCGCCCCCCGGGCCAGGGTGAAGCGGGTCGCGTCGGCGCCGTACCGGTCGACCCAGTCCAGCGGGTCGACCACGTTGCCGAACGACTTCGACATCTTCTTGCCGTGCTGGTCGCGGACCATGCCGTGCAGGGCGACCGTGTCGAACGGCTGCCGGCCGTCCATCGCGTACAGGCCGAACATCATCATCCGGGCGACCCAGAAGAAGAGGATGTCGTAGCCGGTGACCAGCACGTTCGTCGGGTAGAACTTCGCCAGGTCCGGGGTGTGCTCCGGCCAGCCGAGGGTGGAGAACGGCCACAGGCCGCTGGAGAACCAGGTGTCCAGGACGTCCTCGTCCTGCCGCCAGCCCTCGCCAGTGGGGGGCGTGTCGTCGGGGCCGACGCAGACGATCTCGCCGGCCGGGCCGTACCAGACCGGGATGCGGTGGCCCCACCAGAGCTGCCGGGAGATGCACCAGTCGTGCATGTTGTCGACCCAGGCGAAGTAGCGCTTGGCCAGCTCGGCCGGCTCGATCTTCACCCGCCCGTCGCGTACCGCGTCGCCGGCCGCCTTGGCCAGCGGGGCGGTGTTGACGAACCACTGCAACGACAGCCGGGGCTCGACGGTGGTACGACACCGGGAGCAGTGTCCCACCGCGTGCACGTACGGCCGCTTCTCGGCCACGACCCGGCCCTGCTCGCGCAGCGCGGCGACGATCGCCGGGCGGGCCTCGTACCGGTCCAGGCCCTGGAACGGGCCGGGGGCGGTGATGACGCCCCGCTCGTCCATGATCGTCAGGGCGGGCAGGTCGTGCCGCTGGCCGATCTCGAAGTCGTTGGGGTCGTGCGCCGGGGTCACCTTGACCATGCCGGTGCCGAACGCCGGGTCGACGTGCTCGTCGGCGACGATCGGGATGTGCCGGCCGGTCAACGGCACCTCCACCGTGGTGCCGATCAGGTGCCGGTAGCGCTCGTCGTCGGGGTGCACGGCCACGGCGGTGTCGCCGAGCATCGTCTCGGCCCGGGTGGTGGCGACCACCACCTCGTCGCTGTACCGGATCGAGACCAGCTCACCCTCGTCGTCGGTGTGCTCCACCTCGATGTCGGACAGCGCGGTCAGGCAGCGCGGGCACCAGTTGATGATCCGGTTGGCCCGGTAGATCAGCCCGTCGTCGTAGAGCTTCTTGAACATGGTCTGCACGGCCCGGGACAGGCCCTCGTCCATGGTGAAACGCTCACGGTCCCAGTCGACCGAGTCGCCGAGCCGGCGCATCTGGCCGAGGATCGCCCCCCCGGACTCGGCCTTCCACTGCCAGACCCGCTCGACGAACTGTTCCCGGCCCAGGTCGTGCCGGGACAGCCCCTGGCCGGCGAGTTGCCGCTCCACCACGTTCTGGGTGGCGATGCCGGCGTGGTCCATGCCGGGCAGCCAGAGCGCCTCGTACCCCTGCATCCGCTTGCGACGCACCAGGGAATCCTGGACGGTGTGGTCCAGGGCGTGGCCCATGTGCAGCACACCGGTGACGTTCGGTGGCGGGATGACGATGGTGAAGGGGGGCTTGTCGCTCTGCGCCGACGCCCGGAAGTGGCCGGCGGCTACCCACTGCTCGTACCGTCGCTGCTCTACCTCGCCGGGCTGGTACTGGCCGGCAAGGGTCGGGGCGTCGGGGCGTCGGGCATCCAGTCTCTCGGTCACCTGCGAAAGTCTACGGAGCGCTTCGGCGGACCCGACGTGCGCCACCGGTCATTCGCGTACGGTGGCGAACATGTCCGACGCACATCTCACCGAGCGTCAGCTCATCGAGGGTCCCGAACCGGTCGAGCTGACCGACGAGCCGATCCGGTTGAGCAACCACGACCCGGAGCAGAGCCCCCGGGAGCTGGGCCGGGTGTCCCGCCGCCGGCGGATCGCGCTGACCGTCGCCCTGGTCGTCGGCCTGGCCGGTGCCGCCGCGTTGGGCACCGCCGGCTGGCGGATCGCCCAGGAGAAGGATGCCCGTCTCGGCACCCCCGACCAGGTGGCGGGTCTGACCCGCGACGACTCGGACCGGGCCCGCAGCACCGCCGACTACCTGCGCAGCGGATTCGCCGCCGACATCGACCTGGACCGCAGCATCGGTACGGTCTACCGCGACCCGGCCGACGAGAAGCGGGCGGTGCTGTTCTTCGGCGGCACCACCCTGCTCTGGCAGCCGGAACGTGACCTGGACAGCCTCTTCCGGCTGATGGCCGACGAGACCGGCCGGGTCACCGACGTCCGTGAGGTGCCCGCCGGAAAGTACGGCGGCGTGATGAAGTGCGGTCGCACCAGTGGCGACGGTGGGGACTTCGCGATCTGCGGGTGGGCGGACCACGGCAGTGTGGCGATGGGCATGTTCGCCAATCGTCCGGTCGACGAGTCGGCCGGCCTGTTCCGCCAACTCCGCGACGCCATCCAGACCCGGGGCTGACGCAGGTAGCGGTATCCGACCGGTTGGATACCGCAATGTGTCAGCCCCCGGATAAACGCCGACACCCACGCCCGGCACCTCATACCTGAGGCCCACTGTTTGACGGTGTGGCTTGGCGTGTTCGGGGCGTGAAAACAGTTGAGGCCGACCCCGAAGGGTCGGCCTCAACTAAAGATTGTCCGGCGGTGTCCTACTCTCCCACACCCTC
>NZ_JBEZEK010000027.1:49080-74975 GCF_040648835.1 Micromonospora sp. NPDC049081 | reverse complement strand
ACCTGCCGATGCCCGAACGTCAACACACCCGGCTTCGCCACCAGGACCTCCAACCCAACCCAAGATCAGTTGCACTGAAGCCTAGAAACCGCCCCCCTGTTCCTGACCCAAACCTCTTGATCACCGAACACCAGCGCCGTCGAGGTCGGGTGATCAAGAGGTTTACGTCATTTGTCGGCGGAATTTTGACGTAAACCTCTTGATCACCGGGGCGAGGCGAGGAGGGCGGGAGGAGGCGGGGAGGAAGCGGCGGGGCGGGGTGGAGGAGGTGGGGTCAGGGGAGGGTGTGGGTGGTGCGTTCGGTGGTGGCGCGGGTGGGGAAGCGGGAGCGGTCGGGGTTGCCGGTCAGCACGACCGTCGCCCCCCGCAGCAGCGGGGCGAGCAGCCAGTCGCGCGGGTCGGGGTGGGCGGTCGCGTCGATGAGCAGCCGGTCGCCGGGGGAGATGCCGAGGGCCGTCGCGCGGGCGTCCGCCTCGGCCAGCAGGGCCGCGTCGGTGGGGCCACCCTGGCCGGACGGGGTGAAGTGGTCACCCTGGGTGCGTACCTCGACGACGTAGTCGGCGAAGCCGGCGGGGACCTCGCGCAGCGGGGCGGCGAACGGGGCGAGCGCCAGCGCGTACCGGTCGCCGGCCGGCCAGGCGTCGGCCTCGGCCACCCGGTCGGCGGCGGCGAAGAGCACGTCCACGTCACCCGGTTCGTCACGCACCGTCAACCCGGCCGACCAGCAGCCGAGCAGCACGGCGGCGGTCTGCCAGTGTGGTGGCAGCAGCACCCCGGCCGGGTCGCCGGGGCTCAGGGCCAACTCGTCGACGAGCAGGTTTGCGGTCTTGGCCACCCAGTTCGCCAGGGTCGCGCCGGAGAGTTCGGTGCGTTCGCCGGTGGCGTCGTCGTACCAGGTCAGCAGGGGGCGGGCGGGGTCGGCCGCGATCGCGGCGGCGAACACCCGGGCAATGTTGTCGGCCATCGGCGCGAACGATACGCCCCTGTCGCCCGTATTCGATGACGATGACAAGTCGGCGTACGGTCGGGTCGGAGTCAGCGTCCGCGCCACGCTCCGGCGTAGGCTTGCCCGGAGTGTTGTTCCCCACAAACCAGTTAGTGCTAGGAGTCGCCCCGTGACCGCCGGTCGCCCGCCCCGCGTGCTCATCGACGCCACGAGTGTCCCCGCCGACCGTGGCGGCGTCGGTAGATACGTCGATGGCCTGCTCGGGGCCCTCGGCACAGTGTGCGGGGAAACGGTCGACCTGGTCGTGGTGAGCCTGCGCACCGACCTGGAGCGCTACGCCCGGATGCTGCCCGGTGCCGAGGTGATCCCCGCCCCGGCCGCTGTCGCCCACCGCCCGGCCCGGCTCGCCTGGGAGCAGACCGGCCTGCCGTTGCTCGCCCAGCAGGTCGGTGCCGAGGTGCTGCACTCGCCGTTCTACACCTGCCCGCTGCGGGCCGGCTGCCCGGTCACGGTGACCGTGCACGACGCGACGTTCTTCACCGAGCCGGAGCACTACGACAAGTCCCGGCGGACGTTCTTCCGCAGCGCGATCAAGACGTCGCTGCGCCGGGCCAGCCGGGTGATCGTGCCGAGCAAGGCCACCCGTGACGAGTTGATCCGGCTGCTCGACGCCGACCCGACCCGGATCGACGTGGCTTACCACGGGGTCGACCAGGACGCCTTCCACGCCCCGGGCGAGGAGGAGAAGGCGCGGGTACGGGCCCGGCTGGGGCTCGGCGGCAGCAGCTACGTCGCCTTCCTCGGGGCCAAGGAACCGCGCAAGAACGTACCCAATCTGATCCGGGGTTGGGCGCGGGCGGTGGGCGACCGGGAGAACCCGCCGGCCCTGGTGGTCGCCGGTGGTCAGGGGCACGACGACGACATCGACCGCGCGGTGGCCGAGGTCCCGTCGCACCTGCGGTTGCTGCGTCCCGGTTACCTGCGCTACGCCGACCTGCCCGGCTTCCTCGGCGGGGCGCTGGTCGCCGCCTACCCGTCGTACGGCGAGGGGTTCGGTCTGCCGATCCTGGAGGCGATGGCCTGCGCCGCGCCGGTGCTCACCACGCCCCGGCTCTCACTGCCCGAGGTGGGCGGTGACGCGGTCGCGTACACCAGTGAGGACCCGGACCAGATCGCCACCGACCTGGCCGCCCTGCTCGACGACGAGCAGCGCCGGTTGTCCCTGGCCAAGGCCGGTGTCGACCGGGCCAAGGAGTTCACCTGGGCGTCCAGCGCCGAGGTGCACATCGCCGCCTGGAGCCGGGCGCGTTCCTGAGTGGTCGCTGACCGTACGGCGGACCCGGCATCCGACCTGTGGCGGTTCGGGCATGATGTGCTGATGCTCTACGCCGTCATCCCGGCGGGTGGCAGCGGCACGAGGTTGTGGCCGCTGTCCCGCGCGGGGCACCCCAAGTTCCTCCATCCGCTCACCGGCACCGACGCGTCGCTGCTCCAGGCGACCGTGGGCCGGCTCGCGCCGTTGACCACACCGGAGCGCATCCTGGTGGTCACCGGGGCCGCCCACGCGGCGGCGGTGGCCCGGCAGCTGAGCGGGGTGCCGGAGGAGAACATCCTGGTGGAGCCGTCGCCCCGGGACTCCTGCGCGGCGATCGCCCTGGCGGCGGCGGTGATCGCCCGGCGGGACGAGACGGCGGTGATGGGCTCCTTCGCCGCCGACCACCTGATCCGCGACCCGGCCACCTGGGTGCAGACGGTCCGGGCGGCGATCGGCGGTGCCGAGCAGGGGCTGCTGATGACGGTGGGGATCACCCCGACCCGGGCGGAGACCGGTTACGGCTACCTGGAGACCGGTGAGCCGACCGGCGACGGCCCGATGCGTCCGGTGACCGAGTTCAAGGAGAAGCCGGCCGCGCCGGTCGCCGAGGCGTACCTGCGTTCGGGCCGGCACCTCTGGAACGCCAGCATGTTCGTCTGGCGGGTGGACGTCTTCCTCGCCGAGCTGGCCCGCCAGCAGCCCGCCCTGCACGCCGGGGTGATCTCGATCGCGGCGGCCTGGGGCACCCCTGAGCAGGACGAGGTCCTCGGCGCGGTCTGGCCGACACTGCCGAAGATCTCCGTCGACTACGCGGTGATGGAGGGTGCGGCCACCGCCGGCCGGGTCGCCACCGTGCCCGGTGACTTCGGCTGGAACGACGTGGGCGACTTCCACACCCTCGGCGAGGTGTTGCCCGCCGACCCGGCCGGCAACGTGGTGCTGGGCACCGACGCCAAGCCCGGGGTCCTGCTGCACGACGCCCACGACCTGGTGGTGGTGCCGCAGTCGGGTCGGCTGGTCGCCGCTCTCGGGGTCCGTGACCTGATCGTGGTGGACACCCCCGACGCGGTGCTGGTCTGCCCGCGCGACCGGGCCCAGGACGTCAAGGCCCTGGTCGACGAGCTGAAAGCCCGGGGCGAGGACGGGCTGGTCTGACCGTCGGGGCGGCCTGACCCCCGCCCGGTGGTATGTCGCTCCGACCGTCGGGCTTTCCGCCCGCCGGACGGGCCCACCGCCGGGGCGGGTCGACCGTCTCCCGGGGTCGGCTGTCTCCCGGGGTCGACCGTCGGGCGCGGGTCGGCCGTCGGG
Source organism: Micromonospora sp. NPDC049081 (assembly GCF_040648835.1). Classification (NCBI taxonomy): domain Bacteria; kingdom Bacillati; phylum Actinomycetota; class Actinomycetes; order Micromonosporales; family Micromonosporaceae; genus Micromonospora; species Micromonospora sp. NPDC049081. Next base: position 71,406 of record NZ_JBEZEK010000027.1, on the reverse strand, counting down.
CGCGGGTCGGAGCGGGCGGTCAGCGGGCCCGGTGGGCGTGGACGGCCAGGGCCGGCGCGACGAGTTTGGCGGTCCCGCCGGCCAGCGGCTCCGGCAGCCGGTCGGTCGGGAACCAGCCGAGCGCCTCGGATTCGTCGCTGACCTGCTCGACCGCGTCCGGCGGGGCGAAGACCGCGAACCGCACGTCGTGGTGCAGCGAACCACCCTGGCAGCGCACCGGATGGATGTCCACGTCGATCGGTACGGGATCGATGACCAGCCCGGCGATGCCGGACTCCTCGGTGGCCTCGCGCAACGCCGCCCCGGCCAGTGTCTCGTCGCCCGGTTCGCAGTGCCCGCCCAACTGCACCCAGCGGTGCAGCTTGCCGTGCAGGCAGAGCAGCACCCGGGCTCCGGCGGCGTCGAGGATCAGCGCGCTCGCGGTGAGGTGGCCCGGCAGGTGGTGGCGGGTCAGGGCGACCGGGCCGTCGGCGAGGAGCGCGAGGGTGCGGTCCCGCGCCTCGGCGGCGTCCGGCCCGGTCGGCGTCCAACCGGCCAGCACCGCCACCGCGTCCGCGTGCAGCGCCACGTTCCCGTCGCCGGGCACTCCGGGGCGGGCTCCGCTGGTCCCGCCCGGCAGGGTGGCGGTGTCCGCCCGGCTGGCGCAGGTGGACCCGGCAGCCCCGCCCGGGTCGGCAGTCCCGCTCGGGCCGGCAGCCCTGCTCGGGTCGGCAGTCCCGCTCGGGTCGGTGGGGGTGGCTGGAACGGTGGTGCCGGCCGGGGAGGGGACCGGGGTGGCGGGGAAGGCGTCGGGCATCCCGACACTCTACGAGCGTGCGCTCCGTACCCTGGCGCGGTGAGCCTGAGACTTCTGGAGTTCGTGGTGGCGGGCAACGAGGCCAGCGACCTGTTGCCGGTCCGGTCCCGGTCGCTGCTGCGGGCGTACGACGCCGTCCGTGGTTTCTGGACCGTGCTCGACGAGGGGCCGGTGGAACACTGCCTCGCCCTGCTGCTGGAGCGCACCGACGGCGAGTGGGTCGCCCATCACGTGACGGCCGACGCGGGGGCCGAGAACGGCCGTACCGAGGACGGTGAGGCGCTCGCCGCGCACGACGGCTGGGTGTACGTCTTCGGGTCGCACTTCGGTTCCAAGGCCGGCCCGCTGCGGCCCCGCCGTGCGTTCGTGGCCCGGTTCCGGGAGGACGACGCCGCCACCGGGACGCTGCCGGTGCAGGTGGTCCGCAACCGGTTCCGGGTGCACCGGGCGGTCAACGACGCCCTGGCCAAGGCGGCGTTCACCCCGTTGCCGCCGGGTGAGCGGGTCCGCCAGCGGTTCATCGGCGAGACGGTGTCCCGGGGTACGGCGCGGGCCAAGTCCTGGGTACGCCGGCTGGCCGACGGTGACCTGCCGCTGAACGTGGAGGCGGCGACGTTCACCCCGCACGGGACGGTGCTGCTGGGGCTCCGCTTCCCGGTGACCGTGGACGGGGAACCGGTCCTGGTCGAGCTGGCCGGCATCCCGGAGATGTTCACCCCCGGTGGCGGCTGGCCGCGCGCCGGTCGGGCGTACGTGGTGACCGGTGTGACGCCGCCCGGTGCGCTGGTGGGTTTCCGCGCGATCACCCCGACGCCCGACGGCGGGTACGCGGCGGTGGTCGGGTCGATCGACGCGCTCGGCAAGGGCTCGGTGCTGCTGGACGACCATCCGACCGGTGGCGATGTCACCTCACGGCACGTCCGGTTCCGCTGGGAGCCGACCGACGACGACCGGATCGCGGGTGAGGTGGCGGCCGAGTTGGCGCCGTTCCACAATGTCGAGGGGGTGGCCGAGGTGGACGGACGCAGCTTCTACGTCACCGACGAGGATCATCGGGTGGCGCTCTGGATCGGCTGAGCCGACCACCGCTCGGGTGGTGGGCCCGGGCGACACCTCCACGGAACCAGGGCCGCAGACCCTCGTGGTGCCTCCCGGACCCACGTCTCCCTGGGCCACAGGCCACCAGGTGGACGGCGGGGAGACCCCCACGCGTCGTACCAGGCAGTAGGAGCATGCCAACCGACGGTACGGGCGTCGAGGTCTTTCAGCCCACGCTTAAAAGTGGAGATAAGTGCCGCCCGGTACAGTTCAGTGGGTCGGCGGGCTCCCCCTGCCCCGCCCCAGGAGCGCTCGATGCTGACCATTCATTTCTCCCAGGAGGACATCCTCCGGACCCGGGTCGCCCCTGCCGCCGACCCGGTCTGGGAGTCGGTCCTCAGCCTGCACCTGCTCCAGGGGCGGACCCGCGACCCGTTGATGGCGGGCTGGCGGCGGGGCGTGGCCACCGGGCTGCGTCGGGAGACCGCCGCCGACCAGTTCCGGCTGCTGTTCGCGCTGAACCCGCCCCGCGGCTACTTCCCCGACTTCCTCACCCCGTACCAGAGCCTCGACGGTTTCGAGGCGGGGCTGGACGCCGTCCGGTCCACCCCGACCGGGCTGCTGCGCCGGGACCTGGCCCTGCTGGCGGGGACGAACCCGTTGCCGCCGTCGGCTGCCGCGCTGGCCCGGGGTGAGCCGGAGGTCCTCCGCCACCTGACGGAGTCGATGGCGCAGTACCGGTCGGTGGCGATCGACCCGTACTGGGGGCGGATCAGGGCCGCCGTGGAGGCCGACCGGGCGGTACGCGCCCGCGCCCTGCTCGACGGTGGGGCGGAGGGACTACTGGCGAGCCTGCGGCCGGGGATGCGCTGGGAATCCGGGGTCCTCCAGGTCCTCGACTATCCGAACCGCCGGGAGTTGCACCTGGACGGTCGGGGGCTGCTGCTGGTGCCCTCGTTCTTCTGTGCGCGTACCCCGGTCGCCCTGCTCGACCCGATGCTGCCGCCGGTGCTGGTCTATCCGGCCGACCGGCTCGGCGGGTTGGACCCGCCCCCGGGCGAGGGTGGCCGGCCCGCCGGTGACGGCGGTAGGGAGGCGCTGGCGGCGCTGCTGGGCCGCACCCGGGCGGCGGTCCTGGAAGTCAGCGACGACGGCGCGACGACCGGCGAGGTGGCCCGGCGGCTGCACATCTCGGCCGCCGCCGTCAGCCAGCACACCACCGTGTTGCGTAACGCCGGGCTGCTGGTCAGCCGCCGCGACCGCAACACGGTGCTGCACACCCTGACCCCGCTCGGCCGGGCCATGCTCGACGCCTGACGCCTGACGCCTGACGCGTGACGCGTGACGCGTGACCCTGACGTGTGACGCGGCGAGCGGGCAGGTGCGGCTGACCCGGCGGTGTCCAGCCTCGCGGAAGCCGCCACCTCGGCGACCCTGTGGTGATCATGACCGGCTCGGTCAGCCTGCCCGGGGAGGGTGCGGGCCGGTCAGAGGGCCAGGCAGGCGCTGGCGATGCTGCCCGTCGGTGGCGGCAGCAGGGTGGACGGGATCCCCTCGGCGGCCAGCGCGATCCGCAGCCGGTGCAGGTCGACGCCGAAACGCACCAGGTCGGGCTGGTCGACGGGGGTGGGTGCCGCGCCGAGCAGCAGACCGCTCGCCCCGACCGGCCAGCCGTCGACGGTCGCGGCGAGACCGGCGCGTACCTCGTCGTCGGTGATCTGGGTGAACGTGGTGCCGGGGGCGACCACCTCGGCCACCGCGGCGATCGCCCGGTCGACGGCCGCCGGGTCCACCGGTGCCTCACCACGGCCGTCGGCAAGCGTCGCGGCGGCGCGCATCCCGGCCGCCATCGCCTCGGCGGTGCCCAGTGAGAACAGGTCCAACGCGCTCTCCCGCACCAGGGCGGCGGCTCCGGACCCGTCGTCGACCAGCCGGACCGCCGGCCGGTCGTCCCGGCCGCCGCCCCCGGCCGGCGGGTGCGCCCGGCCACCGTCGGCCGGGGGCGACGACGCCGGCAGGTAGCCCCGGACCACCGCCACCGGGACCTGGTCGCACTTGCCCTTGATCAGCTCGCCTGCGCCGGCCAGCTCGTCGACCACCGCCATCTGGGTCAGTTGCAGCTCGTTGCCGTAGGGGTCGACCTCGCCCCGGTGGTCCCGGATGGCGGGCATCCCGGCGACGCCGAGCGCCACGTCGGTCAGCCCGTTGCGCCACGGCCGGCCCATCGTGTCGCTGATGATCACCGCGACGTCGATCCGGTAGCGGTCCCGCAGGGCGGCGCGCAGCGCCCGCGCCGACGCGTCCGGGTCCACCGGCAGCAGCACCAGCCGGGTCTTGTCGACGTTCGACGCGTCGATCCCGGCAGAGGCCATCACGAAGCCGTGGTGGGTCTGCACGATCCGGGTCGCCCCCCGGCTGGCCACCACCCGGGCGGTCTCGGCGGCCAGCACCTCGTCCCGGGCGGCGAGCCGTTCCGGGCCGTCGGCCGGCACGTCCACCAGCCGGCCCTCCGCCTTGGACACGATCTTGCTGGTGACCACCAGCACGTCGCCGTCGCGCAACCACGGCGCGGCCGTGCCGATCAGCACCGCCAGGTCGTCGCCCTCGGTCACGTCGCCGATGCCCGGCACCGGCAGGATCTCCAGTCTCACACCAGCTCCATCGCGGCCCGGACCATCGCCGTGGTCGCCGCCTCGTCGGTCATCCGCAGCGGGACCGCGCGGACGGTCACCCCCGGCACCGCCACCCCGTCGTCCTCCGGCGCGACCAGCCAACCGTCGAGCAGGCCACCCTCGCGGCGACCGCCGTAGAGCCGGCCCACCCCGGCGGCGCTGCACTCGACGTCGAGGACCTCCAGGCACCGGTCGGCCATCCCGCGCACCGGTGCGCCGCCGATGATCGGCGACACCCCGACGACCCGGGCCGGACCGGTGGCGACCGCGTCGCGCAGGCCGGGCACCGCCAGCACCGGGGCGATGCTCACCACCGGGTTGCTCGGCGCGACCAGCACCACGTCGGCGGCGGCCAGCGCCTCGGCCACCCCGGGGGCCGGCTTGGCGGTGTCCGCGCCGACGAAGACGAACCGGTCGGTGGGCACGCCCGCCCGGTACCGGACCCACCACTCCTGGAAGTGGATGGCCCGCCGCTCGCCGTCCAGGTCGACCACCGCGTGCGTCTCCAGCCGGTCGTCGGTGGCCGGCAGCAGCCGTACGCCGGGCTGCCAGCGGGCGGCCAGCGCCTCGGTGACCTGCGACAGCGGATACCCGGCATTGATCATGGTGGTGCGCACCAGGTGGGTGGCGACGTCCTTGTCGCCGAGGGAGAACCAGCCCGGCTCGGCACCGTACGCCGCCAGCTCCTGCTTGATGGTCCAGCTCTCGCCGACCCGCCCCCACCCGCGTTCCGGGTCGGCACCCCCGCCGAGGGTGTACAGGACACTGTCCAGGTCGGGGCAGACCTTGAGTCCGTGCAGGTAGAGGTCGTCGCCGACGTTGACCACGGCGGTCACCTCGGCGCCCACCTCGCGGGCGTACGCCCGGACGCCGAGCAGGAATCGGGCACCCCCGATCCCGCCGGTCAGAACCACGATGCGCATGTCGTCCATCCTCCCGTACGGGACGCGAGCCGCCGCCGGGCGGCCCGGGAGACTAGGCTCACGTCGGCATCTGTCCGTTTCGCCCCGAGGGAGAGTTCGTGACCAGCCCCGCCGAGCCCGCGTCGCACGACGCGTCGCAGGCCCGCCAGATCACCGCACCCCTGCGCGAACTCGCCGCGCTCGTCCTGCTCGGCGCGAACGCCGTGCTGCTCTTCGTCGGGTTCGTCCGGCTGCTCGTGCCGATGTCGGACTACAGCACCTTCTCCGGGCGGGCGGGGAGCGAGTTCTTCGCCTTCGTCGGTATCGAGGCCACGGTGCTGCCGTTGCTGGCCGTGCTGCTGGTCACCCACCTCGCGCCGGTGTCCGGCCGGGCCCGGCAGTTCACCCAGGTCGCCCTCGCCGAGTACGCCTTCGGCGCCCTGTTCGGCGTGTTGACCTTCCTGATCTGGCTGGTCGGCCGGCTGGCCGAGGCCGAGGTGCTGGACGCCCTGCTCGGCATGTTGACCCGGGCGGCCTGGTTGGCGCTGTTCGGGATGGCCGCCTTCGTGGTCTACCGGATCTGGCGCACCCTCTACCACGTCGCGAAGCCGAAGCCCCAGCCCGGCGTCTACGGTCAGCCGCAGCCCGGCTGGCCGCAGCAGCAGGGTGGCTACCCGGGCCAGGGCTACCCGCCCCCGGGTCACCCCGGTGCCGGGCAGTACGGTCAGCCCGGGTTCGCCCCGCCGCAGTCCGCGCCGCCGTTCGGTGCTGCTCCGCAGTCCGCCCCGCCGTTCGCCCCGCCGCAGTCCGCGCCGCCGCAGTCCGGGCCACCGACCGGCATCCCGCCGCAGTCGGCCCCGCCGTTCGGGGCGCCGCAGTCGGCCCCGCCGTTCGGGCAGCCTCCGTCGGCCGACCCGACCCAGGCGATCCCGCGCCAGTCCACGGAGCCGACCACCGGTCCGGCCGACGCGGACGGGGACCGCACCCAGCCCTTCCGGCGGGACGATCCGAACACCCCGCACTGAGCCGCACCCGGCCGGGTCGGCCCGCGCCACGGCGTGAGCCCGACCCGGCCGGCGCGGTGCCACCAACCCGGGTCGGTCGGCGCGCTGCGACGCGAGGTGCCGACCCGGCCGGGACGGTGGTGCGGTAGCACCCGACGGGGAGATGTCACACCCGGCTCGCATGGCTGCCGGATCGTCCCGGCCAGCGCCTAGGCTGGGCGGATGGTTGACCGCACCGATCCCGGCCCGACCTCGGCGAGTGTGCGACGGGCGCTGCGCCGGGCCGCCACCGGGCGCGCGCTCGACGTCGACGAGGCCACCGCGCTGCTGACCGCCCGGGACGCCGACCTGGACGAGTTGCTCCGGATCGCCGGGGAGGTCCGGGATGCCGGGCTGCGCGACGCCGGCCGGCCGGGCGTGGTGACGTACTCGAAGAAGGTTTTCATTCCGTTGACCCGGCTCTGCCGGGACCGGTGCCACTACTGCACCTTCGCGACCGTGCCGCACCGGCTGCCGGCGGCCTTCCTGGAGACCGACGAGGTGCTGGCGATCGCCCGGCAGGGCGCGGCGCTGGGCTGCAAGGAAGCCCTGTTCACCCTGGGTGACCGGCCGGAGGAGCGCTGGCCGGCGGCCCGCGCCTGGCTCGACGAGCGCGGCTACGACTCCACGGTGGACTACCTGCGGGCCTGCGCGGTGGCGGTGCTGGAGGAGACCGGTCTGCTGCCGCACCTCAACCCGGGGGTGCTCTCCTGGTCGGAGCTGCAGCGGCTCAAGCCGGTCGCGCCGAGCATGGGGATGATGCTGGAGACCACCGCCACCCGGCTCTGGTCGGAGCCGGGCGGCCCGCACTTCGGCTCCCCGGACAAGGAGCCCGCGGTGCGGCTTCGGGTGCTCGACGACGCCGGCCGGGTGGGGGTGCCGTTCACCACCGGCATCCTGATCGGCATCGGTGAGACCCCCGCTGAGCGGGTCGACGCGCTGTTCGCGATCCGCCGCGCGCACCGGGAGTACGGCCACCTCCAGGAGGTGATCGTGCAGAATTTCCGCGCCAAGCCGGACACCGCGATGGGCGGCCTGCCCGACGCCGAGCTGCACGACCTGGCGGCCACCGTGGCGGTGGCCCGGCTGCTGCTCGGCCCGAAGGCCCGGCTCCAGGCCCCGCCCAACCTGATCGAGGACGAGTACGACCTGCTGCTGCGGGCCGGCATCGACGACTGGGGTGGGGTCTCCCCGCTGACCCCGGACCATGTCAACCCGGAGCGGCCGTGGCCGCAGCTCGACGAGCTGGCCCGGCAGACCGAGAAGTCCGGCTTCACCCTGCGCGAGCGGCTGACGATCTACCCGGAGTACGTCCGGGCCGGCGATCCGTGGCTCGATCCCCGGCTGTCGCCGCACGTCACCGCGCTCGCCGACCCGGCGACCGGGTTGGCCGTCGAGGCGGCCCGGCCGGTGGGCCGCCCGTGGCAGGAGCCGGAGGAGGTCTTCGGCGGCGGCCGGACCGACCTGCACGCCACCATCGACACCGCCGGGCGCACCGACGACCGGCGGGGCGACTTCGACAGCGTCTACGGTGACTGGGCGGAGGTCGCCGGCAAGGTGAGCCCCGCCGCGTCGGGCGGGCCGGTGCCGGGTGCCGACGGTGACCTGCGGGCGGGGTTGCGGCTGGCGGCCGACGACCCGGCGGCGCTGTTGGAGCCCCGACACGCCGACGCGGCGCTCGCGCTGTTCCGCGCGGACGGCCCCGCCCTGGACGAGCTGTGCCGGCTCGCCGACGACGTGCGACGGGACACCGTCGGCGACGACGTCACCTACGTGGTCAACCGCAACATCAACTTCAGCAACGTCTGCTACGTGGGCTGCCGGTTCTGTGCGTTCGCCCAGCGGGAACGGGACGCCGACGCGTTCCGGTTGTCGGTGGAGCAGGTGGCCGACCGGGCCGAACAGGCGTGGGCGGCCGGTGCCGGCGAGGTCTGCCTCCAGGGCGGCATCGACCCGAAGCTGCCGGTGACCGGGTACGCCGACATCGTCCGGGCAATCAAGGCCCGGGTACCCGGCATGCACGTGCACGCGTTCTCCCCGATGGAGATCGTCACCGCCGCCGCCAAGGCCGGCGTGCCGGTGCGGGAGTGGCTGTCGATGCTGCGCGAGGCCGGCCTGGACACCATCCCGGGCACCGCCGCCGAGATCCTCGACGACGACGTGCGCTGGGTGCTCACCAAGGGCAAACTGCCGGCCGCCGCCTGGGTCGAGGTGGTCTCGACCGCGCACGAGCTGGGCATCCGTTCCAGCTCCACGATGATGTACGGCCACGTCGACCATCCCGGCCAGTGGCTGGCGCACTTCCGGGTCCTCGCCGGGGTGCAGGACCGCACCGGCGGGTTCACCGAGTTCGTGGCGTTGCCGTTCGTGCACACCAACGCGCCGATCTACCTGGCCGGCATCGCCCGGCCCGGCCCGACCTGGCGGGAGAACCGGGTGGTGCACGCGATGTCCCGGCTGCTGCTGCACGGGCGGATCGACAACATCCAGTGCTCCTGGGTGAAGCTCGGCGACGAGGGCACCGTGGCGATGTTGCAGGGCGGCTGCAACGACCTGGGCGGCACGCTGATGGAGGAGACCATTTCCCGGATGGCCGGTTCGGACAACGGTTCGGCGCGTACCGAGGAGCAGTTGCGGGCGATCGCCGCCGCCGCGGGACGTCCCGCACGCAAGCGGACGACCGCTTACGGTCATCCGTTGCGATGACATCGAACCTTTCGCGCGTGCGGGCCGTACCAGTGTTCGCCGGCGGCGGTTGAGGCGAGGGCCGCCGCCGGCGACCTCGCGCTCCACACCGCGCGCGCTCACGCGCCGCCGGAGGAAAGGTTCCCCATGACGAGCGAAGTGCGGAAGCGTTCCTGGCCGCGACTGACCCGGCGGCAGACACTGACCGCTGCGGCGAGTGCCACGCTGGGCGCGGCGGCGCTGACGGTGACCGGCGTGTCGGCCGCGCAGAACTCCCCGTCGGCGAGCAGCGCGGAGGGTCCGATCGTGGTCCACCTGCGCGACGCCAAGTCGGGGACGTTGGACGTCTTCGTCGGTACGTCCCGGATCGAGGTACGTGACCGGGGGCTCGCGGACCGGCTCCGCCGGGCTGCCGGGCGCGGCTGACCCCGTCTGCTGTCCGACGGCGGTCTGACCTGCCCGCCGTCACCGGGTGGGGGTGACCCGCCCGCTGTCCCGGGTGGCCCTGAACCGCCCGCCCTCTCCTCTTCACCGCCAGGCGCAGGCTCCCGCGCCCGGTTCGTCATGCCCTGACTCCTCATGATCCCGCAAAGGTTGGTCCGCCATGTCGTCCCACCGCGAAGCACCGGAAATAAGCAAGGACCCGGTCGCCGACAGTTCCGACCTCTACGCCTTCGTCAGCCCCGAACGGCCCGACTCGGTGACGTTGATCGCCAACTACGTGCCGTTGCAGCTCCCCTCGGGCGGCCCGAACTTCTTCGAGTTCGGCGACGACGTGCGGTACGAGATCCATATCGACAACGACGGTGACGGCCATCCCGACGTGACCTACCGGTTCGAATTCCGTACCGAGATCACGAACGAGAACAGTTTTCTCTACAACACCGGGCCGATCGAGTCGCTGGACAGCAAGAACTGGAACCGGCGGCAGTTCTACAAGCTGACCCGGGTGACCGACGGCAAGGAGCACGTGCTCGCCAACAAGCTGCCCTGCCCGCCGTGCAACGTGGGGCCGCTGTCCATCCCCAAGTACAACGACCTGGTCCGGCAGGCGACGTACAAGCTGTCGACGGGGGAGAAGGTGTTCGCCGGGCAGCGTGCGGACGGCTTCTTCGTCGACCTGGGCGCGATCTTCGACCTGGGTACGCTGCGGCCGTTCCAGCAGTTGCACGTGGCCGGCAAGAAGCTGTTCAAGACCGAGGGTGAGCCGGTCAACTCGGTGGACCGGATGAACGTGCACAGCATCGCGGTGCAGGTGCCGCTGAGCAAGGTCCGCCGCAGGTCCAACCGGTACGGCGTGGGCGACCGGGCCTCGACGATCGGGGTGTGGACGACGGCGTCCCGGCAGCAGGTGCGGGTGCTCGGCGACCGGGTCGCCGCGGACGCCGCGATCGGCCCGTGGACCCAGGTGTCCCGGCTGGGCAACCCGTTGTTCAACGAGGTCATCGTGCCGATGTCCAAGAAGGACCTGTGGAACACGCTGCCGCCGACCGAGGACAAGCGGTTCGCCCGGTTCGTCGAGCAGCCGGAGCTGGCGGCGTTGCTGCCGGTGCTCTACCCGGGGGTCTTCCCCAACCTGGACGCGCTGAACAAGTCCAAGAAGCCCCGGGCCGACCTGCTGGCGATCCTGCTCACCGGCATTCCGTCGGGGCTGATCGACGGCTTCACCAACCTCACCGGTGACGTGCAGGCCGACATGCTGCGGTTGAACACCGCGATCAGGCCGAGTAGCAAGCCGAACCAGTTCGGGCTGCTCGGCGGGGACCTGGCGGGTTTCCCCAACGGTCGCCGGGTCGTCGACGACGTGGTGAGCATCGCGTTGCGGGCGGTGGCCGGGGTCACCGTGCCGCTGGTGGACAAGAAGTTCAAGCCGGACGCAGCGGCCGGTGCGGTCACCCCCGGCCTGAGCGCCGCCGACGTGACGGCGCCGTTCCTGCGGGACTTCCCCTTCCTCGGCACGCCGTACGACGGGTTCAACAACCCGGCCGCGGCGAACTCCTGACCGGACGGAGAGCGGCGTGAGCGGACACCACCACCACCATCATCACCAGTACGGGCCGACGGAGAGCGGCACGGTGATGCTCGACGTCGGTGGTGACACCGGTGCCCTGATCATCTACACCGGACGTGACCAGCACGGGCGGGAGATCGAGATCAGCCGGGTCGACCAGGTCGGTGCGGTGCGGACGCACTCCGCCGTACGGGAGCGGATCGTCCGGGACGGGGTGTTCCACAGCGCGGTGTATCCGGACCTGACGGCGGGTGTCTATACCGTCTGGTGGGACGAGGAGACGCCCGCCGGAACGATCTCCGTCAACGGGGGTTCGATCGCCGAATTCGTCTGGCCGACCAGCCCGTCAAGGTCGACCTGAGCACCACGACAACCGTACCGACCCGAGCGCCCCGTCCACATTGTGGACGGGGCGCTGTCGGTATTTCCGGCTCGGTGAGCGATCCGGGCCCAACCGCGTTAACCTGTCCCCCACCATGCTCATGATCTTGATAGGACCGGCCGGCCGGAGCGCCCGACGGCGCTGTGCGGGAGCGTCCGGGGCGGCGACGCCACGGCAGAAATCTGGGGCAACTCGCCGGAGAGGGCGTTACTCGCCCGGGGTCTGAATCGATAGGGCAGGTTGCGAGGGCCGGGTGGTCCGGGTGACCGTCCGGTGGCGTGTCGGGAGGACGACTCCATTATCAAGTTCGGCTTGACGGCGCACGCATTACACGCGTGTAATTTCGATGGGGTTGTTCGCGCGGAACGCACAAATAGGACCGGACGGACAAGCACGCCTTTCGCGTGGGGGGTTGCAGCGACGGTGACGTCGGTGCGCGACAAGGAGGCATCTGATGGACGGCCAGCTTGAGGTGGCCGACCTGCTCGGAAACGCGCCGGAGTGGCAGGAGCGGGCACTGTGCTCGCAGACCGACCCGGAAGCGTTCTTCCCCGAGAAGGGCGGCTCGACCCGCGAGGCGAAGCGGATCTGTTCGCGGTGCGAGGTCAAGACGGAATGCCTGGAATACGCCCTCGGGCACGACGAGCGGTTCGGGATCTGGGGTGGGCTCTCCGAGCGGGAGCGGCGCAAGCTGAAGCGGCGGGCCGCCTGAATGGAAGGTCGAGTCGGGCGGTGGGGGCCGCCCGGCTCACGCCCACAGCCGGTCGCGGGGGCGGCCGGTGTCGGGCGGCGGTCCGGCCACGACGGTGGCCGGGCGTGGCGACGCAGCACCGGGTCACGACGTGACCTGACGCCGGGTCCCGGGCGACGGTTCCCGGGCGACGGGCAGGTCAGTCCCCGGGCCCCGGGCCGGGTGGTGGAGCCGTCCTCCGGTAGATGAGTGCCCGCCCGGGTGGTGGGCCGGCGGAGTGCTGGTCCTGGTCAACCTCGGCCGAAGACCCGGGTCGTCACCGGGCGCGCAGCCTCAGGCCGGGCAGCCTCAGGTCAGCTCGTCCGGGTCGACCCCGAGCAGGTTCGCCACCTGTTCGATGATCACGTCGTGGACCAGGTCGGCCAGGTCCTCACGGTCCATCGCGCGAAACTCCAACGGCCGCCGGTAGAGCACGATCCGGGGTGGCACCTCCTGCCGGCCCGGTCGGCCGGGCAGCAACCGGGCCAGCGGCACCTCGCCGTCCTCCAGCACGTCGGAGTCATAGACGTTCAGATCCGGCGGGACGTCCTCGACGGCGAACTCCACGCCGGCGAGTTCCTTGGCGAACCGGCGCTCCAACGTCTCCACGGTGTCCAGCACCAGGTCGTCGAAGATCTCGGCCTTGGTCCGGGCCAGCGGGACGGTCGCCGGCACCAGCCGCCCACGCAGGCCACGTCCGTGCCGGTCGCGGTGGTTGCGCCGGCCGGAGCCGGGGCGGCGGCGTTCCGGGCTCGTCATGAACAAAAGGGTAGCCCCCGGTCCGGCCCGCCCGATGGCAGCGCGCGCCGACGGGCGCGGCGGGGCGTCAGGTGCGAATTGTGATCACGGTGACGGGCGTGTCGGAAAGCGAACCGGTGCGCCGGACCCGGTAATGGGGATACCCTGCCGCACGTGAGGTCACCACGGCGCTGCTCCCGTAACGCCTGCCCCCGGCAAGCGGTTGCCACATTGACCTATGTCTACAACGAGTCGACCGCTGTCGTGGGGCCGTTGGCGGCCTTCGCCGAGCCGCACACGTACGACCTGTGTGAGCAGCACGCCCGGAGCCTGACCGCCCCCCGGGGCTGGGACGTCGTCCGGCACGAGGGCGAGTTCGAGCCGCCGCCGCCCACCACCGACGACCTGGTCGCCCTGGCCGAGGCCGTCCGCGAGGCGGCCCGCCCGGTGGCCCCCCGCCCACCCCAGGACGACCACGACCCCCACCCCCAGACCCCGCCCACCGGCCGCCGTGGTCACCTCCGCGTAATCCCCCCCAACCACTAACCCCACCCCCACCCCCACCCCAGGCCAACCCCACCCCAGGCCCTCTCCCCGGTGATCAAGAGGTTTGCGTCAAGTTCGATCTTCAACCTGACGCAAACCTCTTGATCACCGGGGTCGGGGGGTCGCGGGGTCGGCGGGACGGGGGGTCGGCGGGGTCGGGGGGTGTGGGAGGGGAGCAGGGTGGGGGTTAGTGGCCTAGGAGGGGGGAGAAGAGGGTGGCGCGGCGGGCGGGGCGGCCGGTGCGGTGTTCGACCTCGTCGGCGGAGGACATCACCCGGAGGCCGGCGTTGATGGCCAGCCAGCGCAGCGGTTCCGGCTCCCAGCGGGGGGAGCGGTGGCCGACCCACGGGAGTGCGGTCAGGCCCGACTCCACGCCCCGGATCAGGTCGGCGAGGGTACGGCCGGCCAGGTTGCTCGTCCCCACCCCGTCGCCGACGTAGCCGCCGGCCCAACCCAGCCCGGACGACCGGTCCAGCCCCACCGACGCGGACCAGTCCCGGGCCACCCCCAGCGGGCCACCCCAGGCATGGGTGACCGGTACGTCCGCGCCGAGCACCGGGAAGAGTTCACCCAGCGTCCGGCGCAGCGCGGCGAAGACCCGGGGCTCCCGGTCGTAGCCGGGGGAGACCCGGGACCCGAAGTGGTACGGGGCACCCCGCCCGCCGAAGGCCAGCCTCCCGTCGGCGGTGCGCTGGCCGTACACGATGAGGTGCCGGTAGTCGGCGAAGGTCTCCCGGTCGGCCAGCCCGATCCGCTCCCAGGTCGGCGCGGGCAGCGGCGCGGTGACCACCATCAGCGAGTAGACCGGGGCGACCGTGCGGCGGTGGCCGGGCAGCATCGGGGTGTACGCCTCGGTGGCCCGGACCACCACGTTCGCGCGTACCGTGCCGTGCGGGGTGACCGCCGCGCCGGGCCGGATCGCGGTGACCGGGGACCGTTCGTACAGCGTCACCCCGTGCCGGCGTACGGCGCGGGCCAGGCCCCGGACCAGCTTCCCCGGGTGTACGGCGGCGCAGTGCGGGGTGTACGTGCCGCCGCGTACCCCGTCGGCGGCGCACCGGGCGGCGGCCCCGGCGGCGTCGAGCAGGACCAGGTCGTCGGGGTCGAGGCCGTGGTCGCGGGCCTCCGCGACCGCGGCGCGTGCCCGGCCGAGCTGGACGTCGGTACGGGCCAGCAGCACCGTCCCGCCGTGGTGCCAGTCGCAGTCGATCCCCTCGGCGGCGACCACCCGGCCCACCTCGGCGACGGTCGCCTGCATGGCCCGTTGCAGCGCCAGTGCCTGCGGCCGGCCGTGCCGACGGGTCAACGCCGGCAGTGCGGTGGGGAACAGCGCCGAGCACCATCCACCGTTGCGCCCGGACGCGCCGTACCCGGCGATCTCCGCCTCCAGCACGACGATCCGCAGCGTCGGATCGGCCACCGCCAGGTAGTACGCCGTCCACAGCCCGGTGTAACCGGCACCGACGATCACCACGTCGGCGTCGGTGTCACCGGGCAGCGCCGGGAGCGGGGTCAACGGCTCATCCACCGTGGACAGCCAGTGGGACAACTCCGGGTAGCGCATGCGGGCTCCGGGCGGTCAGCGCCGGCCGGGCCGGCGGCGGAACTTCGCTGGCCGCGAAGTGTCAGTGCCGGCCGGCGGGGACGGGTGGCCGACCGGGGTGCGGAGGTGCCCCTCGGGTGCGGGGTGGCCGGTCCGGTGCGGGTGGCCGGTCCGGTGCGGGCCGGCCGGCGGGACCGCGGGTCGAGCCGCTGTCCGGCCGGTCGGCCCGCAGACGGGTTACAGCCGGGACCACGCCTCGGTGAGTACGGCGCGCAGGATCTGCTCCATCTCGTCGAACTGCTCCTGCCCGCTGATCAGCGGCGGGGCGAGCTGCACCACCGGGTCGCCCCGGTCGTCGGCGCGGCAGTAGAGCCCGGCGGAGAAGAGCGCCGTCGACAGGAAACCGCGCAGCAGCCGCTCCGACTCGGCCTCGTCGAAGGTGGCCTTCGTCGACTTGTCCTTGACCAGCTCGATGCCGTAGAAGTAGCCGTCCCCCCGGACGTCACCGACGATCGGCAGGTCGGTGAGCTTCTCCAGGGTGGACCGGAAGGCGTCCTCGTTGGCCCGGACGTGGCCGATCAGGTCCTCCCGGGCGAACACCTCAAGGTTGGCCAGGGCCACCGCGCAGGAGACCGGGTGCCCGCCGAAGGTCACCCCGTGGGCGAACATGCCGGTCTCGGTGAGGAACGGTTCCATCAGCCGGTCACTGGCGATCATCGCGCCGAGCGGGGCGTAGCCGGAGGTGATGCCCTTGGCGGTGGTGATGATGTCAGGCTGGTAGCCGTACCGGACGGCACCGAAATACTCGCCGAGCCGACCCCACGAGCAGATCACCTCGTCGGAGACGAGCAGCACGTCGTACGCGTCGCAGATCTCACGTACCCGCTGGAAGTAACCGGGCGGCGGCGGGAAGCAGCCGCCGGAGTTCTGCAACGGCTCCAGGAACACCGCCGCCACGGTGTCCGGCCCCTCCCGTTCGATGGCCCGGCGGATCTCGTCGGCGGCCCAGACGCCGAACGCCTCGGGCGAGTCGCCGTGCTCGGGGGCCCGGTAGAAGTTGGTGTTCGGCACCTTGATCCCGCCGGGCACCAACGGCTCGAAGTCGCTCTTGATGCCGGGCAGGCCGGTGATCGACAGAGCGCCCATCGAGGTGCCGTGATAGGCGAGGTAGCGGCTGACCACCTTGTGCTTGTTGGGCCGGCCGGTGCGCTTGAAGTAGGCGCGGGCCAGCTTCCACGCCGTCTCGACGGCCTCCGACCCGCCGGTGGTGAAGAAGACCCGGTTCAGGTCGCCGGGCGTCAGCGACGCGATCTTCTCGGCCAGCTCCACGGCCTTCGGGTGGGCGTACGACCACAGTGGGAAGTACGCCAGCTCGGCGGCCTGCTTCGCGGCTGCCTCGGCCAGCTCGGTACGCCCGTGCCCGGCGTTGACGACGAACAACCCGGCGAGCCCGTCCAGGTAGCGACGGCCCTGCGCGTCCCAGACGTACGTGCCCTCGCCGCGCACGATGGTGGGCACCTCGCCGGCCGAGTAGCTGGCCATCCGGGTGAAGTGCATCCAGAGGTGGTCGGTGGCGTCGGCCATGTCAGCCCCATCGGGTCTCGGGCCGGGCAGGGGTGACACCGGCCGCTCTGCCCACGGTTATCCCACAGTCCGGCCGCGAAATGCAAGCCTAGTTCGCCTTCTGTGCGACGGATTCAGCGCGAGCATGAGTCCACGGCAACGGATTCCGCAGACCCGGGTGTCGATGGTCCCGCCGGCTGACGGTCTGCCGGCCCGTGGTCCGTCCGGATGGGGTGATCGACCCGACACCCGGCGGGGTCCGGGGCGTGAGGATGCCGCTGTGCCGGCCCACAGGAGTGGATCAAGCTTGCTGCGGCGGCGCGGCGGGTTCCCGCGAGGCTCGGCCCACGGGTGGGAACCGTCGGGTGGGCGGACCAGCGTGGGTGATTCGCGGTGCACTTCCGGTGCACTTCGCGGATCTTTCGGGGCACCTCGGGGGCCCCTGCCGGAGGTCCGCGCCGACACGCCGACGGCTGGCGGACATCGACACGCACTGTCGCTATGGTGCGCCGGAGCGTGTCGGTCAGGTGGAAGGGGCTACCGGTGAACGAGGTGCTTCGGGTGGCGATGGCGGAGCGCGGGGAAACGGTGGAATCGCTGGCGCATCGGGTGGGGGTGGATCCGAAGACGGCCGGGCGGTGGCTCAGCTCGGGGCGGGTGCCGCATCCGCGTACCCGGGTGGCGGTGGCCGGAGTCCTCGGGCGGGAGCCGGCCGAACTCTGGCCCGAGCCCTACCGTCGCCGCGACCTGCCCTGGTTCCGCCCGTGGGCAGAACTGGAACAGGACGCCACCTCGATCCGGTCGTACCAGCCGCTGGTGTTGCCCGGCCTGGTTCAGACCGAGGACTACGCCCGCGCGGTGCTGCGCGCCGGAGGGCTCTCGACCGATGAGGTCGAGCAACTCGTCGTCAGCCGGTTGGCACGGCAGGCCGTGCTCGATCGTGACCCGCCGCCGCAGCTGGTGATCGTGGTCGACGAGGCCGTGCTGTGCCGGACGGTCGGCGATCCCGAGGTGATGGCCCGCCAGGTGGGTCACCTGGCGGATGTCGCTGACCGGGAACATGTGCAGGTTCGGGTGATTCCCGCGGACGAGCCTTGGCATGCCGGTCTGGCTGGCCCGTTCATGCTGGCCCGACTGCCGGACGGGGCCGAGGTGGCCTATCTGGACAATCAGCTCCGTGGCGAGCTGGTGACCGAGAGCGCTGACGTTGTTAGCCTTGGCAGGAGGTGGGAGAGCGTGGCCGGTGAGGCGCTGTCCTCCCGCCAGTCGATCTCCCTGATTCGGGAAGCGGTGAAGAGATGGATCTGATCGAGCCCCGCTGGCGCACGGCCACTCGGAGCAGCAGTAACGGCGGTGATTGTGTCGAGGTGGCGGACAATTTGCCGGGTCGGGTGCTGGTGCGGGACAGCAAGGACCGGGTCGGCGGCACGCTGACCTTCACCCCTGAGGTCTGGCGTGCCTTCGTCGCCGCCCAGAAGTGAGCGGTGGAGAGATGGACGTGATCGAGCCCCACTGGCGTACCGCCAGCCGCAGCAGCAACAACGGCGGTGACTGTGTCGAGGTGGCCGACAACCTGCCGGGTCGGGTGCTGGTGCGGGACAGCAAGGACCGGACGGGCGGCACGTTGAGCTTCACCCCCGACGCCTGGCGTGCGTTCGTCGCCGCCCGCTGAGCGCCGGGGAGTAGGCCACGGTGGGCGGGCTCAGGCCGTACCCCAGCTGTAGGTTTGTTTGCGGAGCTTGAGATAGACGAACGCCTCGGTGGCGAGCACCCCGGGCACCGACCGCAGCCGTTGCAGGATCTCCAGCAGGTGGGCGTCGTTGCGGCAGACCACCTCGGCGAGCAGGTCGAACGAGCCGGCGGTGATCACCACGTAGTCGAGTTCGTCGAACTCGGCCAGCCGGTCGGCGACGGCCTCCAGGTCGCCGTCGGTGCGCAGGCCGATCATGGCCTGCCGGGGGAAGCCGAGCTGGAGTGGGTCGGTCACCGCGACGATCTGCATCACCCCGGCGTCGAGCAGTCGCTGCACCCGCTGGCGGACCGCCGCCTCGGAGAGCCCGACCGCCTTGCCGATCGTCGCGTACGGCCGGCGGCCGTCCTCCTGGAGCTGCTCGATGATCTGTTTCGCCACGTCGTCCAACAGCGCGTGGCTGGCACCTTCGCGCACCGTGACGCGTCGCCCCCCGCTGCCGTTCTCGTGCTGTCGGATCGTCATCGACCGCTCCCCATGTCCGTTCCCCCAGCTGAGCCTAGTGCCATCGCGCAGTTTGGCGTAATTCGTCGTCAGAGGCTATTGCGGCAACGGAATCCCTTGTGAGGCTGGTTACCTCATGCCAGGATCAGTCGTCTCAGGCACCCGACCCCTCCCGCCGGCGCCGCACCCCGTCCCCGCCGCCGTCGGACGACCCCTAGGAGTCGTCACATGCGTATTCCCCTGCGGCCCCTCACCCGGCGTGGACTGCTCACCGGCACCCTCGGATCGGCCGCCCTGCTCGCTGCGGGCGGCAGCCTCGCCGGTTGCGGCACCAAGGCCGCTACCCAGACCGAGGCGGGCTGCAAGAGCGACGACCTGTCGGCCACGGAGAAGACCCTCGCCTTCTCCAACTGGCCGCAGTACATGGACGTGGACGACAAGGACGCCGGGAAGCGGCCCAGCCTCGACGCGTTCGTCGCCGCCAGCGGCATCCAGGTGACCTACACCGAGGACATCAACGACAACAACGAGTTCTTCGGCAAGGTGCAGAACCAGTTGGCCGGCTGTCAGAGCACCGGGCGGGACATCATCGTCCTGACCGACTGGATGGCCGCCCGGATGATCCGGCTCGGCTGGATCCAGAAGCTCGACCCGGCCAAGGTGCCGAACGTGGCGGCCAACCTGCTGCCGTCGCTGCGCGGGCGTTCCTTCGATCCGGAGAACCGGGTGGCCATCCCGTGGCAGTCCGGCCTCGCCGGGCTGGCCTACAACGGCAGCGTCACCGGGGAGATCCGCACCGTCGACGAGCTGCTCACCCGCTCCGACCTCAAGGGCAAGGTGACCGCCCTGTCGGAGATGCGGGACACCATGGGCCTGCTGCTCCAGTCCAACGGGCACGACCCGTCGAACTTCACCGCCGCCCAGTTCGACGACGCGCTCAACAAGCTGCGCAAGGCCGTCGAATCCAAGCAGATCCGTCGCTTCACCGGCAACGACTACGCCCCCGACCTGGCCAAGGGGGACATCGCCGCGTGTGTCGGCTGGTCCGGCGACGTGATCCAACTGGCCGGCGACAACCCCAAGATCAAGTTCGTCGCGCCGGACTCGGGGGTGATGCTGTTCAGCGACAACATGCTGGTGCCGAACAAGGCCACCCACCGGGGCAACGCCGAAGCGCTGATCGACTACTACTACCAGCCGGCGGTCGCCGCGAAGCTCGCCGCGTTCGTCAACTACATCTGCCCGGTCAAGGGCGCCCAGGCCGAGATGGAGAAGATCGACCCGGAGCTGGCCGCCAACCCGCTGATCTTCCCGGACGACACCCTGCTGGCGAAGTCGAAGGTCTTCATGGCCCTCGACGAAAAACAGGAAAAGGAATACGAGTCGAAGTTCCAGCAGGTCATCGGGGCGTGAGCGGGATGGCGAACGAGGCACCCGCCGGTGACCTGCGGCTGGCCCACCTGAGCAAGCGGTTCGGCGTCTTCACCGCCGTCGACGACCTCAGCCTGACCGTCCCGCAGGGCTCCTTCTTCGCCCTGCTCGGGGCGTCCGGCTGCGGCAAGACGACCACCCTGCGGATGATCGCCGGGCTGGAGGAGCCCACCGGCGGGCAGGTGCTCCTCGGCGACCGGGACATCGCCCGGCTGCGGCCGTACCAGCGGCCGGTCAACACCGTCTTCCAGAGCTACGCGCTCTTCCCGCACCTGGACATCGCCGAGAACGTCGCCTTCGGGTTGCGGCGGCGGGGCATCCGCAAGGTCGGCGACCAGGTCCGCCGGATGCTGGCCCTGGTCCAGCTCGACGGCTACGAACGGCGTCGCCCGGCCCAGCTCTCCGGCGGCCAGCAGCAACGGGTCGCACTGGCCCGCGCCCTGATCAACCACCCGCAGGTGCTGCTGCTCGACGAGCCGCTCGGCGCGCTCGACCTGAAGCTGCGCCGGCAGATGCAGATCGAGCTGAAACGCATCCAGACCGAGGTCGGCATCACCTTCGTGCACGTCACCCACGACCAGGAGGAGGCCATGACGATGGCCGACACGGTCGCGGTGATGAACGCCGGCCGGATCGAGCAGCTCGGCGCACCCGCCGAACTCTACGAATACCCGGCGACCGCGTTCGTGGCGAACTTCCTCGGCCAGTCCAACCTGCTCGCCGCCGACGCCGCCGGACCGGCCGGGTCCGAGGTGCCGGTCACCGCGCACGGCGCGCGCTTCTCGGTGCCCGTCGACCGCGCCCGCACCGACCGGGGTCCGGTCTACCTGGGGGTACGTCCCGAGAAGCTGCACCTGGTCGAGGCCGTCGACCAGGTGCCCACCGGCCACCAACAGGTCGAAGGGGTGATCACCGACGCGTCGTACGTGGGGGTGAGCACCCAGTACCTGGTGCGCACCGGATGGGGCAGTGAACTGTCCGCGTTCGCGGCGAACAGCGGCGTCGGCCGGCAGCACCCAGTCGGCGCGACCGTGGTGGCGCACTGGGACCCCCGGCACGCCTTCCTGCTGCCCCGCGAGCCCGGTCAGGACGACCACACCACCCCGCTGCTCGACGAGCCCGTCGGGGCACCGTCGTGACCGCACTGGCCCAGTTGGGCGGCGGGACACCGGCAACCGGGGCACCGCCACCGGCCCGGCCCGGCCGGCACCGGCTGCTGCCGTACCTGCTGCTGCTGCCGGGGGCGGCCTGGCTGCTGGTCTTCTTCGTCGTGCCGCTGCTGCAGTTGGCTGCCGCCAGCCTCTACGACCCGACCGGTTCGCTCTCCACCGGGTACGCGCTGACCTGGGCGTTCGGCAACTATCCGGAGGCGGTGCAGGCGTACTGGCCGCAGTTCGCCAGGTCGTTCGGCTATGCCGGGGCGGCGCTGGTGCTGGCCCTGCTGCTGGGCTACCCGCTGGCGTACGCGATCGCGCAGAAAGCCGGCCGGTGGAAGAACCTGCTGCTGGTCTGCGTGGTCGCCCCGATGTTCACCAGTTTCCTGGTGCGCACCCTGGCCTGGAAAACCATCCTGTCGGACAACGGCGTGCTGGTCGGGCTGCTGCGCGACGTACACCTGCTCGGCCCGGACGGGCGACTGCTCGCCACCCCGGTCGCGGTGGTGCTCGGGTTGACGTACAACTTCCTGCCGTTCCTGGTCCTGCCGTTGTACGCGAGCCTGGAGCGGCTCGACTACCGGCTGCTGGAGGCGGCCAGCGACCTGTACGCCGGCCCGCTGCACGCCTTCCGCACGGTCACCCTGCCGCTGTCGATGCCCGGCCTGATCGCCGGCACCCTGCTCTTCTTCATCCCGGCCACCGGCGACTACATCAACGCCGAACTGCTCGGCACCCCCAACGAGTACATGATCGGCAACGTCATCGACTCGGCGTTCCTGGTCCGGCTGGACTACCCGCAGGGTGCCGCCCTGTCGTTCCTGCTGATGGCGGCGATCCTCGCGGTCGTCTTCGTCTACCTGCGCCGCGCCGGCACGGAGGATGTCCTGTGAGCGGT
>NZ_JBEZEK010000027.1:0-48983 GCF_040648835.1 Micromonospora sp. NPDC049081 | reverse complement strand
CCGAGGAGTGCAGCGCAGCGGAGCCCCGCAGTCGCGAGCGGAAGGGTGGCCCTGTGAGCGCGAGGAGTGCAGCGCAGCGGAGCCCCGCAGTCGCGAGCGGAAGGGTGGCCCTGTGAGCGCGAGGAGTGCAGCGCAGCGGAGCCCCGCAGTCGCGAACGGAGGTGGATTCCGGTGAGGGTGTCGCGGTGGTTGGCCGACCGGTGGGTGATGATCGTCGCGCTGCTGGTGCTCGGCTACCTGTTCCTGCCGATCGCCGTGGTCGCCGGCCTCTCCCTCAACCGCCCCTCCAGCCGGCTGTCGTACGACTTCAACGAGTTCACCCTGGACAACTGGCGACAGCCCTGCGCCACCCCCGAGATGTGCGACGCGGTCGTCCGCAGCGTGCAGATCGGGTTCCTCGCCACCGTCGGGTCCACGGTGATCGGCACGCTGATGGCGTTCGCCCTGGTCCGGCACCGGTTCCGGGGGCGCGGCGGGATCAACCTGCTGATCTTCCTGCCGATGGCGACGCCGGAGCTGGTGCTCGGCACCTCGCTGCTCGCCCTGTTCGTCTCCGCCGGGGTGCCGCAGGGTTTCTGGACCGTCGTCATCGCGCACGTGATGTTCTGCGTGTCGTTCGTGGTGGTGACGGTCAAGGCCCGGCTCGCCGGGATGGACCGGCGGCTGGAGGAGGCCGCGATGGACCTCTACGCCAGCGAGTGGCAGACGTTCCGGCGGATCACCCTGCCGTTGGTGCTGCCCGGCATCGTCGCCGCCGCCCTGCTCGCCTTCTCGCTGAGCTTCGACGACTTCATCGTGACGAACTTCAACGCCGGCACCACCGTCACCTTCCCCATGTACGTCTGGGGTGCCGCCCAGCGGGGCATCCCCCCACAGGTCAACGTGATCGGCACGGCGATGTTCGGCATCGCCCTGCTGCTCGTCGGGCTGAGCATGCTGCGCGGTCGACGGTCCCGACGGGCCGAGCTCCCGGTCGCTCACGCGCCCGGCCGACGGGCGGCAGGCTCGGCGCTCCCGGTCGCCGATGTGACCGGCCGAGGGGCGGCAGGCTCGGCGCTCCCGGTCGCTGACGGGCCCGGCCGACGGGCGGCAGACCCGTCGTGATCCTTCCGCATACCGACCGGGCGTTCGCCGAGGTGACGCCCGGCCGGTATGCGTACCACCGCCCCGACTCTCCCCGTCCGGCCGCCGACATCCACCTCACCCGCTGGTCGCCGGCCCGCGCCGACGCGTACGCGCACGACGACCGGCACCAGCACTGGCTCCGTACGCCCGATCGTCTTGGTTTGGGGATCGATTCCTGATGCGTATCCTGCTCGTCGGCGCCGGCGGGGTCGGCTCCGCCGCCGTCGCCATCGCCGCCCGCCGTTCCTTCTTCGCCACCGTCGTCGTCGCCGACTACGACCTGACCCGGGCCGAGCGGGCCGTCGCCGGGTACGGCGACCGGTTCGTCGCCGTACGGCTCGACGCCTCCTCGGCGGACGCCGTCGCCGCGCTCTGCCGGGAACACCGGATCACCCACGTGCTCAACGCCGTCGACCCGCGCTTCGTCATGCCGATCTTCGAGGGGGCGTTCGCTGCCGGGGCCGACTACCTGGACATGGCGATGTCACTGTCGCACCCGCACCCGGCGCGGCCCTACACCCAGACCGGGGTGAAGCTCGGTGACGAGCAGTTCGCCGCCGCCGCGACCTGGGCGGACGCCGGTCGGCTGGCGCTGTGCGGCATCGGCATCGAACCGGGCCTGTCCGACGTGTTCGCCCGGTACGCCGCCGACGAACTGTTCACCGACATCGACGAGATCGGCATCCGCGACGGCGCGAACCTCACCGTCGACGGCTACGACTTCGCCCCCTCGTTCTCCATCTGGACCACCATCGAGGAATGCCTCAACCCGCCGGTCATCTGGGAGAAGGACCGGGGCTGGTACACCACCGAACCGTTCAGCGAACCGGAGGTCTTCGACTTCCCGGCCGGCATCGGCCCGGTCGAATGCGTCAACGTCGAACATGAGGAGGTGCTGCTGATCCCACGCTGGGTCAAGGCCAGGCGGGTCACCTTCAAGTACGGCCTCGGCGACGAGTTCATCGAAGTGCTGAGGGCCCTGCACAAGGTCGGTCTCGACTCCACCACCCCGGTGTCGGTGCGCGGCATGCAGGTCTCACCCCGCGACGTGGTCGCCGCCAGCCTGCCCGACCCGGCCACCCTCGGCGACCGGATGCGCGGCAAGACCTGCGCCGGCACGTACGTCACCGGCACCGGGACCGACGGCCGGCCCCGCCGGGTCTACCTCTACCACGTGGTCGACAACGAGTGGTCCATGCGGGAGTACGGCCACCAGGCGGTGGTCTGGCAGACGGCGGTCAACCCGGTGGTGGCGCTGGAGCTGCTCGCCACCGGCGGCTGGTCCGGTGTCGGGGTGCTCGGCCCGGAGGCGCTGCCCCCGCGCCCGTTCCTCGACCTGCTCACCGACTACGGCTCCCCGTGGGCGATGGAGGAACGATGACCCGCTACGGCCCGATGTACGGCCCCGACGTGACCCTCCTCGGGGTGCCGCCCTGCACGGTCACCGAGCCGGTGACCTACACCGACGCCGACGTGGTGATCATCGGGGCACCCTTCGACGGCGGCACCTCGCACCGGCCGGGCACCCGGTTCGGCCCGTCCGCCATCCGGCAGGCCTGCTACCTGCCGCCCGACGGCTCCCGCCCGTCACTGGCGCTGCGGGTCGACCCGCTGCGTGACCTGTGCGTCTACGACGCCGGGGACGTGGAGATGTTCGCCGGGGACATCGAACGCTCCCTGGCCGCGCTGGAATCGGCCGTGTACGCGGTGGCCAGCGCCGGAGCGATCCCGGTGGTGCTCGGCGGCGACCACTCCATCGCCCTGCCCGACGCCACCGGGGTGGCCCGCCGGCACGGGTTCGGCCGGGTCTCCCTGGTGCACTTCGACGCGCACGCCGACACCGGTGACATCGAGTTCGGTTCCCTGCACGGGCACGGCCAGCCGATGCGCCGGCTGATCGAGTCCGGTGCGGTACGCGGCGACCGGTTCCTCCAGCTCGGGCTGCGCGGCTACTGGCCCGGCCCGGACACCCTGGCCTGGATGGCCGCCCAACGGATGCGCTCGTACGAGATGACCGAACTGGTCGCCCGGGGGCTGGACGCCTGCCTGTCCGAGGCGTTCGGGATCGCGACCGACGGGTGCGGCGGGGTGTTCCTCTCCGTCGACGTGGACGTGGTCGACCCCGGGATGGCCCCCGGCACCGGCACCCCCGAGCCGGGTGGGCTCACCTCCCGGCAACTCCTCGACGCCGTCCGCCGGGTCTGCTACGAACTACCCGTCGTCGGCGTCGACGTGGTGGAGGTCGCGCCGCCCTACGACCACGCCGACATCACCGCCTACCTGGGCAACCGGGTGGTCCTGGAGGCGCTGTCCGCCATCGCCCGACGCCGACGCGACGCCGCCGGCGGCAGCCCCTGGGACCCCACCCAACCCCTCCTCGACGCCCGCTGACGTGGGTGTCCGAAACTTTCCTGACAGTGGAACTGAACGGGGAGCGCTCCCGGGCCGTATCAGCCGATGCAGGCAACGGCGACGACGGGAGACGTGGTGAAGGTGCAGCGCAAGCACGTACTGGCGGCGGGGGTGGCGGTGGTCGCCACGGCGGTGGTCGCGGTGGGGACCGGGTTCGGGTTCGCCGACACCACGTCCGCCCGGCCGAGCCTCTGCTCCGGCTCGGTCACCTTCTCCGCCGAGGCCGGTGCGCCCGCCGCGACAAGTGACCGGTTTCCGGTGGGGACACGGTTGCGGGTGACGAACCTGGACAACGGGAAGGTGGCGACGGTGTCGGTGAGCGGGCCGTCGGGTAGTTGTGTGCTGCTCAACGCCGCCGCGATGGAGCTGGTCCGGGAGCCCGGCAAGAACGTGATCCGACGCAACGTGGTCGAGCGGGTCGGCGTCGACGCGCCGGCCGCCCCGGCACCTGGCGAGACCCGGCCCGGCGCCGCCCAGCCGCCGGCCTCCCAGCGGCCGACCCCGTCGGCGACCGGCGTGGCTGCCCGGCCCAGCGCGTGTGCCGGCTCGGTGACCTTCTCCGCCGAGGCCGGCACACCGGCCGCGACGAGTGACCGGTTTCCGGTGGGGACACGGTTGCGGGTGACGAACCTGGACAACGGGAAGGTGGCGACGGTGTCGGTGAGCGGGCCGTCGGGCAGTTGCGTGCTGCTCAACGCCGCCGCGATGGAGCTGCTCCGGGAGCCCGGCAAGAACGTGATCCGGCGCAACCTGGTGGAGCTGGTGCGCTGACAGCCGTGGACGGTCAGCCGAAGGCGGCGTCCAGGATGTCCAACCCACGGGCCAGCTCGTCGTCGGAGATCACCAGCGGCGGCAGGAACCGCAGCACGTTGCCGTAGGTGCCGCAGGTCAGGGTGAGCAGGCCGGCGGCGTGACAGGCCGCCGAGACGGCACTGGCGGCGGCCGGGTCCGGGACCAGGGTGCCCGGCCGGACCAGCTCCACCGCCAGCATCGCGCCCCGGCCGCGTACCTCGGCGATCCGGGGGTCGCGGGCGGCGATCGCCCGCAAGCGGTCGGCGAGCACCGACCCGATCCGCCGGGCGGCGGCGGCCAGGTCCAGCTCCCGCATCGTCTCGACGCTGGCCAGGGCAGCCGCGCAGGCGATCGGGTTGCCGCCGTAGGTGCCGCCGAGACCGCCGACGTGCACCGCGTCCATCAGCTCCGCCCGGCCGGTCACCGCCGCCAACGGCAACCCGCCGGCGATGCCCTTGGCCAGGGTGACCAGGTCCGGCACCACGCCCTCGTGGTCGCAGGCGAACCAGTCGCCGGTACGGCAGAAGCCGGTCTGGATCTCGTCGGCGACGAACACCACCCCGGCCGCCGTCGCCCACTCCCGCAGCGCCGGCAGGAAACCCGTCGCCGGTACGACGAAACCGCCCTCCCCCTGGATCGGCTCGATCAGCAGCGCGGCCACGTTCTCCGCCCCGACCTGCTTGTCCACCAGCTCCAGCGCCCGCGCCGCCGCCTGCGCCCCGGACAACCCGCCGTCGCGCAGCGGGTACGACATCGGCACCCGGTGGATCTCCCCGGCGAACGGCCCGAACCGGTGCTTGTACGGCATGTTCTTCGCGGTCAACGCCATGGTCAGGTTGGTCCGGCCGTGGTAGGCGTGCTCGAAGACCACCACCGCCTGCCGTCCGGTGGCGTGCCGGGCGATCTTCACCGCGTTCTCCACCGCCTCGGCACCCGAGTTGAACAGCGCCGACCGCTTCTCGAAGGTGCCCGGGGTCAACGCGTTGAGCTGCTCGCAGACCGCCACGTACGACTCGTACGGCGCGACCATAAAGCAGGTGTGGGTGAACCGTTCGACCTGGGCGCGTACCGCCTCCACGACGCGCGGGGCCGAATTGCCGACGCTGGTGACCGCGATGCCGGCGGCGAAGTCGATCCACTCCCGCCCCTCGACATCGACGATCGTGCCGCCGCTGGCGGTGTCCACGTAGGAGTCGATGACGCTGCCGACCCCCCGGGCCACGGCGGCACCCCGCCGCCGGTGCAGCTCCGCACTGGAATGCATGGGGATCAGCCGCCGAAGTGGTGCATGACGTGCTTGATCCGGGTGTAGTCCTCCAGGCTGTAGACCGACAGGTC
Source organism: Micromonospora sp. NPDC049081 (assembly GCF_040648835.1). Taxonomy (NCBI): domain Bacteria; kingdom Bacillati; phylum Actinomycetota; class Actinomycetes; order Micromonosporales; family Micromonosporaceae; genus Micromonospora; species Micromonospora sp. NPDC049081. The sequence continues at coordinate 43,316 of NZ_JBEZEK010000027.1, read as the reverse complement.
CTTGCCGTGCCCGGAGTGCTTGAAACCGCCGTGCGGCATCTCCGACACGAACGGGATGTGGGTGTTCACCCAGACGCAGCCGAAGTCGAGCCGGCGGGTCATCCGCATCGCCCGCCCGTGGTCACGCGTCCAGATCGAGGCGGACAGGCCGTAGTCGACGCCGTTGGCCCAGCGCACCGCCTCGTCCTCGTCGGTGAACCGCTGCACGGTGATGACCGGGCCGAACACCTCCTGCTGGATGATCTCGTCGGCCTGGCGTACCCCGGAGACCACGGTGGGAGAGTAGAAGTAGCCGCGCCCGCCCACCCGCGCGCCACCGGTGTGCAGGTCGGCATGATCGGGGAGCCGGTCGACGAAGCCGCTGACCCGGGCGAGCTGGTTGGCGTTGTTCAGCGGGCCGTAGAGCACGTCGGCGTCGTCCGGGGCACCGGTGCGCGTGTTGCGGGCCTGCTCGGTGAGGGCCGCCACGAAGTCGTCGTGCACGCCGGGGCCGGCCAGCACCCGGGTCGCCGCAGTGCAGTCCTGGCCGGCGTTGAAGTAGCCGCCCATCGCGATCGCCTCGGCCGCCGCCGCCACGTCCGCATCGTCGAAGACCACCACCGGGGCCTTGCCGCCCAGCTCCAGGTGGGTCCGCTTGAGGTCCGGCGCGGCGGCGGAGGCTACCTCCATGCCCGCCCGGGTCGAGCCGGTGATCGACACCAGCTGCGGCGTCGGATGCGCCACCAGGGTACGACCGGTGTCCCGGTCGCCACAGACCACGTTGAACACCCCCGGCGGGAAGAACTCGGCGGCGATCTCGGCCAGCAGCAGCGTCGACACCGGCGTGGTGTCCGACGGCTTCAACACCACCGTGTTGCCGGCCGCCAACGCCGGGGCGATCTTCCACACCGCCATCATCAGCGGGTAGTTCCACGGAGTGACCTGCGCACAGACCCCGATCGGCTCCCGCCGCACGTACGAGGTGTGCCCGGCCAGGTACTCCCCGGCCGAACGGCCCTCCAACATGCGGGCCGCCCCGGCGAAGAACCGGAACTGGTCCACCGCCGGCGGCAACTCCTCCTCGGCGGTGAGCTGCCGCGGCTTGCCGGTGTTGCGCACCTCCGCGTCGACCAGCTCGGCGGCCCGCGACTCCACCGCGTCGGCGAGCTTCAGCATCGCCCGCTGCCGCTCCGCCGGGGTGGTCTCCCGCCAGCTCTCGAAGGCGGTGGCGGCGGCCCGCATCGCCGCGTCCACGTCCGCCGCGCCGGAGACGGGAGCCTGGGCGAAGACGTCACCGGTGCAGGGGTCGATCAGATCGGCGTGACCGCCGTCCACCGGGTCGACGTACGCGCCGTCGACGAAGTTGCGCAACTGCTGCTGGTCGCTCATGGTGAGGTCTCTCCAGGGGTGGCTGGGAGTCGGAGTCAGCGGAGGTAATCGCAATCTGACTGCCATCTTGGCTACCGAATTCGCGGCAGACAAGGGCTTGAGCGACTGTTTCCGTGTGACTGCCCGTCGTCTACGCTGCCGACGTGGAGCCGAGAGCGTTCTGGGTCGCCGGTCGTGCCGTCCACGGCGACGACGAGGTGACCGTCACCCACCCGTACGACGGTCGGGCGGTGGGGCGTACCAGCTGGGCCACGCCCGACCAGGTCGAAACCGCCGTCGCGGCGGCGGCCCGGGTGGCTACGGAGGCCGCGGCCCTGCCCGCGCACGTGCGGGCGGCGGCCCTCGACCACGTGTCCCGGGAACTCGCCGCGCGGGCGGCCGAGGTGGCCGGCCTGATCACCGCCGAGAACGGCAAGCCCGTCACCTGGGCGCGGGCCGAGGTGGGCCGGGCGGTGTCGACGTTCCGCTGGGCGGCCGAGGAGGCCCGACGGTTCTCCGGCGAGATGCAGCGCCTCGACACCGACCCCACCGCTACCGGCCGGATCGCCCTGGTCAGGCGGGTGCCCCGGGGGCCGGTGCTGGGCATCACCCCGTTCAACTTCCCGCTCAACCTGGTGGCGCACAAGGTCGCCCCGGCCCTCGCGGTCGGTGCGCCGATCATCGTGAAGCCCGCCCCGGCGACACCGCTGTCCGCGCTGCTGCTCGGCGAGATCCTCGCCGGTGCCGACCTGCCGGCCGGGATGTTCTCGGTGCTGCCGTTGCCCAACGACCGCACCGCCGACCTGGTCGACGACCCCCGGCTGCCGGTGGTGTCGTTCACCGGCTCCGGGCCGGTCGGCGCGCAGATCCGCCGTCAGGTGCCGGACAAGCACGTCACCCTGGAACTCGGCGGCAACGCGGCGGCGGTCATCTGCGCCGACTGGTCGTCCGACGCGGACCTGGACTTCGCCGCCCGGCGGATCGCCACCTTCGGCAACTACCAGGCCGGGCAGTCCTGCATCGCCGTGCAGCGGGTCCTCGTGCACGAACGCCACCACGACGCCTTCCTGCCCCGGCTGGTCGCCGCCGTGCGGGCACTGCGCACCGGTGACCCCACCGCCGAGTCGACCGACGTCGGACCGCTGGTCTCCGTCGAGGCCGCGCAACGGGTCGAGGCGTGGGTCGACGAGGCCGTCGCCGCCGGGGCCACCGTCGAGACCGGGGGCCGCCGCGACGGCGCCAGCTATCCGCCCACCGTGCTGACCGGGGTGCCGGCGTCGGCCAAGGTCTGTGCCGAGGAGGTCTTCGGGCCGGTGCTGGTGGTGGCGTCGGTGGACAGCGACGACGCCGCGTTCGCCGCCGTCAACGACTCGGCGTACGGGCTGCAGGCCGGCGTGTTCACCCACCGGCTCGACGTGGCGTTCACCGCCGCACGGGTGCTGGAGGTGGGCGGGGTGATCGTCGGCGACGTGCCGTCGTACCGGGCCGACCAGATGCCGTACGGGGGCGTCAAGGGCAGCGGCGTCGGCCGGGAGGGCGTGCGGTCGGCGATGGACGACTACACCGAGCCGAGGGTGCTGGTGCTGACCGGGATGCCGCTGTAACCCCGGCACACCCCTCTCACCAGCTGCCGTCGTCCCGGACCCGGGTCGGGGCGAGACCCAGGAGCAGGGTGGTCAGCGCCGCATCGACGTCGTCGCCGAGGAACCACTCGCCCGCCTGGTCCAGCGCGAAGACCCGGCCGTGCTCGTCCACCGCCAGGATCGCGTCCGGATGCCCAGCGCCGATCGGGAAGAGCCGTACGCCGAGCACGGCACCGAAGTCCGCCAGGGTGGCGGCGGTGTAGGCGGCGTGCACGGGGTCGATGGAGAACCGCGAGATCCACACCTGCCGCCCCGGACCGCGCCGACCGGAGGCAAGCCCCGGAAACCTGGTGAGGGCGTTCAGCGCGGACGTGAGATCAGGATGTCGGGGGGAGATCTCCCTCGTTTCCGCCATCGCCTCCTCGGCAAGGCCATCGTCACCGAACCCCGGACGCCAGCCGGCGCTCACCAGCGCGTCGGCCACCTCCGGCGCGAACCGCCCCGGCTCCGGCGCGGCCTGCCTGTCCGGCTGCCACTGCCGGGTGAACGCGAGTTCGGACCAGCCGAGGACCGCGAAGTGCACCAGGAAGTTGAGGCAGGAGTCGCACGGGCGTTCCGCCGGGCCGGCCTGCGGATCACCCGGCTCGCGGGCCAGGAACACGTCCATCCCGGTCGCCAGCAGCAGCGACTCCGCCTCGCGCATGGTCAGCGGGGGCTGGCCGGCGGCGGCGCGACGGTGGTCGTACTCGTGCAGGACGTCCGACACGACGACCATCTCGGCGTGCCGGTCGCCGCCGCGCACCAGGTGCCCCGGGGGCAGCTCGTCCAGGTAGGCCCGGACCAGTGGGTGGTGCCGCACCGCCACGTCGCCCTTGACGCCGTGACCGAGGTAGGTGCGGCCCTCGACGGTCAGGTGCGCCACGGTGCCGGGCGTCGGCAGCCGACGGATCTCGCGGAGCAGCAGGCTGGCCGGGTCGACGGTGCGCGGGGCGGGGGTGCCGGTGGGGCGGCTGCGGCGGTACATCTGCTGCACCACGGCCGCCGGCACCCGGGGCCAGGTGGTGACCTCGCCGGTCTCCTTGTCGACGACGGTGGTCGGCAGGTCGCCGGGGTCCGTGTCGACCGCGCGGTCGACGGTCGACCTGATCACGTAGCCCAGGTCGAACTCGTCCAGGGTGGCCCGGCACTCGTGGCCCAGACGCTGCGAGTCCCGCCGGGCCCACACGTCGGCGAGTTGCTCGGCCTGTTGGCGATCGATCACGGCCCGAAACTACCGGACCCCACGGAATCGTGGCACCCGGTATGGTTCGCCTGACTGACGGTGACCGGGGGAGGGTGGCCTTGGCCGAGAGGGTGGACCGCGACGCGAACCAGGCGCTCCGGGCGCGGTTCGACGAGGTGTACGGCCAATACCGGCGGTTGCGGTCCGGTGTGGACGAACTGGGGTCCGAACTGGCCGCACTGCGGGTCACGGAGCGGTCGGACGACGGCCAGGTCATCGCCACGGTGGGTGCCCGTGGCGAGCTGATCTCGGTGGAGCTCACCGGCGAGGTCTACCACGACCGCGATCACCACGCGCTCAGTCGCAAGATCACCATGACGGTGCACCGGGCCTGCGCCCGGGCGGCCACGGCCACCCAGGAGTTGGTCGCCGCCCATCTGCCGGCCGGCTCGGGGTCGGTGGAGTTCCTGCGTACGGGCGACTTCGGCGCACTGTTCGGGCGGGCCGACGCGGTGCTCCGGCGGGAGGACGAACGGCATGGGTGAGGGGCAACTCTGGCTCGATCCGGCCCGGGCCCGGCGGGGTGGCACCGACCTGCACCTGGCCGGTGAGTCGGTGTCGGCCCGCCGCGTCACCCTCGGTGCGGAGATCACGGCGGCCAGCGCACCCCGCCCATGGGGCCGGGACGACATCGGCGCGGCCTTCGAGAAGAGCTACCGGTCCCACGAGGAGACCCTGCTGCGTGCCTGGGCCGGGCTCGGCCGATCGTTGGAGGGGCTCGGCACCGACGTGGTCACCTCGGTCGACGCCAACCTACGGACCGACGCGGCCAGCGGCCGGCGCTTCGACCGGGTGACCGACCCTCGTGACCGTCGGCACTGACCTGCGGGGGAAGCCGTGACCGTGCTGCCGAGCCCGATCCCGCACCCCCTCGACTACAGCCCCTGGGACCTGCCGGGCTGGGCCTACGAGGCGCTCGACTGGGTGGTCGGCGTGGAGTGGCCGGAGGGAAACGAACGCGCCGTCTGGGATCTCGCCGACCAGTGGTACGCCGTGGCGGGCGCGCTGGCCGGCCCCCGTGCCGACGCGATCGCCGCCGCCACCGAGGTGCGCGGCGGATACGGCGCAGCCGGCGCGGTCCCGGAGGCGTTCGAGGCTGCCTGGCGACGGCTCGCCGACGGCGACGATGCCCCGTTGACGGTGCTGCTCGCGGTCAGTACCGACCTGGGCCGCCTGGTCGAGGAGTGCGGCTGCGACATCGAGGCCGCCAAGCTCGAGGTGTGGATCGAACTCGGCATCCTGGTCGTGGAGCTGCTCGCGCTCGCCGTCGCCGCCGCACTCACCGCCGGGGCCGCCTCACCGGCGGCCGGCGCGGCGGTCACCGCCAGTCGGCTGGTCATCCAGCAGATTTTCCGCCGGCTGATGGCGCAACTGGCCAAGAAGGCGCTCCGACAGGGCCTCAAGGAGGCGGGCGAACGGGCCGCCAAAGAAGTGGCCCGGGACGGGATGCGTGGGCTCGGCAAACGGGCGGTCAAAGGGGGCCTGTTCGAGGCGGGACAGGAGGGCGGCGTCAACCTCGCGACGCAGGCGTACCAGAACTCCACCGGTCGCCGGCACGGCCTCGACCTCGCCGATCTCGGTGCGTCGGCGCTCGGTGGGCTGGCCGGTGGTGCGGTCGCACCACTGGCCGGGCTGGGGCGGCACGCCACCGGGCGGGGTGCCCGGGTCGGTGAGCACCTGGGCCGGGAGATGACCGGTGAGGTGCTCGCGGAGGGCGCGGCGGGGCTGGCCACCGGCCAGGGAGCGTTGTCGCCGGAGGACGCGGCCCGGGCGGCCGTCTCCGGGGTCGGCAGTTCGGCGACCGCGCAGGCGGACGCCGCACTGCACGCCCGCCTCGACGGCCGGCTGCACTCGTTGGCCGACGCCACCCAGGTGTCGGCGGCCTTCCCCGTCCCACCGTCGCCGGTGCCGGCCGGCGCTGAGCAGGCGTCCCCGGCCGGCGATGCTCCTGGGCGGTCGGCCGCTGACGCTTCCGTGCCGGGACCGGCGACGTCCTTCGGCCCCACCGTCGTGGCCGGTGACGGCTCAGGCACTGCCGCCGAGACGCCGTCGCCCCGCGATCCGCAGGTGCCGCCCGATCCCGGCCGGGCCGCCGCTGCCGTCGGGCCGGTGGACGGGCCGGCGGGAGCGGACGCGGTGACGCCCCCGGCCCCACCGGCACCCGGGGTCGACCACGTCACGGGCGCGGCTCCGGCGTCGATCGTGGCCGAGTCGACGCCGTCCAGCCCCACCCTGTCCTCGGTCGCCGCCGATCAGGTGACCTCTCCGCTGACGGCAGGTCGAGCCGCTGAGGTGGTGCCGACGAACGCGGCGGTCACCGCACCACCCGGGCCCGACTCCGGGCAGGGCAACCCACCCGCGAGCGTGACGACAGCGGGCGGAGCACCGACGGCAACCGCTACGGCGTCACCTACCGCAGACCCCTCTCCTGGACGCACGACGTCGGGCGCTTCCACGGCCGGCGTTCCGCCGGGGCCGGCACCCGGTGGGTCGGTGGGGCCGGCACCGACGCCGGGGCTCCCGATCCACGGCAGCACACCGGACACTGCGCAGGCTGCCCGGGAGAGGCCGCCCGGCGTAGCCGACCGCGATGGCCGGCGGCAGGGCGACAGACGTTTCCCGCTCCTGGAGGCGCTGGCCCCCGGGCCCGTGGACCCGCCGGCCCCCGACCCGACCCCTCCGACACCAGATCCGGACGACGAGCCACCGCGCCCGAGAACTCCCCGGTGGTACGCCGCGAAATGGGCAGCCGAACGGGAGGCGCTCGACCGTCGCCGCTATCAGGGTTACTTCGAGGCACAGCGACACTGGTTCGAGGATCGGCGACGTAGGGATGACGCCGGCTTCCGGCGAGAGGTTGCCCGCGAGCACGAAGCGAGGGCACAGCGTGCTGCTCGCCGGGCGAACCACCTACAGCGCGAAGGCCGTCTCGAACTGGCCAACTGGTATCAGCAGATCGCGAGTACCGAGCAGGCGGACAGCTATCGAGAGTTGGATCTGGCCTCGGAGATCATCGACGGCCGGGTCTTTCCCACGGATGTCGTCATCGGAGATCCTGCTGACTTCTCCCGCATCAACGACGACGTGGCCGAGTTGGCCGCCGGTGGGGTCGAGACGGGCGACAGGTCGGCGCTCACCGGCGACGACGATCCGCCGCCCATCGACCGTTCCCGCCGGTACGGGCAGTTCGGTGGGTTGCGGCCACCGCTGGCCCTGCACCAGACCGACCTCGAACGGCAGATGCCCCGGCAGCCGGACGGCAGTGTGGTGCGTACCCCCGATCCCCGGCAGGGCGGGTGGTTCGCGCTGGCCAACGACGGTGGCCCGCAGGCCGACCCGACCCGGGGCATCAACTGCCTGGACTGCACCCTGTCCCTGTTCGAGACGTGGGTGCACGGTCGACCCAGGGTGGCCGCGCCCCGTACCTTCGACGGCTACCTGCAAGGCGACATCCGGCGTCCGGTCAACGGTGAGGCCGGCGGACCCGGCCGGGTCGAGGAGGTCACCGGCGGACGGTTCCAGAAACTGTTCGCCGTAGCCGACGGTGTCCCGCCGGGGCCGGCAGACCTGCGCCAGTCCGTCGAACGGGGCTACCGCAACCTGCACGACCAACTGGTCCTGGGAGGTCACGGCAGCTACGCCTTCCTGATCACCGAGTGGGAGAACGGCGGCTCGCACGCCTGGGTGGCGCTCAACCAGAACGGGACGGTGCTCTATCTCGACCCGCAGGCGGGAACGGTCCACGAGCGCCCCCTCTACGCCCACGCCGGCCGGCGGCACCCCGACAACGTCGTCGGTATCGACGCGCTGATCCTCGGCGGAGACGGCCACCCGATGCCGTTGGCCGGGTTGGCGCGGGGGCGGTTCAGCGCCCTGCCCGACCTGCCCGAGCACCCGCCGGCACCCGACGACGAGCAGGGGTACGGCGACCCGTACCTCAACCGCCTGCACCTGCTCGACGGGCCCGGATCCGCGGAGCGGGCGGGACCGGCGAGCCGGGACCCCGATCGGCAGCCGGAACCGGGCACGCCACCTGGCGAGGCACCGCAGCACGCGTCGGATCAGTCTCCGCCGCAGGGCACCGCCTCCCGGGTGCGGGAGCTGCTGGCGGGTGGCATGGATCTCGACGGCGTTCTCCGCGCCGGCCTGACTCCTGCGGAGATCTCCGCACACGCCGACGCCTCGGTGCTCCGACGCCTCGTCCCGCAGTTGGACGCCCCCGGAGCGGCGGATGTGGCGCGGCTGCTGCGCGACCCGAGGGTCGTACGGATGCTCGACGAGACCTGGCGTGACCCGCCTGGCGAGCAACATGCCCTCGCCGAAACTCTCTTGCGGCAGTTGACGCATCGCCCGGACCTCGCCCGCATGATCCTGGCGACGCCCGAACTGGCCGATTCGCTGACGGCAAGACCCCTGACGCTGCACCACCTCGCCGCTCGTCCGCAGGCTCTGGCGGTACTGACGGCGGTGGTCGGGGATGTCGCTGATCGAGGCGTCGATTCGCTGCCCTCGGACGGACCAAGACCGGCCCCCACCAGGTTGACCGGGGCTCAGATCGCGTTGTCTCGTCGGATGTCAGCCTTTCGGCAGCCCGCCTACCAGCCGGGATTTGAGCTGTCGCGGCGGGATGATGAGGAGTATCGCACCGGCTTCCTCGCCCGTCTGTACGCAGATGCTGAAGAGGCCCAGCAGGAACTCAACCTGCTGGCCTCTGATCTGGCGGAAGGTCGTGGCCGAGCTGGCTGGCGGAAGGCGCCGAAGGGCAACCAGCGGGTCCTGGACAAACTTGTCGAGTACGAGAACGACGCCTCGAAGCTGAAGGACCTCGCAGCTGCGAAGATCGAGTTTCGGCATCTCGATGATGTCTACCAAGCCTTGGAAGATCTGGCCGGTAGGCCCAGCATCGTGGTGCTCAACATCAAGGACCGTTTCATGCGGCCTCAGCTCAGCGGCTACCGAGACATCTTGTTGAGCTTGCGGATGTCCAACGGCCACATTGCTGAGTTGCGCTTCCACTTGGCTGCAGTAGATGGTGTGGCCGAGTGGGAACATGCACTCTACGAGGTCAGACGTGATATCGAGGCGATGGCGGAGGCTGACGGACGCCCGCTGACTCTGAGGGAGAGAGTGATCCGCCACGGACTACTTCAGCGCGCGCAGGAGGCGTTCCGGGCGGCGACAGATGCTGGAAGGGAAGATTGAATCAGTGGAACAGTCGCCTGGCCTCAAGCTCCCGGTGTTCGTCAGCTACTACGACTCTCCGGTCAAACTCGTGGAGAGTCCGGAGGGAGGCGTAGCTGCATGGCGGCTGGCCGCTGACAGCGGGAGTTGGTCGCCGGCGAACGGCCTCATTGACAAGATCCTCTTCGGTGCCGATGACAACATCGACGTGCTGTCGCGTGACGAGTTCATCCAACTGACTGAGCAGGAGCGCGCCCGCCATCTGAAGGGCTCGGGACCGGTTTACGCGCTCTACGAGACGGTCGACGCGATCACCGACATGCAAGCACGCGAGGGTCGGTATCCCACCCCGCGAGAGATCGCCCTGGTGCAGGGCATCCGTCGGAGGACGTTTGTCATGTTCGAGGAGCAACTCGAGCGTGCTGGTGCGGCGGGTGCCGACCCGCGCCTGGCGACAGGAGATCTTGCAGAGAGCTGATGATCATCCGTGCATATCTGCCGTGAAAGGGTGCTCTGGATCGCCTGAATAAGATGAGGTGATGTACCCCTCCGCCAACAAGCGCCAGCTCACCGCCTGGGTGTCGGGCCTGCTCATCGGCATCGTCATCGGGTGGAGCATGTTCGAGGACGCCGTCGGTGTGGTGTTCGGGATCTCCATCGGCACCATGTTCGCGATCGCCTTCGGGGCCTTCGGCAACAAGAAGGAAGAGGGCGGGCGCGACGGTGAGCCGGGCTGAGTCGGCTCGGCGGCCCGAGCAGCACCGCGGCACCGAGCTGACGGTCGCCGAGGCGGTGGCCGTACAGGACCGGTTGCGGCCCCACGCGGACCTGGTCGGGCCGGGTCCGCGCCGGCCTGCGACGGTGGCCGGCCTGGACGTGGCGTACGCCGAGAGTGGTGACCTGCTCGCCGCAGCCGTGACCGTGCTCGACGCCACGACCCTGGAGGTGGTGGACCGGGCGGTCCACGTCGGCCGGCCCGCCTTCGGGTACGTGCCGGGGCTGTTCGCCTTCCGGGAGCTGCCGGCGTTGCTGGCCGCCCTGGACGGGCTGACGACCCGCCCGGAGCTGCTGGTCTGTGACGGGCACGGGTTGGCCCACCCGCGTCGCTTCGGGTTGGCCTGTCATCTGGGCGTGGTGACCGGGCTGCCGGCGATCGGGGTGGGTAAGACCCCGCTGGTGGGCGGGTGGACCGGGCCGGGTCCGCGCCGGGGGGACGCCGCCCCGCTGGTCGATGCCGGTGCGGTCGTCGGCCGGGTGCTGCGTACCCGGGACGGGGTGAAGCCGGTGTTCGTCAGCGTCGGGCACCGGATGAGCCTGGACAACGCGGTCGACCAGGTGCTCGCGTTGACTCCCCGGTACCGGCTGCCGGAGACCACCCGGACCGCCGACCGGCTCTGCCGTGACACCCTCGCTGCCGCGACGGGGCTGGTCGGCGAGGAGTTCGTGGGCAGGGAGCCGGCCGGTGTCGAGCCGGCGGCCACGGCGTCGGCCGGCACGGGTGGCGGGTCGCCGAACGGCAGCCGTGCGTCGGCGGGGTGGGCGGCCGGCACCGAACCGCCCATCCTGAGCTCTGCCGCCGAAGGGTCCGGTGCCGCCCGCCCGGGGAACGAGTAATACGGCCCACATGCGGGACGCTCTGTCACCGGGTGGGTCGCTGACCGGGTTGTAACCTGACCCGCGGCCCCGCCGGGGCGGGAGGGGAGGGGAGATGTCCGTGTGTCGGCAGGCGACGCGGGTGGTGGCCGTCGGTGCGCTGCTCGGTGGCCTGGTGGCGGTCGGCGCGCTCCCCGCGTATGCGGACTCGGACCGGGTGCGGGTCCGGGCCTCGGGTGCCTTCTCCGCCGGTGGTTCCCCGGGCGCGGTCTCGATCGAGGTGCGTAAACGTAGCGCCGGATGCGTGTCGCTGCGTACCGCGCTGGGGCTGAGCCTCATCGGGGTTGGCGCGGACCAGGTGCGGGTAGAGGTGCAGACCGGCGGCCGCTGGTCCAGCGTGCCCGTTTCCGGAGACGGTGGCGTGGTACGGGTCTCCCGTACCTCGTCGGCGGCTCCACCGTTGTGCAGGGGGAAGAGCAGCACCGTCCGCTACCGGGTGGCGTTCCTGGCCGGGGCACCGGCGGGTCGGTTGGCCGTGGTCGGTGAGGCGACCACGGCGGTCGGCCGGCTGATCGGCCGGGGCACCGACACGTCCAGGGTCGGCGGGAGGGCTGCCGGCACCCCGACCCCGAGTCCCACCCCGACCAGGAAGCCCACGCCCACCCCCGTCGCGTCCACCCCCGTGCCCGCGACGGAGCCGGTGGCCACCCAGGCCGTGCTCGCCGCCTCGCCCGCCGGCCGGGCCGCCGCCGCAGAGACCTCCGGAGGATCCATGATCATGTACGCCGGTATCGCCCTGGTGGTCCTGGGTGCCGGGCTCATCGCCCTGTTGATCTTCCGGTCCCGGGCCGATCGGGCCCGCGCCAGGGCGGCTGATGCCGACCACGCCCCGGCCGCCGCCCCGGCTGACTTCCCGGCCGTCCCGCAGCCCCGCAACCCGGGTCCGACCACCTACCGCTCCGGGGTCGCGGTGCCGGGTCCGCCCCCGCCACCCGCCGGCCAGGTGTACGGGGGCCAGCAGCCGCCCGCCGGTGGCCAGGTGTACGGGCAGCCGCAGCCCCAGCCCCAGCCGTCCGCGCCGGCCCGCCCCGGCAGCCTGTACGGGGCACCCGGCACCTACCCGGCGGTGACACCCGCCCCCGCCCCCGCCCCGCGCCCGGCCGGCGGGGTGTACGGTGCCCGCCCGGCCTCCGCCCCGGACCACCCCGCTTCCGCCCCACCCTCGGCTGCCCCACCGGTGTCGGCCCGGGCCGTCCCCGTCCCGCCGGCCGCCGCTCCGCCTGCCCAGGCCGTCCCGGCCCCGCCCGTCTCGGCCCCGCCTGTTCCGGCTCCGTCGGTCTCGGCTTCGGCTGTTCCGGCTGCGCCCGCCTCAGCCCCGCCTGCTCCGGCTCCGGGTGTCCCCGTGCCGCCGGCTCCGGACGGCTCCACCGCAGCCCCGTCGGCTGCCGCCCCGCCGGCCCCGTCGGCCGCTGTTCCGCCGGCCCCGGCGCGGCCCGTCTCCGTCCCGCCCGACCAGGGGCGGTCCGCTCCGACGCCCACCACCGGCGGTGGGTCGACAACGATCATGCCCCAGCTCCCCGGCTAGCACGGGACGGACGCCACCGCTCCGATACGCTCAGGGTCGTTGACGACCCCTGTCGAGGAGCTGAAACCGGTGTCTGACCTGTCCCAGATCGTGAAGGCGTACGACGTCCGTGGGACGGTGCCCGACCAGTGGGACGAGCGGGCGGCCGAGGCGCTGGGGTCCGCCCTCACCCAGGTGCTCAACTCCTCCGGTGAGCCGGGCGACGCCGTGCTGGTCGCGCACGACATGCGGGCCACCGGCCCGGGGCTGGCCGCCGCCTTCGCCACCGGGGTCCGGGCCGAGGGGCGGGCCGTGATCGAGCTGGGGCTGGCCTCCACCGACATGCTCTACTACGCCTCGGGCGCGCTGGGCCTGCCCGGGGCGATGTTCACCGCCAGCCACAACCCGGCGCAGTACAACGGCATCAAGATGTGCCGCTCCGGTGCCCGCCCGATCGGCCAGGACAGCGGCCTGGCCGACATCCGGGTCCGGGCCCAGGCGCTGCTGGACTCCGGCACCCGCCCCACCGCCGCGCCGACGGCCCCCGTCGACCGGCGTGACCTGCTCCCCGACTACGCGGCCCACCTGCGCAAGTTGGTGGACCTGTCGACCATCCGCCCGCTCAAGGTGGTGGTGGACGCGGGCAACGGGATGGGTGGCTACACGGTGCCGAGTGTGCTCGGCGACGCGGCGCTGCCGGCCCTGCCGTTGGAGATCGTCCCGCTCTACTTCGAGCTGGACGGCACCTTCCCCAACCACGAGGCCAACCCGCTCGACCCGAAGAACCTTGTCGACCTGCAGCGGGCGGTGGTGACCCACTCCGCCGACCTGGGCCTGGCCTTCGACGGTGACGCCGACCGCTGCTTCGTCATCGACGAGCGGGGCGAACCGGTCTCCCCCTCGGCGATCACCGCCCTGGTCGCCGCCCGCGAGCTGGCCAAACACCCCGGCTCCACGGTGATCCACAACCTGATCACCTCCCGCGCGGTCCCGGAGATCATCCAGGAACACGGGGGGGTGCCGGTGGTGGCCCGGGTCGGCCACTCCTTCATCAAGGCCGAGATGGCACGCACCAACGCGATCTTCGGGGGCGAGCACTCGGCGCACTACTACTTCCGGGACTTCTGGTTCGCCGACACCGGGATGCTCGCGGCCATGCACACCCTGGCCGCATTGGGCGAGCAGTCCCAGCCGCTGTCCCTGCTGGCCAGCGTCTACGAACGGTACGTCGCCTCCGGCGAGATCAACTCCACGGTGACCGACCAGGCCGCCCGGGTGGCCGAGGTGCGGGCCGCCTACCCGCAGGCGGAGGCGGACGAGTTGGACGGGCTCACCCTGCGGTTCCCCGACGGCGCGTGGTTCAACCTGCGCGCGTCCAACACCGAGCCGCTGCTGCGGCTCAACGTGGAGGGCCCGACCCAGGAGCGGATGACCTCGCTGCGTGACGAGGTGCTGGAGCGGGTTCGCCGATAAGATCCCTCGCGCCGGTCGGCACCGTCGACCGGCACAGACCACACACGTGGAAGGAGCCGCGCCGTGGCCCTGGACCCGCAGTTGCTCGAAATCCTCGCCTGCCCGGACACACACCACGCACCGCTGGACTACGACGCTCAGGCCCGGACCCTCACCTGCACGCAGTGCGGTCGCATCTTCGAGGTGCGCGACGACGTGCCGGTGCTGCTGCTGGACGAGGCACGCGGTGGGCCGGAGGCGCAGCGGTGATGGAGGGGACGGCCGGCGTGAGTGGCCGGCGGGTGGCCGACGAATCGATGCTGGACGACCCGGAGGCGGTCGCCAGCCACGATCCGGGTGGAATGTTGCGCTTCACCGCCTCCGCCGGGGCCCAGGTGCGGGAGTCCGCCGCGCTGGCCGCCGAGGCCAACCTGGCGCTGCTGGAGGACGAGGGCCGCCCCCGGGCGGTCGTCATCGCGGGCATCGGCACCGCCGGGCGTACGGGGGACGTGCTCGCCACGGTCGCCGGGCCGCGCTGCCCGGTGCCCGTCATCCCGCACCGCAGCGCCGGGGTGCCCGGCTGGGTCGGCGCGGCCGACGTGGTGATCGCGGTCAGCGCGTCGGGTCGCAGCCCGGAGGCGCTGGGTGCCGCCGAGGCCGCACACCGCCGGGGTGCCCGGTTGGTCGCGGTCGGCGCCCCCGACTCGCAGTTGCAGTCGGTGGCCGAGCGGGCCCGTGCCCCGTTCATCCCGGTGCCCCGCCGGGCCCCGGCCCGCGCCAGCCTCTGGGCGCTCACCGTGCCGGTTCTGCTCGCCGCCCGTACGCTCGGCCTGGTGAAGGTCAACGAGGCGGATCTGGCCGAGACGGCGGCCCGGCTGGACGCCGACGCCGACCGGTGCCGGTCGACCGCCGAGTCCTTCGTCAACCCGGCGAAGTCGCTGGCCCTCGGGCTGGCCGGGTCGATTCCGATCGTCTGGGGGTCGTCCCCGCTGGCGACCGTGGCGGCCCGCCGGTTCGGCGACACGCTGTCGGCCAACGCCCGTTACCCGGTGGTCGCCGGGGCGCTGGGTGAGGCCGGCCGGGGCCGGGTCGGCCTGCTCGACGGCGTCTTCGGGGGCCTGGTGGAGTCGACCCGGGACATCTTCGCCGACGCGGACGAGGCCGAGCCCGACCCGACCCGGTTGCGGCTGGTGCTGCTGCGTGACGGCGGGCTCAACGCCGACGACGACACCGACGAACCGCTCGCCGTCGAGGAGCGCCGCGCCGACGCGGTGCAGACCCTCGCCGAGCGGCGGGGCGTGCGTTGTGACGTGGTCACCGCCGAGGGTGGTTCCGCGCTGGAACGGCTCGCCTCCCTCGTCGCGGTGCCCGACTTCGCGTCGATCTATCTGGCCCTGGCCCATGGGCTGGACCCGATGGCCGTACCGGCCGTCACCGAGATGAAGGAGCTGTCGAACCAGTGAACGCATGCAGGGACCGCGCTGTGGGCGAGCGGGCCGTCGGACCGGGTAGCGCGGCGTCTCACGTCGCCGCGTCGCGGAGCGGAGCGACAGCGTGAGCGCGAACGGTGGGACCAAGGCGATCATCGCCGCCCTGCTGGCTAACGTCGGCATCGCGATCACCAAGTTCATCGCGTTCCTGCTGACCAGCTCGTCGTCGATGCTGGCCGAGTCGATCCACTCGGTGGCGGACTCGGGCAACCAGGCGCTGCTGCTGCTGGGTGGTAAGCGGGCCAAACGGGCGGCCACCCCGGAGCACCCCTTCGGGTACGGCCGGGAGCGCTACATCTACGCGTTCATCGTGTCGATCGTGCTGTTCAGCCTCGGTGGCCTCTTCGCGCTCTACGAGGCGTGGCACAAGGCGGCCGACCCGCACCCGATCACCGCGTGGCAGTGGGTGCCGGTGACGGTGCTGCTGGCGGCCATCGTGATGGAGGGCTTCTCCTTCCGTACCGCGATCAAGGAGTCGAACCACACCCGGGGCAGCCAGTCCTGGGTGAACTTCATCCGTCGGGCCAAGGCGCCGGAGCTGCCGGTGGTGCTGCTGGAGGACTTCGGCGCGCTGGTCGGTCTGGTGCTCGCGCTGTTCGGTGTGGGGTTGACGCTGATCACCGGCAACGGCATGTGGGACGCCGCGGGCACCGCGATGATCGGCGTACTGCTGGTGATCATCGCGATCGTGCTGGCGATCGAGACCAAGAGCCTGCTGCTCGGTGAGGGTGCCGACCCGGCCGACCTGGCGACCATCGAGCGGGCGGTCACCGCCGGCCCCGAGGTCGAGCGGATCATCCACATGAAGACGCTCTACCTCGGTCCGGAGGAGCTGATGGTGGCCGCGAAGATCGGCGTGCCGGCCTGGGAGAGCGCCGAGGAACTCGCCCGGGGGATCAACGCGGTCGAGGCGCGGATCCGTACGGCCGTGCCGATCGCCCGGGTCATCTACCTGGAACCGGACATCTACAGCGTGGCCGCCGAGCGGGCCGGCACCGGCACGGCCGCGCCGACCGCCGTCGTGCCGTCGCCGAGCGAGTCGGGTGAGGTGGCCGGGCGGGCCGGGGGCTGAGCGTGGAGCTGCTCTACGGGTCGATCCGCGACTACGCCTGGGGGTCCCGCTCGGCGATCGCCGAGTTGCAGGGGCGACCGGTGCCCAGCGCCGGCCCGGAGGCGGAGTTGTGGCTGGGCGCCCACCCGGGTGGCCCGGCCACGGTCGACCGGGGCGGCGAGCGGATGAGCCTGACCGATCTGCTGGTCGCCGAGCCGGATCACTGGCTCGGCGACCAGGTGGTCGGCCGGTTCGGCACCCGGCTGCCGTTCCTGCTGAAGGTGCTCGCGGCGGAGGCCCCGTTGAGTCTCCAGGCCCACCCGGACGCCGAGCAGGCCCGCGCCGGGTACGCGGCCGAGCAGGCTTGCGCCGGGCAGGCGGAAGCAGGGCGGCCGGAGGCCGGGCAGCCTCGCGCCGGGTCACCGGCCGGGCAGGCTCGCGCCGGGTCACCGGCCGGGCAGGCGGAAGCAGGACAGCCGGAGGCCGGGCAGGCGGAAGCCGGGCGGGCAGGGGTGGGCAGTGGCACCGGTGTGGGCCGGCCCGGAACCGCTGCCGAGGCGGGCCACGCCGGAACCGCCGCCGGGGCGGGCCACGCCGGAACTGTCGCCGGGGCGGGTCGGGGTGGGCGGCCGCGTAACTACGTCGATCCCTACCACAAGCCGGAGTTGCTGGTCGCGTTGACGCCGTTCGACGCGCTCTGCGGGTTCCGTGACCCGGAGGTGTCGGCGACGGCGTTGGCCGGGTTCGGCGTACCGGAGCTGTCGCCGGTGGTGGCCGCGTTGCGGGCCGGTCCGGCGGGGCTGCGCGAGGCCGTACGGACGCTGCTGACCTGGCCGGACGCGGACCGTGCCCGGCTGATCGGGGCGGTGCGCACGGCGGACGTGACCGGGCCGGACGCGGACCTGGCCCGGGAGTTGGCCGACCGCTACCCGGCCGACCCGGGGGTGCTGGTGGCGTTGCTGCTGCACCACGTCCGGCTGACGCCGGGGGAGGCGATCTGGATGCCGGCCGGCAACCTGCACGCCTACCTGCGGGGTTGCGGTGTGGAGATCATGGCGGCCAGTGACAACGTGTTGCGCGGCGGGCTGACCCCCAAGCACGTGGACGTCGACGAGTTGCTGCGGGTGCTGTGCTTCGAGGTGCTGGACGATCCGGTGATCGCCGCCCGTCCGGTGGCGTCCGGGGTGGTCCGGTGGCCGGTGCCGGTGGACGATTTCGCGTTGCACCGGGTGACGGTGGAGGCGTCCGGGCCGGAGGTCCGGCTGCCGTTGCCCGGCCCCCGGGTGGTGTTCTGCCACAGCGGCAAGGTCGCGGTGGACGACGGGGTCGGCGCGGTGATGCTCGGTCCGGGGCAGGCCGCCGTGGGCACGGCCGCCGCGACGGCACTTGTCGTCTCCGGTACGGGCGCGGCGTTCGTCGCCAGTTGCGGCATCTGAACGATCTCACCCCTTTTCCGCAGCAGAGTTGGCGGCAAACGCGGCACGCCGCAAGTCCGACTTTCCCGAATTGCTTGACTATGCCGTGGCGCAGTGTAACTATATGTGTACGCAGCGTTGTCGCGACGAAGGTCCGGTGGCGCGCGGGGGAAACCAAACCGGGGGGATGCACGGGGCGGCCGGCAGGTGGGCGGAGGTTTCGTCCGGTGCCGACCGCCCCGTGTGCTGTCCCGAGGCGGCCCACCGTGCGCCGCGAGAAGGCGAGCGTAAGGTGGATGGTCGCGCAGCCATCGTTCGACAGGAGCCTTCATGACCAGCACCCTCCCGGCGTCATCCAGCGACGCCCGGCCGGCCACCCTCGCCGAGGGCGACTACAAGGTGGCGGATCTGTCGCTCGCCGAGTTCGGGCGCAAGGAGATCCGCCTCGCCGAGCACGAGATGCCCGGCCTGATGGCGATCCGCCGTGAATTCGCCGACGCCCAGCCGCTCGCCGGCGCCCGGATCACCGGTTCGCTGCACATGACCATCCAGACCGCCGTCCTGATCGAGACGCTGGTCGCCCTCGGCGCGCAGGTCCGGTGGGCGTCCTGCAACATCTTCTCCACCCAGGACCACGCCGCCGCGGCGATCGTGGTGGGCCCCGAGGGCACCCCGGAGGCCCCGGCGGGCGTCCCGGTCTACGCCTGGAAGGGCGAGAGCCTGGAGGAGTACTGGTGGTGCACCGAGCAGGTGCTCGCCTGGCCGGACGGGCAGGGCCCGAACATGATCCTCGACGACGGTGGTGACGCCACCCTGCTGGTCCACAAGGGCGTCGAGTTCGAGAAGGCCGGGGTCGTCCCGCCGGTCGAGTCCGCCGACTCCGAGGAGTACGCGGTCATCCTCCAGGTGCTGCACCGCAGCCTCGGCGAGGACAACCAGCGCTGGACCCGGATCGCCGCCGGCATCAAGGGCGTCACCGAGGAGACCACCACCGGCGTGCACCGGCTCTACGAGATGCACCGGGCCGGCACCCTGCTCTTCCCGGCCATCAACGTCAACGACTCGGTGACCAAGAGCAAGTTCGACAACAAGTACGGCTGCCGGCACTCCCTGATCGACGGCATCAACCGGGCCACCGACGTGCTGATCGGCGGCAAGATGGCCGTCGTGCTCGGCTACGGCGACGTGGGCAAGGGCTGCGCCGAGTCGCTGCGCGGCCAGGGCGCCCGGGTCGTGGTGACCGAGGTCGACCCGATCTGCGCCCTCCAGGCGGCGATGGACGGCTACCAGGTCGCCACCCTGGAGGACGTGGTCGAGCAGGCCGACATCTTCATCACCGCGACCGGCTGCTTCGACGTCATCACCAACGAGCACATGGCCCGGATGAAGCACCAGGCCATCGTCGGCAACATCGGCCACTTCGACAACGAGATCGACATGGCCGGCCTGATGAAGCGCTCCGACGTCACCCGGGAGAACATCAAGCCGCAGGTCGACGTGTGGCGCTTCGACGACGGCCACGCCATCATCGTGCTCTCCGAGGGCCGCCTGCTGAACCTGGGCAACGCCACCGGTCACCCGAGCTTCGTGATGTCGAACTCGTTCGCCAACCAGACGATCGCCCAGATCGAGCTGTTCACCAAGACCGACGAGTACCCGATCGGCGTCTACGTGCTCCCCAAGCACCTGGACGAGAAGGTCGCCCGGCTGCACCTGGGCGCGCTCGGTGCCCGGCTGACCGAGCTGACGAAGGAGCAGGCCGCCTACCTCGGCGTCTCTCCGGAGGGCCCGTTCAAGCCCGAGCACTACCGCTACTGAGCACACCCGTGCAGGGCCGGCCGCCGAGCGGCCGGCCCTGCACGCGTCCGGGGGTCTCGTGGGGCGGTGGGGCGGTCCGGCGGGGTCGTGGCCGGTGGATGCCGCTACCGTCGCCCGGCAGAGCGGATCTTGTCGCGGCGGGCCGGACGGACCCAGGTCCACACGCACCAGGCGAGCCAGGCGAGGGAGACGACCAGGGCCAGCGGGCGCAGCCGGAGTGCGTTGAGGACGATCACCAGCGCGAGCACGCCCAGCCACGGGCCGAAGCCCTTCACCGGTGCCGTCCCGGCCGGCGGTGGCGAAGCGCGCCGGGGGCGGAACTGGCCGGTGGCGGGGCGTACGCGGGGCGGAGGGTGGGGGTGCGGGGCGTGTCGGGCACGGGCCGTCCTGTCCTGGGGTACGTCGGATTTTGCCACGTCGGGCGTTGGCTGGCACCCCCCGGCCAGCGGGTCCGCCCGACCATCC
Organism: Micromonospora sp. NPDC049081; assembly: GCF_040648835.1. Taxonomy (NCBI): domain Bacteria; kingdom Bacillati; phylum Actinomycetota; class Actinomycetes; order Micromonosporales; family Micromonosporaceae; genus Micromonospora; species Micromonospora sp. NPDC049081. The sequence goes on along the minus strand of NZ_JBEZEK010000027.1, from coordinate 23,075 downwards.
CGGCCAGGGTGAACCCTGTCATGAACGACTTGACGGGACCCCGGATCAGGAGGAAGGTATGGCTGCCCTAAGTAAACTGAGGCATGCCTGACCACGACACGGAGTACCGATGTTCGCCACGTACCTGATCGGCCTGCGGGAGGGCCTGGAGGCGACGCTGGTCGTCAGCATCCTGGTCGCCTTCCTGGTCAAGTCGCAGCGCCGCGACCGGCTGCCCCAGGTGTGGGCCGGCGTCGGGCTCGCCGTGGCCCTGTCGGTGCTGTTCGGTTGGCTCATCGAGTACACCTCGACCTCACTGCTGGCCCGCTCCGAGGACCGGGAACTGTTCGAGGCGGTCACCTCGGTCGCCGCCGTCGTCTTCGTCACCTGGATGATCTTCTGGATGCGTCGGGCCGCCCGGACGATCGCCGGTGAGCTGCGCGGCAGACTGAGCGAGGCGTTGGCCGTCGGCTCGTTCGCGGTGGCCGGGATGGCGTTCCTCGCGGTGGTCCGGGAGGGCCTGGAAACCGCCCTGATCTTCTACTCGGCGGCGCAGAGCGCGACCGGCGGCACCGGCTCCGGGCCGCTGCTGGCGCTGATCGGCGGCATCGTCACCGCCGTCGGGATCGGCGTCCTGCTCTACCGCAGCGCCCTGCGGATCAACCTGTCGACGTTCTTCACCTGGACCGGCGCGCTGCTGATCCTGGTCGCCGCCGGCATCCTCAAGTACGGCGTGCACGACTTCCAGGAGGCCGGGGTGCTCCCCGGCCTCAACGACCTGGCGTTCGACATCACCGGCGTGCTCGACCCCAACACCTGGTACGCCGCACTGCTCGCCGGCATGTTCAACATCACCGCCGCGCCGAGCGTGCTGGAGATGGTCGCCTGGGTCGCCTACGCCGTACCGGTGCTGGTGTTGTTCCTGCGGCGGCCGGCGGCCCCCGCGAAGCCCGCACCGGCCGGCGACCCCGCCCCCACCGGCGACGGTAACCCCACCACCCAGCCGGCCGTGTCGCGGCGAGCCTGAACCTTCCCGAGGAGACAAGCAAACGATGCGTACCACCCGTTTCCTGGCGCTCGCTGCCGTCGGCGCGCTTGCCGTCACCGGTGTCACCGCCTGCGGCGGCAAGGACGAGCAGCAGGATGGCGCGGCCGCCAACACGGTCAAGGTCAAGGCCACCGACAGCGTGTGCGAGGTCGACGTCACCGAGTTGGACGCCGGTCAGGCGACCTTCACCGTGACCAACTCCGGCAGTAAGGTCAACGAGTTCTACGTCTACGCCGCCGGTGACCGGGTGATGGGCGAGGTGGAGAACATCGCCCCGGGGCTGAGCCGCGAGTTGCGGGTGGAACTGCCCGCCGGCACGTACGAGACGGCCTGCAAGCCGGGGATGAGCGGCCGGGGCATCCGGGGCGCGCTGAAGGTCAGCGGCACCGCCGCGACCGTGGCCCCGGACGCCGCGCTGACCCAGGCCACCGCCAGCTACCAGCGGTACGTGACCAGCCAGACCGCCGCCCTGCTCACCAAGACCGAGGAGTTCGTCGGCGCGGTCAAGGCCGGCGACGTGCCGAAGGCCAAGGCGCTGTACCCGGTGGCCCGCACCTACTGGGAGCGGATCGAGCCGGTCGCGGAGAGCTTCGGCGACCTCGACCCCAAGATCGACGGTCGGGAGGAGGTCATCGAGGAGGGCATGGAGTTCACCGGCTTCCACCGGATCGAGAAGGACCTCTGGACCACCGGCGACATCAGCAAGGACGGCCCGATCGCCGACCGGCTACTGGTCGACGTCAAGGAGATCGTGGCCCGGGCCAACGCCGAGAAGCTCACCCCGCTCCAGCTCGCCAACGGGGCCAAGGCCCTGCTCGACGAGGTGGCCAGCGGCAAGATCACCGGCGAGGAGGAGCGGTACTCGCACACCGACCTCTGGGACTTCAACGCCAACCTGGAGGGCTCCAAGGCCGCCGTCGCCGCGCTGCGACCCGCGCTGGAGCAGCGCGCCCCCGAGCTGGTCGCCCAGCTCGACAAGGAGTTCGCCAACGTGGAGGCGGCGCTCGGCAAGCACCGCGACGGCGACGGCTGGAAGCTGCACACCCAGCTGAGCAAGACCGACCTCAAGGAGCTGTCGGACAGCATCAACGCCCTCGCCGAGCCGGTCAGCAAGGTCGCCGCCGCCGTCGCCCGGTGACGACGGGTCAGCACGGCCGTCGTACGGCCGGTCCCTCCCAGGAGAGTCGATGAGCGAGCAGAGCAGCACCACCGGCCGGGGCCGCCGCCGGTTGACCCGACGGCGGGCGATCACCCTGGCCGGGGTCGGGGTCGCCGGGGTGGCGGGGGTGGCCGCCGGAGCGGGCGCGTTGACCCGCGACGGCGACCGGGCCGCCGCCTACGACGGGGCCGCCGGGGCGGTGCCGTTCCACGGTGAACACCAGGCCGGGATCACCACCCCGGCCCAGGACCGGCTGCACTTCGTCGCCTTCGACGTGATCACCAAGGACCGGGACCGGCTGGTCGCGATGCTCCAGGAGTGGACGGCCGCCGCCGCCCGGATGGCCGGCGGAAAGGACGCCGGGGTGATCGGTGCCGTCGGTGGCGTGCCGGAGGCCCCGCCGGACGACACCGGCGAGGCGCTGGGCCTGCCCCCGTCGCAGCTCACCCTGACCGTCGGCTTCGGCGCGACCCTGTTCCGCGACGCGCAGGGCCGGGACCGGTTCGGCCTCGCCGGCCGCCGCCCCGCCGCGCTGGCCGACCTGCCGCACTTCGCCGGGGACGCGTTGCGCCCGGAGATCTCCGGTGGCGACCTGTGCGTGCAGGCGTGCGCCAACGACCCGCAGGTGGCGGTGCACGCCATCCGTAACCTGGCCCGGATCGGGATGGGTGTGGTCAGCGTCCGCTGGTCGCAGCTCGGCTTCGGGCGTACCTCGTCGACGTCGCGGGACCAGGCGACCCCGCGTAACCTTTTCGGCTTCAAGGACGGCACCGCCAACCTCAAGGCCGAGGACGCCGGGCTGCTGCGTGAGCAGCTCTGGGCCCAGCCGGAGGACGGCGCGGACTGGATGACCGGCGGGTCCTACCTGGTCACCCGCAAGATCCGGATGCAGATCGAGACCTGGGACCGCAGTTCGTTGACCGAGCAGGAGCAGATCGTCGGCCGGACCAAGGGCAGCGGTGCGCCGCTGGGCCGCCGCGACGAGTTCGACGAGCCGGACTTCGCCGCGAAGGGCGACGACGGTCAGCCGGTGATCGCCGTCGACTCGCACGTGCGCCTCGCCCACCCCACCCTGAACAACGGTGCCCGGCTGCTGCGCCGGGGCTACAACTACGTCGACGGCTCGGACGGGCTGGGCCGGCTCGACGCCGGGCTGTTCTTCATGGCCTACCAGCGGGACCCGCGCCGGCAGTTCGTGCCGATCCAGACCCAGCTGGCCCGCAACGACGCGATGAACGAATACCTGCGGCACGTCTCCAGCGGCCTGTTCGCCTGCCCGGCCGGGGTCCGGGACGCCGCCGACTGGTGGGGTCGCGCCCTGTTCAGCTGAGCGGCGACCCGGAATCCTCCGGCGACGCCGACCGCAGTACCGGCACAGCCGGGCGCACCCCGGCCGGGGCCGGGGCGGGGCCCGGGGCCGGCGGTTCGACGGCGGGGGCCGGCGGTTCGACGGCGGCGGGGGTGGTCGGGTGCAGGTCGGGCCAGAGGGTGGCGGTGAGCGCCCGGTTGCGGCGCAGCCGCAGCGTGCCGCGCCGGTTCCGTTCCGCCAGCACCGCCGCCAGCAGCAACGGCTCCGGTACGCCGGGCGGTGACTTCGGGGCGGTCACCGCCGCCACCTCGCACCACAATTCCCGGGCCAACCTCGACCGGTACGGCTCGACGATCTGCCCGGCCCGGGTCAGGTACTGCCGGACCGCCAGGGCCAGCGCGTCGTCGAGCCTGGTCAGGTCCAGGGTGGCGGCCCAGCCGGCCAGCGGCGGAATGATCCGTGGGGCCGGTCGCCAGCCCTGCGTCGTGCGGGTGTGCACCACCATGGTGCCGGCGACCAGGTCGCCCAGCCGTCGCCCGCGTGGATCGGTCAGCATCACGGTGACGCCGGCCACCCAACTCAGCAGCGGCAGCACCAGCCCCGGCCACTCCACGGCCACCCCCACCAGCGCCCGGGTCAGCGACTGGCGCAGCTCCACCGGGCCGCCGTCGGCGCTGACCACCCGCAGGCCCACCGCGAGCTTGCCGGGCGTCCGGCCGTGGTTGAGGCGTTCCCAGGCGACCGGATAGCCGACCAGCACCAGCACCAGGCCGAGCGTCTCCAACGCTCCGGTGAAGGCCCGGTCCACCACCGGGTCGGGCAGCAGGATCAGCACCACCGGGGTCAGCGTCAACGCCAGCAGCGCCGCGCAGAGCAGTTGACCGACGACGTCGATCAGGAGCGCCAGGACCCGGGAGCCGAGCCGGGCCGCCCGCACGTCCAGCTCGACGGCCTCGCCGCTGATCAGCCCGGCGTCCGCCCAGCGTCCGCCGGCCGGGGTGTCCGCCGGGCCGACGCGGGCCGGGGTGTCCGCCGGGCCGACGCGGGTCGGGGTGTCCGCCGGGCCGACGCGGGTCGGCACCGGTGGTTGCGCTCTCACCCGGACAGTGAACACTATGGGCGCGGGACGGGGGAGGACCAGTGGATCTCGACGCGTACGTCGCCGAGCACAGCCACGAGTGGCGGCGGCTGGAGCTGTTCTGCGACCGGCGTCGACTCGACGTCGACGAGATCGACGAGATGATCGTCCTCTACCAGCGCACCGCCACCCACCTGTCGGCGCTGCGCAGCCGGGCACCCGATCCGGCCCTGGTCAGCCGGTTGTCCCAACTGGTGCTGCGGGCGCGGGCCCGGATCACCGGTCGCCGACGGCCGTCCTGGGGGGCGTTGGGGCGGTTCCTGGTCGTCGGGTTCCCCGGCGCGGTCTACCGGGCCTGGCCGTGGTGGTGTGCGGTGGCCACCGGGTTCAGCCTGCTCAGCGGCTTCCTCATCTGGTACGTCGCGGGCAACCCGGGCACCGCCGCCGCGTTCATCGGCCCCGACGCCGCCGCCGACCTGGTCGACTCCGGCTTCGCCGGCTACTACACCGAGTTCTCCGCGCCCACGTTCGCCTTCCACCTGTGGACCCACAACGCCTGGATCGCCGCCCAGTGTCTCGCCTCGGGGGTGCTCGTCGTGCCGGTGTTCTACCTGCTGTGGCAGAACGCGCTGAACGTCGGGGTGGTGGGTGGGGTGATGGTCTCCTACGGCCGGGCCGACGTGTTCTTCGGCCTGATCACCCCGCACGGGCTGTTGGAGCTGACCGGGGTCTTCGTCGCGGCCGGGGTGGGGCTGCGGACCGCCTGGGCGTGGATCTCGCCACCGGAGCACCTGGGCCGGGGGCGGGCGGTGGCCGAGGCGGGCCGCTCGGCGATCCTGGTCGCGGTGGGTCTGGTCGGGCTCTTCGCGGTCTCCGCACTGTTGGAGGCGTTCGTCACCCCGTCGCCGGTGCCGGTGTCGCTGCGGGTCGGCGTCGGTGCGACGGTGTGGCTGGGCTTCCTGGCGTACGTGGTGCTGCTCGGTCGCCGGGCGGTCGCCGTCGAGCGCGTACCGGCCGAGCGTGCCGACCCGTGGCTGGCCGAACTGTGGCCCTCCACGGACCCGGCCCGCGCCTGGCACCCCACCCACCGCCCGCACCGACCCGTGCCGTGAACGGACCGGACCCAGGTCAGAGCTGGCCGAGGGCCTTGAGGCGCAGGTAGGTGTCGGCCAGGGCGGGGGCGAGGCGGTCCGCCGGGGCGTCCACCACGGTCACCCCGTACCGGCCGAGGGCGGCGCGGACCCGGTCCCGCTCGGCGAGCGCCCGCCAGCCGGCCGCGGCGGCGTAGGCGTCCCCGGTGCGGACCGGCGGGAGGGTGGTCAACGCGGTGAGCACCGGGTCGTGCGCGGCCGCCACGATCACCCGGTGCCGGGCGGCCAGCCGGGGCAGCACCGGCAGCAGCCCCTCGGCGAGCGCGCCCGCCTCCAGGGCGGTGAGGAGCACCACCAGGCTGCGCCGCCGGTGCCGGCGCAGGATCTCCGCGACGATCAGGTCGAAGTCGGTTTCCACCAGCGCCGGGTGCAACGGTGCGAGCGCGTTCACCAACCGGTGGAGCAGGGCCGGCTGGCTGCCACCGGTGACCGTGGTCCGGATCTGCGCGTCGGCGGCGAGCAGGTCGACCCGGTCGCCGGCCCGGGAGGCCAACGCGGTCAGCAGCAGCGCGGCGTCGATGGCGGTGTCCAGCCGGGGCTCGTCCCTGACGCGTACCGCCGAGGTGCGGCCGGTGTCCAGCACACACACCAGTCGGCGGTCGCGCTCCGGACGCCAGGTGCGGACCAGTACGTCCGCGCGGCGGGCGCTGGCCCGCCAGTCGATCGACCGGACGTCGTCGCCGACCACGTACTCGCGCAGGGTGTCGAACTCGGTGCCCTGGCCCCGCCCCCGGGCGACCTGGGTGCCGTCGATGACCCGCAGCCGGGACAGCTTCTCCGGCAGGTGCCGACGGGAGTCGAACCGGGGCAGCACCCGCAGCGTCCAGCCGGGGGTGGCCGGTCGGCCCGCCCGCTGCCGCAACGCCAACCCGAGCGGCCCGAGCGAGCGCACCGTCACCGTCACCGCCGGCCGGTCGCCGCGCCGGGTGGGGGTGAGCCGGTTGGGCAGCACCAGTACCCCGCCCGGTCCGACCCGGGACACCCGGCCCGGCGGTACGTCCGGACGGGCCCCCGCCGACGGCACCCACCCGTCGCGCACCTGGGCACGCAGCGTACGGCCGGAGGTGTTGGTCAGGCGCAGGGTGACCGTCGCGGACCGGCCCAGCCGGACGGCCCGGTCACCCTCACGGTCGACGGTGATCGTGTGCAGCGGCGCGGCGAGCGCCCAGTCCACGGCGGTCAGCAGCAGCACCGCGCCGGTCATCACGGCCACCCCGCGCACCGGGTCCGGCCAGAACGCCAGGGTGGGCACCCCCACCAGCAGCAGCACGGCCGCCCGCCAGGTCATCGCGGGGTCGGCACGGTGGCCAGCACCGTGTCCAGCACCATGTCGACCCCGACCCCCTCCAACTCCACCTCGGGGCGCAACCGCAGCCGGTGCCGCAACGTGGGGCGGGCGGTGGCCTTCACGTCGTCGGGGGTGACGTGGTCCCGGCCGGCCAGCCACGCCCACGCCTTCGCGGTGCTGAGCAGGCCGGTGGCGCCCCGGGGCGACGCGCCCAGCTCCAACGCCGGGGCGGTCCGGGTGGCCCGGCACAGGTCCACGATGTAACCGAGCACCGGCTCGGCCACGTGCACCCGGCCCACGGCCTCCCGGGCGGCGGCCAGGTCGGCGACGCCGGCCACCGGGCGTACGCCGGCCGCGCCGAGGTCACGGGGGTCGAAGCCGGCGTGGTGGGCGCGCAGCACCCCCAGCTCCTCGTCCCGGTTGGGCAGCGGCACGGTCAGCTTGAGCAGGAACCGGTCGAGCTGCGCCTCGGGCAACGGGTAGGTGCCCTCGTACTCGACGGGGTTCTGGGTGGCGGCCACGATGAACGGTTCGGGCAGCGGCCGGCGGGCGCCCTCGACGGACACCTGGCGCTCCTCCATCACCTCCAGCAGCGCCGACTGGGTCTTCGGCGGCGTCCGGTTGATCTCGTCGGCGAGCAGCAGGTTGGTGAAGACCGGCCCCTCCCGGAAGGTGAACGCGGCGGTACGCGGGTCGAAGATCAGCGAACCGGTGACGTCACCGGGCATCAGGTCGGGGGTGAACTGGACCCGCTTGGAGTCCAGGTCGAGGGCGGTGGCGACGGTGCGGATCAGCAGCGTCTTGGCCACCCCGGGCACGCCTTCGAGCAGGACGTGCCCCCGGCAGAGCAGGGCGATGACCAGGCCGGTGACCACGGCGTCCTGGCCGACGACCGCCTTGGCCACCTCGGTGCGCAGCCGGTGCAGGGCGGCCCGGGCGTCGTCCGGGCCGGCCGTGGGCTCGGCGGTGGTGGCGGGTCGGGTCACCGGGGGTCTCCTTCGGTCGGACGGCCGGGCGCTGCCGCCACGGTACGGGTCAGCCGGTCCAGCGACCGGGCCAGCTCCAGCAGTTCGGCGTCGGTCTCCGGTGCCGCGCCGCTCAGCAGTTCGCGGAGCTGCTCGGGGGTGTCGCCGGTCTGCCCGGCCACCCGGGCGGCCAACTCCGCGTGGGTGGTGCTCGCGGGTAGGTGGAGCCGGCCGCGCAACCGTTCCCGGGTGGCGGCTCGTAGGGTTTCGGCGGCCGGGCCCCGGGCGCGGGCCCGTTGGTAGAGCCGGGCCCGGCCGAGGGCGGTCTCGGCGGCGCGGACCTCGACCGGCAGCGGCTCGGTGACCGGCGGGCCGAGCCGGCGGGCCCGCCACAGCACGGTCAGCAGGGCGGCCAGGGCGAGTTGGAGCAGTAGCGCCCAGAACCAGGGCGGGAAGGCGTCCAGCAGCGGGTGGTCGTCAGGTGGTGGCGGACCGGCCGAGTCGGGGGCGTCACCCCGTCCGTCGCCTCCGCCGGTGGCGGGTCCGGGGCCACCCGGGCCCTGCTCGCCGGTGCCGTCGCCGTAACCGGTGGACCCGCCGGGGGCAGGTGACCAGGCGGGCTCGCCGGTGCCGTCGGGACGGCCGACCGTGGGGGCCGGTGCCGGCCCGTCCAGGTCCAACCAGACCACCCGACCGTGGACCCCGAGCAGGCCGGTGCCGAGCGTCTCGTTGCCGTGTTCGGCGATCCGGTCGTTGCGGAACGGGTCGCTGGCACCGATCACCACCACCTCGGCCCGGCCGGGCAGCCGGACCAGGCCGTCGCCGTAGCAGCGGTCGAGGGTGGCTGCGGTGCCGGGCGCGGCGGCGTACCGCTGGAGTAGGGCGGCGGCCACCCCGGCCCGGCTCGCCTCGGGTAGTGGACAGGGCCGACCGTCGGTGTCGGGTCCGACGGCCCGGGCGGCCCACCGGCGGTCGGTCGGCACCACCGGCAGGCCGGCGGATTCGAGCACCCGGCGGGACGGGTCGACGAGGACCAGTCGCCGGCCGGCCGGCAGCTCACCCAGCGTGTCGAGGGTGTCGGGGTGCAGCAGTTCCGCCGCCGGCACGAAGAGGGTGGCCGGGCCACGGTCGAGGCCGAGCAGGGCGGGCAGCAGGTCGGTCTCCCGGTCCACGGTGACGCCCCGGGCGCGCAGCGCGTCGGCGAGGCGGCGGCCACCGTCGTCGTCGGTGGCGACCGGGGAGAGGAAACCGGGGTCGGTCGGGTCGGGCTGGTCCAGCGCGTGGGCACCGACGGTGCCGGCGAGCAGCACGGCGGCCAACGCCAGCGGCACGATCACCCGGTGTCGGCGGCGCCGCCGGCCCGGCCCGGCCGGTGGCGGGCGGACGGGGGCCGGTGGCGGGCTGTCGACCGTCGGTGTGGCGGGGCGGGTCACCGGGGCCCCCCGTCCGGCTGTGGGTGGGTGAGGGCCCGGTCCAGCTCGTCGGCGAGTTCCCGCATCCGCTGGTCGTGTCCGGCGGCGGCGGGGCGTTGGGCGTACCACAGCTCGGCGAAGATTGCTCCGGCGGCGCGTAACGGCGGGTCGACCGGGGGACGGGCGTGGGCCGCCGCGTCGGTCAGTTCGGTGACGGTCATCCCGGGTCGGGGTGCGACCGCACCGACGGCGACCAGCCGGCGGATCATGTCGCGCAGCCGTTCCCGGACGGCTTCGGCGTACCGGCCCTCGGCGGCCAGCCGGTCGGCCAGGGAGCGCCCGGGGCCGGCGGCGGGGGTGTCGTCTCCGGTGCGGGGGCGGGGCAGGGTGACGCCGGGCGGGTCGTCGGCCGACCGCTGTCGTCGCCGCCAGCGGGGCAGCCTGAGGCGGGGTAGCCTGAGCCGGGGCAGCCGCCAGCGGGGCAGTCGGCGGGGCACCCAGGCCGGGAAGTGGTACCAGGCGAGCGCGGTCAGCCCGGCGACCAGCACCAGCAGCAGTGCGGCCAGCGGCAGCGGCAGCACGTCGCCGAGCGCGGCGACGGCCTCGGTCCACCACCGGCTCACCGATCGACCGCCGGCAGGCCGGCCGCGACGGACCCCGCGGGGGTACGGGCGAGCCGGATGTCCAGCCCTTCGGCGCGCATCCGGGTGTCCAGGTGGTTCACCGCGTCCAGACAGGCCAGCGCGGGGTAGGCGACGCTGTTCACCGCCGCCCAGGCGAGCATCGCGGCGACGACCCGCACGTCGGGGTCGGCCAGGTCGACCAGGTGCAGCGACTCGACGCCGAAGAAGAGACCGAGGGCGAGACCGACCCGCAGCACCCACCAGCCGAGGTAGCCGAGCAGCCGGACGGCGGCGGCCCGACCGCGCAGCGCGACGCGGACCGACCGGGGCACCGCCGACGGTCCGGGCACCCGGTCCACCACCACGGCTGCGGCGACCGAGCCGAGCAGTCCCCAGCCGACGAGCCAGGCCGGGCCGAGCAGCGCCGCGACCAGCATCAGCAGGCCGACCGCCGGGGCGAGCAGCAGGGTGACCCCCCAGTGGGCTCCGGCCGGGCGGAGCAGGTCCCCCATGCCGGTGCGGCGGCCGAGCAGGGCCGCGCCGGCGGCCCGCGCGGCCGGGTTGCCGAGCAGCAGGACGATCACCGCCTCACCGGCGGCGCCCACCGCGAGCAGTTGCCACCAGAGCGGAAACGACCCGCTCTCGCTCCACCACACCGGGGGTACGGCGTCGGCAAGCCGGCGCAGCGGGTACAACAGCACCTGTTCACCGGCGGCGAGCAGGACGCCCAGGGGGACCAGCACCCGCCCCTGGGCCCGCAGCAGCAGCACGGCGGAGTCGAGCAGTTCACCGACGGTGAGCGGACGGCGGGGGAGCACGGCGGTCGGGCCGACATCGGGCACGCGTACTCCTGCGGATGGTGGCTGGCGGGGGGCGACCTGCCCGGGGATCATGGTGACACGGTCCGACCGGTCGGGTGGATCCGCCGTGCGGGCCACCGATACGGCCATCGGGGGAGATATCGCGCGTGGGGCGTGCGGTGGCACCTCTCCCGGCAGTACCGTGCCATCCAGACGCGATCCCACCGACTGAACGGGGATGGAAACATAAACCCCATGAGAGCCCGGGTGCTGGTGGTCGACGACGACCCCGCGCTCGCCGAGATGCTCGGCATCGTCCTGCGCAGTGAGGGCTTCCTGCCTTCCTTCGTCGCCGACGGGGAACGGGCGTTGGCTGCGTTCCGGGACAGTCGACCCGACATCGTGCTGCTCGACCTGATGTTGCCCGGGATGAGTGGTATCGACGTGGCGCGGGCGATCCGTGGCGAGTCGGGTGTACCGATCGTCATGCTGACCGCCAAGAGCGACACCGTCGATGTGGTGCTCGGCCTGGAGTCGGGTGCCGACGACTACGTGGTCAAGCCGTTCAAGCCGAAGGAGCTGGTGGCCCGGATGCGGGCCCGGCTGCGGCGGGGCGAGGACGTCGCCCCGGAGATGCTGACCATCGGCCCGCCCGGCAACCAGATCACCATCGACGTGCCGGCGCACACCGTCAGCCGGGACGGCGACGAGGTGAAGCTGACGCCGCTGGAGTTCGACCTGCTGGTCGCGCTGGCCCGCAAGCCGCGTCAGGTCTTCACCCGGGAGGTCCTGCTGGAGCAGGTCTGGGGTTACCGGCACGCGGCGGACACCCGGCTGGTCAACGTGCACGTGCAGCGGTTGCGCGCCAAGATCGAGCCGGACCCGGAGCGGCCGGAAATCATCCTGACCGTGCGGGGCGTGGGATACAAGGCGGGTACCGGATAGCCTGGTCTGCACCGTGACCAGTGCCCCCGACCCCACCCCCGAGCACACCGCCGGCTGGCGTCCCGCCGCGCGGGCGGTGTGGCGGGCCCTCCTGGGCCGTTGCCTGCGGGTGACCGCCGGCCTGCGGCAGACCTGGCGGCGGTCGTTGCAGGTCCGGGTGGTGACCATCACGCTGGTGGTGTCCAGCCTGCTGGTCGGCGGCTTCGCCTACCTGATCGCCGACAAGATCACCAACATCCTGCTCGAGAACGCCGAGACCGACGTGCTGCTGCGGCTGCGCAACGGCAGCGACTACTCGGCCAAGCAGTTCAACCTCTACAGCCAGCCCCAGGAGGCGCAGCTCCAGGACACCGTCGAGGGCACGGTCAACTATCTGGCCGGGGGCGACCCGCAGCAGACCAGCGGGGTGGTGGTGGCGATCACCGCGGACAACTACGCCGGCATCATCGAGACCCGCACCTCCCCGGCGATGGACGTCCGGCCGCTGGTCAGCCGGGAGCTACGGGCCGCCGTCGCCGACGGCAAGGTGGCCCACCAGATCCGCACCGGCCAGCTCACCGGGGAGCGGACGAAATACCTGGTCTACGGCTCACCGGTGCCCACCCGCTTCGGCCAGCTGGAGCTCTACTACCTCGTCCCGCTCAACCGGCAGGACGCCACCGCCGCCGACGCCCGGGCCACCGTCCTGGCCACCGGGGTGGCCCTGGTGCTGCTGCTGGGCCTGCTCGCCGCCCTGGTCACCCGGTTGGTGGTGACCCCGGTCCGGGTCGCCGCGCGCACCGCCCAGCGGCTCTCCGCGGGCCTGCTCGACCAGCGGATGGTGGTCAACGGCGAGGACGACCTCGCCCTGCTCGCCGCCTCGTTCAACCAGATGGCCACCAACCTGCAACGGCAGATCCTCCGCCTGGAGGAGATGTCCCGCCTCCAGCGCCGGTTCACCTCCGACGTCTCGCACGAGCTGCGGACCCCGCTGACCACCGTCCGGATGGCCGCCGACCTGATCTTCGCCGAGCGCGACGAGTTCGACCCGGCGGTGGCCCGCAGCGCCGAGCTGCTCCAGGCGGAGCTGGACCGGTTCGAGGAGTTGCTCACCGACCTGCTGGAGATCAGCCGCTTCGACGCCGGCTTCGCCATGCTCGACTCCGAGCCGACCGACCTGGTGCCGGTGGTGCACCGGGTCGCCGACCGCCTCGCCGGGCTGGCCGAACGGGTCGGCGTCACCATCGAGCTGGCGGTGCCGGCCAGCCCGGTGATCGCCGAGGTGGACCCGCGTCGCGTCGAGCGGGTGCTGCGCAACCTGGTCGGCAACGCCGTGGAGCACGGCGAGGCCAAACCGGTGGTGATCACCCTGGGCGTCGACCAGACCGCCGTCGCGGTCACCGTCCGCGACCACGGCGTCGGGCTCAAGCCGGGCGAGGAGAAGCTGGTCTTCAACCGGTTCTGGCGGGCCGACCCGTCCCGGGCCCGGCAGACCGGCGGGACCGGGCTGGGGTTGTCGATCAGCCTGGAGGACGCCCGGCTGCACGGCGGCTGGCTGGAGGCGTGGGGGGCACCGGGGCAGGGCGCCCAGTTCCGACTCACCCTGCCGGTCCGCTCCGGCGACCGGCTCACCACCTCACCGCTGCGGCTGGTGCCGGCGGACGCCACCCTGCCCTTCGGTGGCCCGCGAGACGGCGACCTGTTGGCGATCGGGCCCGCTGACGGTGGTGTCCTGGCCATCGGCCCCGGTCCGGCCGCCGTGCCCGACGAGCGGGCGGAGGTCCGGTCGTGAGTCGTCGCACGGGCCCGGGCCCGGCCGTGAATCGTCGCACGGGCCCGGGCCCGGCCGTGGGGCGTCGGGCGCTGGCCGGGCTGCTCTGCGTCGTACTGCTGGCGCTCGCCACCGGCTGCGGCATCCCCGACCGCACCGACGTGCAGGTGGACGGCTCCGGGCCGGCCGTCTCGGCGGGCGCGTCCAGCTCCGGCCGGGGCGAACCCCCCACCCGCACGTCCAGCGGCGCCGACCGGGAGACCTTCGTCCGCAACTTCCTGGCCGCCGCGGCCGGTGAGCCCGAGCGGGCGTACGCCCGGGTCAAGCAGTTCATCGCCCGCGAGGATCGCAACCGGCTCGCGGAGAAACAGGGCAGTGAGGTCGCGATCAACGTGGTCCGGCTGACCGAGAAGCCGGTGATCACCGAGAACGTCAACGGTCTGCTCACCGTCCGGGTGCCGGTGCAGCAGGTGGGGCTGCTGCGGGCCAACGGGGTGCTCGGCCCGCCGGTGGTGACGGACACCGAATACCAGTTCTCGCTGCGCGGCTCCGCCGAGCCGGGCCAGGAGAGCACGCAGGACGGCGGCTACTACGTCACCGATCCGCCGAGCGTGCTGCTGCTGGACACGTTGAGCCTGCGGCTGTACTACCAGATCCGTACGGTCTACTTCTGGAACTCCGACGCCACCCGGCTGGTCGCCGACCAGCGTTACCTGCCCCTCGCCGTGCCCAACGAGCGGCTGGTCAGCGAGGCGGTCAAGTGGCTGATCGCGGGCCCGTCGGACTGGCTCCGCCAGGGGGTGAGCGGCCTGCCGGACCGGACCGCCCTGATCAACAACGCGGTCAAGACCGACGGCCGGTGGGAAGTCAACCTCGACCTGCCCGGGGACGACCGTCGCAAACTGGAGAAACTCGGCATCCAGCTGGCCTGGTCGCTGTCCGACCTGGACGGCCCGCTCCAGCTCACCACCCGCAACCAGTCCCGGGTGACCATCGACGACCTGGCCGCCCACCGGCTCGCCAACCCGGTCTATCCGCTCACCGAGGCGCCGCAACGGTTCACTGTCTATGACGGGGCGATCCATCCGCTCGTCTTCGAGGCCGAGCCCATCGGCCCCGTGCCGATCCGCGTGGAGGACAACCACACCATCGTCTCGGCGGCCCTGCGGCGGACCGTCGAGGACAAGACCCTCGCCGCCCTGGTGACCACCGCCCCGGGCGGCCGGCACCGGCTGGTCGCCGGTTCCGGTGCCGCGCCGGTGCAGGTGATGACCCCGGGGACGCAGACCTTCGCCGCGCTCGGCCGGCCGGTCTGGTTGCGCCCGCTCGGCGGGGCCCAGCCGTACGGGCTGGTGGTGGCCGACGGGCGGCTCTACCGGTTCGACGACCGGGCCCGGATGGTCCAGGTGCCGGTGGGCGCGACGGGTCAGGTCAGCGCGGTGGCCGCCGCCCTGGACGGGCACCGGATCGCACTGATCGTCGGTGGGCGGCTCTACCTCAGCACGGCGAGTCTCGACGGCGGAGTGGTCTCCCTCGGCCCGGTACGACAGGTCGCCACCACACTCACCGACCTGTCGGCGGTGGACTGGGCGCAGGAGAACACCCTGGCCGTGGCCGGGTCCACCAACCGTTCGGCGGTCTACGAGGTGGGCGTGGACGGGGTGTTGCAGGCCGGGCTGGTCACCGACGTCGGTGCCCGGGTGACCCACCTCGCGGTGTACCCGGGCAACCCGACCTACGTGCTGCCCACCCTCATGATGATGTACGAGGCCAACGGGGTCGCCTACCGCTACCGATCGCCGTCGGCGGAGACGATCCGGGGCGAGCAGGTGCTGGACGTGCCGTCCCCGCCCGCCGGTGGCCGGGCGGGCAGTCCGACCGCGCCGTTCTTCCTGTTCTGAGCCGCTCGTGCGGGACATCGGCGGACTCTGGGCGGACCTGACCGATCTGGTCTTCCCGACCGGTTGTGCCGGCTGCGGTCGGCGGGACGACACCCTGCGGCGGGGCTGCTGCCCGCGCTGCGTACGCCAGCTCGCCGCGCTGCGGCCGGTGCCGGCCCGTCCCACCCCGCCCCCGCCGGACCTGCCGCCCTGCCACGCCCTCGGCCCGTACGCGGGCCCGCTGCGGGAGGTGCTGCTGTCGTACAAGGAGCGGGGTCGGCACGGGTTGGCCCGGCCGCTGGGCGGGTTGCTGGCGGAGGTGGTGGCGGCGGCGGTGGGTCCGGCCCGGCCGGTGCTGCTGGTGCCGGTGCCGGACCGGGCGGCGGCGGCCCGGGCCCGCTACGGCGACCACCTGACCCGGTTGGCCCGGCACGCGGCGGTCCGGTTGCGGGGGGCCGGCTGGGACGTGCGGACGGCGGTGCCGGTGCGGGCCCTGCCCCGGCCGGATTCGGTGGAGCTGGACCAGGCAGGGCGGGCCGAGGCGGCGGCGTCGGCGTTCCGGCTGCGGGCGGGGTGGGCCGGGCGTGGTGCGGGTGGCCGGACGGTGGTGGTGCTGGACGACATCCTCACCACCGGGGCCACCCTGGCGGCGCTGAGTCGGACCTTGCGTGCGGCGGGAATGACGCCATATGGCGCGGCCGTGTTGGGTGCAACGCAAAAGCGGCGGCATTGGTGACGCAACGTGTTTCCGTTTCACCCCATGGTGTTGGTTGCTGTTAATTCTCTGAGGGTTTCCCACAACCGGGGGTGACTGTCGGCCGAACAGGAGTTAGCGTTTTCGTGTCGGGGTAGGAAGGGTTCCCCACCCGTCCCCGACGGTGGAAGGAGGCGTAGCCGTACCTGACCGGTCGACGCTCCCAGGGGCCCTCCCGAGGTTGCTCGACCGGATTCGAAGATCAGCCGACCATCCGGAAAAGGGAGGTCACGTGGACATCGTGGTCAAGGGTCGAAACGTCGAAGTGCCGGACCATTACCGGGTACACGTAGCCGAGAAACTCGCGAAAATCGAACGCTACGATCACAAGCTCATCCGGGTCGATGTGGAGCTGTTCCACGAGCGCAATCCCCGGCAGTCCGACACCTGCCAGCGAGTGGAGATCACCTGTGTCTCCCGTGGGCCGGTGATCAGGGCAGAGGCCTGCACGAACGACTTCTACAGCGCGCTGGACGCGGCCATCGCCAAGCTGGACACCCGACTGCGTCGGGCGGCCGACCGCCGCCGCGTACACCGGGGCCGGCATGCGCCGATCTCCGTCGCCGCCGCCACCGCCGGTCTGCCGGTGGCCGGCCTGGACGACGTCGCCGCCCCCGCCGGCGGCACCGCCACCGCGACCGCCGTCGAGGAGCGCCCGGAGGAGCACGACGACCAGCCCTGGCACATCGCCCGGGCCAAGGTGCACCCCGCCGACCCGATGACGGTCGACGACGCCCTGTTCCAGATGGAACTCGTCGGTCACGACTTCTACCTGTTCCACGACAAGGAGTCCGGCCGCCCCAGCGTCGTCTACCGCCGCCACGCCTACGACTACGGCATCATCTCCCTAGACACCTAAACCCATCCCCCCGCCCCCACCCCACCCCACCCCACTCCGCCCCCCGCCCGCTCGCGGTGATCAAGAAGTTTGCGTCAGCTACGAAGATCGAATTGACGTAAATCTCTTGATCACCCGGGAGGTGGGGGTGGGGGTGGGGGCGGGGAAGAGGACGGGGGAGGGGGGTCGGTGGGGAGGTGGGACCAGAGGAGGGTGTCGGGGCGGGGGGTTTCGGGGGTCGGGGCGGGGAGGCGGGCACGCATGAGGCCCTCCCGGTGGAAGCCGGCCCGGGTCAGGACGCGCTGGGAGGCGGTGTTCCACGGGGCGGTGCCGGCCCAGAGGCGGGCCAGACCCACCGTGCCGAACGCCCAGCCGGCCACCAGCCGGACCGCACGGGTGGCCAGTCCCCGGCCGCGCGCCTCGGGCAGCAGGCTGTAGCCGATCATCGCCTGGCCGGTGGCCGGCTCGTCGTGGATCAGTGCGCAACCGCCGACCATCGTGCCGGTCACCGCGTCGCACAGCGCGAAGTCGGCCGCCCGGCCGGCCAGCCAGTCGCTCTCGGCGACGGCACAGCGCCGGTCGATGTCCGCCCGGGTCGGTGGGACCGGACGGACCCGGGTCGCCACCACCTCGGGGCGGGTGTGCAGCCGGTGCAGCACCTCGGCGTCGGCCGGGGCGAGCCGGCGCAGGCTCACCACCGCGTCGGTGAGCCGGCCGTCGGGCAGGTCCGGCAGCAGGCGCGGGACCGGGCCGGGCGGGTCGTCGGCGAGGCGTACCCAGGCGAGCAGGTCGTACCGGTCGCCGTCGCGGTCCAGGCCGGCTGCCCGGCGTACCCCCTCCAGGTGGAAGCCGGCGGCCAGCGCGACCCGCTGGCTGGCCGGGTTCTCGGCCCTGATCAGCAGCTCCAGCCGGGCCAGGCCGGCCTGGAACGCGGCCGCCGCCAGGGCCCGGGTGGTGGCGGTGGCGATCCCGCGCCGCCGGGCCCGCGGTGCCACCCAGTAGCCCAGCTCCGCCTGCCCCCGGCCCGGCGCCACCTGGCTGAGCCCGGCCCCGCCGACCAGCCGGTCGGTCCCGGCATCGACTATCACGTACGCTGCGCCGCCGCTGCGCCACGCCGCCGGGGCACCCTCGGCGATCCACCAGTGCGCGTCGGCGACCGTATAGGGATGCGGCATCCCCACCGGCTTGAACCGCAGGTTCACCGGATCGTCGCGGCCGGCGGCGAGGTCCTCGGCGTCGTCCGGCCGGAACGGTCGCAGCCGCACCGGTCCGGCCTCGACGACCTCCGGGGTCACGTCAGGGCCTCGCCAGGCTCGATGGTCCGTGGGTTCACGTCAGGTCGCCGCCGGCGTCGTCGGACTGCAGGCCACGTCAGGTCCCCGGCGTCGTTGGTCTGTGGGGGTCACGTCAGGTCCCCGGCGTCGTTGGTCTGCGGGGTCGAGTCAGGTCCCCGGCGTCGCTGGACTGTGGGTTCACGTCAGGTCCCCGGCGAGCAGCGCGCCGATCCAGGCGTCGACCCGGTCCCCCCGCTGCGGCACCCCGCCCCGCAGGGTGCCCTCGACGGTGAAGCCGGCCTTCTCGGCGGCCCGCCGGGAGGCGTTGTTGCCGACGTGGGCCTTCCACTCGATCCGGACCAGGTCGAGGCCGGTGATGCCCCAGGCGGCGAGCGCGCCCAGCGCGGCCGGCATCCAGCCCCGGCCCCGGGCCTGCGGCGCGGTCATGAAGCCGACCTCGGCCCGGAGCGGGTCGACGGGGTTCAACCGCAGGTCGGCGGTGCCGGCGAAGGCGTCGTCCGGGTCGGCCAGGACGAAACACGCGCTGCTGCCCCGCGCCCAGGCCAGCCCGCCGTAGGTCAGGTAGCCCTCGGCGTCGGTGTGCTGGTAGGGGTGCGGCACGCTGGTCCACCGGACGGTGTCCGGGTCCCGGCAGGTGGCGACGACCCCCTCCAGGTCGCGTTCCTCCATCGGTCGCAACCGCAGCTCGGTGTCCCCGGCGGTGGCGAACAGGACGGGCTGCGGCCGACCGAACACGGCGGCCCGCCGGGCTTCCAGGGTGCCCGGCCCGGCCGGTCCGGTCGCACCGACGGCGGGCACCTCCCCGGGCAGCATCGAGCCGATCCAACCCTCGCCCCGGCCGTCCCCGGCGGGTCGGGCGAGCCGCAGCTCACCGGAGATCTGGAAGCCGGCCCGCAACGCGACCAGCCGGGAGAAGTGGTTGCCGACCTCGGCCTGCCAGATCAGCCGACGCAGCGCCAGAGCGTCGAAGGCCCAGCGGGCGACCGCCCGGGTGGCCCGCACGGTGACCCCCCGGCCCCGGGCCCAGGGGGCGGTCCAGTAGCCGATCTCACCGGTCTCGACCTCCCGGTCGATCGCGACCAGGCCGCAGGAGCCGAGCAGCTCGCCGGTGGCGGCGTCGCAGACCGCGAACGGTGCCCCGCTGCCCTCGGCCCAGGCGCGGGGGCTCAGCTCGGTGACGAAGCCATGGGCGTGTTCAGGCCGGTACGGACGCGGTACGGTGGTCCAGCGCTGGATGTCCGGGTCCTGGCAAGCCCGGTGCACGTCTTCCGCGTCCGAGGCGAGCCACGGACGCAGCAGCAGGCCGTCCTCGATGATCTCCACAGGCTCCATGCGGGTCATCGTGCCGGATCGTTCGCGGTGGGCGTAACCGGATAACCGCCGGGCGGCGGGTCGAGCCGAGCATTATGTCGGTTTGGTCGGGTCGGACCGCCGCCACCAGTGACCATCGCGCCGACGGAGCGCCTACGATGGTTCGAGACTGTCTAGGGGAGCGTTGATCCGTGTCGATTCTGGAAAGGGTCCTCCGCGCGGGCGAGGGCCGTATGGTGCGCCGGCTGAAGGCCATCGCCGCCGCCGTCAACTCGATCGAGGACGACTACGTCAACCTCACCGACGACGAGCTGAGGTCACTGACCGACCAGTACCGGGAGCGGCTCGCCGATGGTGAGACCCTCGACGACCTGTTGCCCGAGGCGTTCGCCACGGTGCGCGAGGCGGCTGCCCGGGTGCTCGGCCAGCGGCCGTACGACGTCCAGGTGATGGGTGGCGCGGCACTGCACTTCGGCAACATCGCCGAGATGAAGACCGGTGAGGGCAAGACGCTGACCTCGGTCATGGCGGTCTACCTCAACGCGCTCTCCGGCAAGGGCGTGCACGTGGTCACCGTCAACGACTACCTGGCCCAGCGCGACGCCGCCTGGATGGGTCAGGTGCACGAGTTCCTCGGCCTGACCGTCGGCGTGGTGCTGCCCAACCGGCCGGCCGCCGAGCACAAGGCCGCCTACGAGTGCGACATCACCTACGGCACCAACAACGAGTTCGGCTTCGACTACCTGCGCGACAACATGGCCTGGTCGCACGATGAGCTGGTCCAGCGCGGGCACAACTTCGCCGTGGTCGACGAGGTCGACTCGATCCTGATCGACGAGGCCCGGACCCCGCTGATCATCTCCGGCCCGGCCGAGCACTCCGCCCGCTGGTACGGCGAGTTCGCCGGCGTGGTGGCCCGCCTCCAGTCCGGCAAGGACGGCGAGGGCGACTACGAGGTCGACTACGCCAAGCGCACCATCGCGGTCACCGAGCGCGGCGTGGCCAAGGTCGAGGACCGGCTCGGCATCGACAACCTCTACGAGTCGGTCAACACCCCGCTGGTCGGCTACCTCAACAACGCGATCAAGGCCAAGGAGCTCTACAAGCGCGACAAGGACTACATCGTCAGCGACGGCGAGGTCCTGATCGTCGACGAGTTCACCGGGCGCATCCTGCACGGCCGCCGCTACAACGAGGGCATGCACCAGGCGATCGAGGCCAAGGAGGGGGTGGAGATCAAGCAGGAGAACCAGACCCTGGCCACCATCACCCTCCAGAACTACTTCCGCCTCTACGAGAAGCTCTCCGGCATGACCGGTACCGCCCAGACCGAGGCGGGCGAGTTCAACAAGGTCTACAAGGTCGGCGTGGTGACCATCCCCACCCACCGGCCGATGGTCCGGATGGACAAGGCCGACGTCATCTACAAGACCGAGAAGGCCAAGTTCAACGCGGTCATCGAGGACATCGCCGAGCGGCACCAGGCCGGTCAGCCGGTGCTGGTCGGCACCGTCTCGGTGGAAAACTCCGAGATCCTCTCCACGCTGCTGCGCCGCCGGGGCATCCCGCACTCGGTGCTGAACGCGAAGTTCCACGCCCGCGAGGCCGAGATCGTCGCGCAGGCCGGCCGCAAGGGCGCGGTCACCGTCGCGACCAACATGGCCGGCCGGGGCACCGACATCCTGCTCGGCGGTAACGCCGAGTTCCTCGCCGCCAGCGAGCTGCGCCAGCGCGGCCTCGACCCGGTCGAGCAGGAGGACGAGTACGCCAAGGCGATGGAGGAGGCCCTCCCCACCTGGAAGCAGGCGTGCGAGACCGAGGCCGAGGAGGTGGCCGCCGCCGGTGGCCTCTACGTGCTCGGCACCGAGCGGCACGAGTCCCGCCGGATCGACAACCAGCTGCGCGGTCGGGCCGGCCGGCAGGGTGACCCGGGCGAGTCCCGGTTCTACCTGTCGCTCCAGGACGAGCTGATGAAGCGGTTCCGGGCCGGTGCCGTCGAGGCGGTGATGGAGCGGTTCAACATCCCGGAGGACGTGCCCATCGAGTCGAAGATGGTCACCCGGCAGATCAAGAACGCCCAGGCCCAGATCGAGGGTCAGAACGCCGAGATCCGCAAGAACGTCCTGAAGTACGACGAGGTGCTCAACAAGCAGCGCCAGGTGATCTACGCCGAGCGGCTGCGCGTGCTCAACGGTGAGGACCTCTCCGACCAGGTCCGCAACATGATCGACGACACCATCGGCGCGTACGTGGTGGGGGCCACCAGCGACGGCTACGCCGAGGACTGGGACCTCGACCAGCTCTGGGCGAGCCTCAAGCAGCTCTACCCGGTGGGCGTCACCGTCGACGAGCTGGAGGAGGAGGTCGGTTCCCGCTCCGGCCTGGACCAGGACTTCCTGCTGGCCCGGCTCAAGGAGGACGCGAACGCCGCGTACGACCGGCGTGAGGAGAGCCTCGGCGAGGAAGCCACCCGCCAGCTCGAGCGGATGGTGCTGCTCCAGGTCATCGACCGCAAGTGGCGCGAGCACCTCTACGAGATGGACTACCTCCAGGAGGGCATCAGCCTCCGGGCGTACGCCCAGCGCGATCCGGTCATCGAGTACCAGCGCGAGGGCTTCGACATGTTCGCCACCATGATGGAAGGCATCAAGGAGGAGACGGTCGGCTTCCTCTACAACCTGGAGGTGCAGGTCCAGGAGCCGGAGCCGGAGGCCGAGGAGGTGCAGCTGCTGGACAAGCCGGTCGAGATCCGGGCCAAGGGCCTCAACCGCGCGCCCCAGCAGCAGGGCCTGCAATACTCCGCCCCCACCATCGACGGTGAGGCCGGCGCGGGCGCGGTGGCCGTGGAACGGCCCGAGCCCGAGCCGTCCGCACCGGCACTCGGCATCGGCGGTGGGCAGCCGCAGGCTCCGTCGCAGGCCCGACCCGCCGCCGGTACGCCGCGTCGCCCGGCCGCCGCCGGGGCGACCGGTCAGGCTGCCGCAGCCAGCACCGCCCGGCGTAACACCGGTCCGGTCGACCGGTCGGCCGAGGGTGGGCCGTCCCGCAACGCGCCCTGCCCGTGCGGCTCCGGTCGCAAGTACAAGCGCTGCCACGGTGCGCCCAACGGCGGCGCCTGATCCGAACCGCCAGGACGCCCGCCTACTCACCAGAGCAGGCGGGCGTCCTGCCGTTCCCGGCGGTTTTGCCGTTCCGGACGGTCCTGCCTTTCCCGGCGCGGTCTTGCCGTTCCGGACGGTCCTGCCGTTCCGGGCGGTCCTGCCGTTCGGCTGCGGAACCCCTTGCCCGACTTCACCCCCACCCAGCCCCGCCCCCACCCAGCCCCGCCCCTCACCCGGATCAGCCCTCCGGGTTCCGCTTCCCGCGCTGATCAAGAGGAATACGTCAGTTGGATCTGGCGGGGTCAAGGGGTGAGTGCAATCGTTAGGGGACGATGAGTTGTGCGAGGCGTTGGGCTGGTGTGTTCCAGTCGAGTGTTTCGCGGGGTCGG
>NZ_JBEZEK010000026.1:0-77554 GCF_040648835.1 Micromonospora sp. NPDC049081 | reverse complement strand
CTCTCGGGGGTAGGGCTTGGGCACAGCAACATCCTTCCAGCCCGCCCGCAGGGCAAGCCATCTCAGATGTCACCTATCGGTGCAGCAGACCCGCAACCGACTCAGCGGTTGGCGCGTGGCTCTCGCGAAGGCAGTCCGGCCATGCTGACCCGCTGACCGGCTGCCGTATGGGTTGCGTCATGCTCGTGAACAGCATCCGCCACCAACGTCTATCCGCTTGCCAAGCCGTTGTACGCGGTGTCGCGACATCGTCAACGTCCAGTCAAGCGGTGACTTTCAGCGGTCGCTTCCGTATCGTACGGACGTTCGACAGGGTAGGTGTGAGGGAGGTGATTCGGTGGCGGACCACAGTCCCATCGAGTGGACAGAGGCGACGTGGAACCCCACCACCGGGTGCGATCGCGTTTCCCGGGGCTGCGACAACTGCTACGCCCTCACTCTGTCGAAGCGGCTGAAGGCTATGGGGTCAGCCAAGTACCAGACCGACGGTGATCCGCGCACCTCCGGGCCGGGCTTCGGGGTCGCGGTGCACGAGGACGCCCTGGAAGTCCCCCGCCGCTGGCGCGATCCCCGGATCGTATTCGTGAACTCGATGTCGGATCTCTTCCACGCTCGCGTACCGCTGCCCTTCGTGCAGCGGGTGTTCGAGGTGATGCGCGAAACGCCGCAGCATACCTACCAGCTGCTCACTAAACGAGCAGGCAGGCTGGCGAAGGTGGCCCCGCAGCTGGACTGGGCACCGAACATCTGGATGGGCGTCAGCGTGGAGGGCCCCACAGAACTATCCCGCGTGGACGACTTGCGGCGGGTGCCGGCCGCTGTCCGCTTCATCTCCGCAGAGCCCCTGCTCGGCCCGTTAACTGACTTGAACTTGAACGGCATCGACTGGCTCATCGCTGGAGGCGAGTCCGGACCCGTTCACCGACCAGTGGACCCGCTGTGGGTCCGGCAGCTGCGGGATCGGTGCGGCGAGGCGGGGACCGCCTTCTTCTTCAAACAGTGGGGGGGCCGCACACCGAAGGCTGGCGGCCGTGAGCTAGACGGGCGCGAACACTCGGCCATGCCCAAGCGCATATCCGCTGGCACCCCACTGAAGGCGTGACCGCCGTAGTCGCTTCGCACAGTCGGCCATCGGTCGATGGGTTCCGTCAACGACGTTGCGATGAGACACTGACGCCTGACTGTCGGTAGCCAGGGGGTGCGGATGCCGGTCAATGGTGAGGTGCCGTGGGAATGCGCCCCACACACGGGTGCCAAGCACGACATCTACCAGCGCTACCTTGAGCGTTGGTTTCCCATCCTCCTCGCCGGCTCCAACGCCTATCCCTCGGTCACCTACGCCGAGGGCTTCGCCGGCCCAGGGATCTACAAGGGCGACGAGCCGGGGTCGCCAGTCATAGCAATGCGGGCGCTGGTCAACAAGGTGCCAAAGACAAAGGGTGTCGCCCGCTTCGCCTTTGTCGACGACGACCAACGCTGCGTCGAGATGCTCCGGGTGACCCTGACGAAGGCATTCCCCGAACGGCCGCGCACCGATGCAGCCATGCCCGTAAAGATCGTTAAGGGTACCTGCGCCTCCCATCTGGAGGTCACCCTCGACGAGATGCGCGCCTGGGGGCAACCGATCTTCGCCAACCTCGACTCCTGGGGTAACGCGCCAGTGCCATATCGCCTCCTTCGGCGCCTGGCCACGAATGTCTCCAGCGAGGTCATCGTCACCCTATTCCCGCAGCACTTCGTACGCTTCGTCAGCGACCTCGGCGAAGCTGGCGATGCGGTGTTCGGCGGCAACCCCGCCTGGCGATCCGTGGCAGACCTGGCGCCAGGAGCGAAGAGCCGGCACATTCTCACCTGCTACCGGCAAGCACTGCACGCAGCAGGCTTTCACTACCTGTTGGACTTCGAGCTGATCCCCAGGAAGGGGCAGCCGCTCTATTTGATCTTCGGCACCGGCCATCGTCTCGGCGTGCAGAAGATGAAGGACAGCCTCTGGGAGGTCGACCGCACCCAAGGCGTCGGCTTCCGCGACCCCCGCGACGAACAGGCCGAGACGCTGTTCGACGTCAACGAACCACAACTCGGACCGCTGACCCGACTACTCACCCAACAGCTTCAACGCAGCGGACCCGTCCGCGTCGAAGACCTGCGACACTTCGCCCTGCTGGAAACGGTGTACCGACCGGAACACGTGATCACGGCGCTGAAACCCCTGATGGACCACGGTGCACTCAACATCGAAGGCGGCGGCACGCTACGGCGTACCTCCATAATCTCCCTAGCCCCAGCCTCAGCCGTCTAGTGCGCCGCCCCACCCAGCGAAGGCGGAGACCTTGGCTGAGGATTCGCCAGGGTGAGCGCGGCCGAGAGCTGTAGGGGGTGATGGCGGCATCACTGGTCAATCTGTCCGTGTCCGGCGTCTTCCGATCGTGAGTCACATCATCGACGATCCCAGCTTGACCGTTCGACGCTTGAACGGAATCGGTCCGCCTTCTAGGTGATATAGCGCCAGCGTATTGAGGTCGTGGCGCTCGAGGGATCCGGTTGCCTCGACGACACCGTTCGCCGCGTCCGACGTAAGGGTGATGATCATCTCGGCGTCGGCGGATACGACGAGGCCGGGGCTGCGGGTGGCGAAGATGTACTGCCGGCTGCCTCGCAGGTCACGAAGCTTCGCCACGAGGTATTCCTCGATCCATGGGGCGTGGAGTGCGTCCTCGGGCTGGTCGATGATCAGGGGGTCGTTGCCATCGGCGAGGGCGATGATGAGGATGGCAGTGCACTTCTGGCCATGCGCGAGCCGCTCGATTGCCACATACCCGTCGTTGGCGTGTTTGCGGAACTCGACGGAGAGGCCGTCGTGCAGGTCGAGGGTCTGCATCCGCAGGAATTCCTCGATGGCGCCCTTCTCCCGCACGTGCTCGAACAGCGTCTCGACGTGTCTGCGCTCGGCACCCGTGGCGGCACACACGCCGTCGACGTCGTCGGCGAGGAAGGAGCGGACCAGCTTAACCGGGGTCGACTCTTTGCAGATCAGCTGGAGGACCGGCCCGCGTAGCCGCGAGCCCTTGGCGATGGCCGTCAGGTCGGTCAGGTAGGCGGAGTCGTCGTTTTCGGGGAGCATCTTGATCCGGACGATGCCGCCCATCAGCTTGTTGAGCGCCTTGATTCGGTCCTCACGCCGTCGCCGCCGTGCTTTGCGGGCCTCGATGAGTTCGGTGATTAGCTCTTCCCGGTACGACGTGGCTGCGGCTAGGCTCGGCAGGAACTCATCGTTGAGTTGAGTCTGCTGCGCGTCGAGTTTCGCCTTCTCTGTCTGAAGTTCGACGAGCCGCGTACGCAGCGCGGCGAGGCCTCTGTTGTCTATATCGATACGGCTGACCGCTTCTGCGAGTTCAGCGTCGAACTGCCGGTACCGCTCGATCCACACCTGCCGAATATCGGCCAGTTCCTTGTTCACCACCAGCAGAACCTGCGCCAACTGCGCGTTCGTCTCCTCAATCGCGTCGCGCAATTGTGCGTATGTCGCCTGTGCTCGCTGATAGAGGTCCTGGTTTTCGGCGATGGCGGCCGAGACCCGAAACCTCTCCCCGCTGTCCGTCCGGGCGATGACCTTTAGTTCCGGGATGCCGACCAAGGGCTCGAAGAGTGCCTTCTCCGCACTCCACTTCGACTGCATCTTGATGGTCTCGCCGTCGAACAAGCCGGACAGCTCATCTAGCCGCTTTTCAACTTCCGGAAGGGTTTCCAGCCTCGTGCGAGTTTGGGTGATCTTGTTTTCGAGTGAGCTGATGAGCCCTGCGTTTTCGTTGAGCCGGGTTACCGCTTCAGATTCACGCATCTCGAACTCGGTGAGATCAAGCGCGGCGTCAATGAGCGCCATCCGGCCGACCGGCGTCCGGGCGTACTCGATTACCTCGCTCTGGGAGAACCCGGTGATCGCGATCCGGCCGGACAGGCCGGTTAGCTGCTCGGTATCCCCGATGAACTCGGGTTGGGTGGAGCCGTCTTCAAAGTACGCGCGGCGTACGAGGCACCGCGCGTGGCCGCGAGTGAGCACGACCTCGACTGTGGAGCCCGAGGTGAGCGCGTACTTCAGGCGGGACTCGACCTCCTTGCGGACCTGCGGGAAGTCTCCGGCGTCGGTCTGCTGGTCGAGAGCGAACCGCACCAGCTCGATGAGCAGCGACTTACCCGCTCCGGTCCCGCCGAGGAGGCAGTTCAGGTCGTACGAGAACCGGAACTGCTGACCGTCGAGGAACCCGCCAGTCACGGTCACTGACTCGATTACCGTGTGCTCCGGCGCCATTGGTTCTTCCAGGCTGACACGCAGGGCCGGATCCGCCAGTGCGTGCCGAAGCCCGCAAAGGTCTGGGCGTGACGCCTTAATCCAGGTACGGCGGTGGCCGATGCCGTGCAAGACGTGGGTGCTGGCGCCGGGTGCGGTGGTGTCGGAACTACGGATGACCGCGAGCTCGCGCCGGCCGACGAGCCGGGCCTTGATTCTCTCTGCCTCAGTGATGTCGACGATCTCGACCGCGCCGATGGCGTCGTCGAGCAGCGTCTGGCTGATGCGGTCGGCCACGGCGAGACGAAGAAGGCCCTTCTCTCGATCGGCGTGTGCCGGGATCGCCAGTCCGCCACGGGTGGTGATGACCTTGGCCGCCTCGGTGAAGCCTTTCTCCAGGGCCTTATGCAGTTCACCGTGGTCGGGGCGGAGAACACCGAGCTCGACGAGCACGTCCTCCAGGTGCTGTGCCGGGGTGCCCTCTTCCCAGATGGCGAGGAGATGGCCTTCGGCTGTACTGAGCTCCAGGCCAGGCAGCACCACGAGCGGAGTGCCGCAAGCGGCCTCGGCCATCCGGTCGCACCAGTCAGCGGTGTTGTGGTCGGTGACGGCGATCGCGTGCAGTCCGGCAGCGATCGCCGCGTCGACGATCTGACGAGGCTCGCTAGCGCCGTAGGTACGGACGTCGACATCGCGTGAGGCTGGAGTGTGCACGTGAAGATCGACAGCCCAGAACCGCGCGGGACCGTGTCTTGTGGTCGCCAGCGATGCCGGCCGGCTATCCACCGTTGCTGACGTCAAGGCGCTCGCTCCAAGTGATCATTCGCTGTGGTCTCAGCATCCGGGTCGACACTGTAACGGCCAGTGAACCAAGAAGAGGTGCGACACCCGCTCATACGTACGAATAAGCGCCAGGGGATGGAGCCCCGCCAAGCCATCTGGCTTGATCAGCCGTCTGACCCGCTGGCGAATCCCGGCGTAACGAGATGGTGGCCTCGTACGAGGTGTCAAGCCCCGGGTTTGATGGAGAGTTGGTTAGCTGGTTTTCAGTGGTGCGGTGACGGGCTGGGTCATCGCGTGTAGGGCTTCGTGTTCGGCGGGTGGGACGTGTCCGAGTTCGCCGTGGAGCCGGCGGTTGTTGTACCAGTCGATGTACTCGACGGTGGTCATCTCCAGGTCGTCGAGTCCACGCCACGGGCCTCGGTTGCGGACGAGTTCGGCTTTGTAGAGCGAGTTGAACGCCTCGGCCATCGCGTTGTCGTACGAGTCGCCCTTGGACCCGACCGAGGCGACAGCGCCGGCCTCGGCGAGTCGCTGGCTGTAGCGAATCGCTCGATATTGGACTCCTCGGTCCGAGTGATGGACTAGTTTGCGCAGGTCAGCGCCATGATTCTCGCGGCGCCAGAGAGCCATCTTCAGCGCGTCGAGAGCCAGATCCGTGTACAACGACGTGGACACCTGCCAGCCGACGATCAGCCGGGAGTGCACGTCGAGGACGAACGCGGCGTACACCCAGCCCACGGCGGTGCGCACGTAGGTCAGATCGGCGACCCACAGCTGGTTCGGACGCACTGCGGTGAAGTCCCGTCTGACCCGGTCGCCCGGGCGGCCGGTCTCCGCCGCCGGTCGGGTCGTACGCGGTGACCTGTCGCGCAGCAGCCCGCGTAGCCCGGCCTGGCGCATCAGCCGCTCGACGGTGCACCGGGCCACCGGCACCCCTTGCCGGCGCAGCTCGTGCCAGACCTTGCGGGCTCCGTAGACGCCGTAGTTGGCCACGTGGATCTGCTCGATCATCGCGGTCAGCTCCTCGTCGCGCCTCGACCGTGCGCTGGCGGGGCGGGTCTTGGCGGCGTAGTAGGTCGACGGTGCGATCTGTGCCGGCGTGCCTCGCAGCGCCTGCAGGACCGGCTGGACACCGTGTTCGGCCTTCTGGGAGTCGACGAAGTCGACCCTCACCGCGACGGACGGTCCAACTCCGCCGCGAAGAAAGACGCCGCGGAGCGCAGGATCTGGTTCGCCCGGCGCAGCTCACGCACCTCCCGTTCCAGGGCGGCAAGGCGTTCGGCGTCGCTGCTGGTGGTACCCGGACGCTGGCCAGCGTCGGTCTCGGCCTGCTTCACTTGGGCTTCCTGCTCGCTGCGGCTGGATGCTTTCGTCAAGAGGAACCGACAGGTCAGCGGTACGACGATCATCGGACTGATCGCTGACAGAGCGGTTCTGAACTGCGGATTGACAGGCGGAGCCGCAGTGCCATCCGCGAGTAGGAATGCGTCGATGGGGAGACGGTTGACTCTTCGAAACATCGCGGGTGGTCAGGTGCCATCTCTGTCAGCAGCTCTGACAGCGCCCACTGTCAGAGGCCCGTCAGGCTGTGAGCGTTCTTGTCAGAGTACCGAGAGTAGCTGTCAGGCCGGCAGCCTCTGTCAGAACCACCGTCGCGGCGCGGTGACATCTGTCAGCGTGGGCTCCGCCATGACGGCGGACCTCTGACAGAAGTCGACCCCGGAAGACAGTGACAGCGCCACGACGACTGTCACGGGCTACGTCGACGAGTCGGAGGGCTGACAGCGCTGACCAACCGACGATCCCGCCGGTCCTGTTCCCTGAGCGGGCGGAAGCGGTGAGGCTTGGCTCCCTGCAAGAGGTAGCTCGGTCTATCCGACCGGTCAGGGCAGGCCGGACCGCGAGCCCAGCGGGCAAGTTGTAAGCCTCAGTGGCCAGCGTCTTTTGCATGTTCTGTGAGATCGCCGTGGCCTTGTGAGCCGCTGTCAGAGGGCTGTGAGGCCGGGAAGTGTTCGCCAGAGCTGACAGAGCCCGGTTTGGGGGTGTGAGCGCATCGCCTGGCACCGGGTTCCCGTAGCTCTGTCAAGGGTGGAGGGGCGGCCTGGTCGCCGCCGTCCGTCGGCATCACCTGCGACACGTCGCGCTGCGCGGATGCGTGGTAGCCGGCGACGACGGTCGTCGGCTGTAGCTACCGCCGTCGGGGGCCCACCAGGGCAGGATGGGCGGCAGGTCGGCCAAGGGCTCGCTGGGTCTCGGCGCGGCGGACCCGTCGTCGCCGTCCCAGCGGCGGCCGTACTGGTCCGGTAGGTCGCCCCAGCCCCGGTACGGAGTGGGCTGGGTGACCGCCAGGCCGAGTTCGTCGAGTGGGTCGATGCGGTTGCGGCCGACGGTGCACAGGTGGGCCCAGTCGTCGCCCATGTCGAACACGTAGGCGAACCGATCACCCGGGGCGAGTCGGCCCAGTTTGACCCTGTCGCTGTCCACCGCGCCATCCGGTGTGTCTTCCCACGTTCGGAAGGAGCAGACCGGGGTCTGGTCGGCCAGGGTGAACAGCCGTAGGTACGCGAGGTCCCAGCGGGCGAAGGCCAGGTCGATGGCCGTGCCCAGTTGCTCGAACGTGTGCGACCTAGCGGCGGCGAGGATCCGGCCCGGCCGGGGCCAGTAGTCCTCGCCCCGCCCGGAGACGAGTTCGACCCGGATCGACAACCACGTCCTGGCCACCGTTCACCTCCCGCTGCCGCCGCCGGCCGACCACGCTACCGCCGCGCCACGGCCCGTACACCAGGACACGCCTCGCACCGTTCGGACCCGGCGTCCTTCGTCGCCGGGTCTTTCACCATGCCACCGCGAGTTTCTTCATCAGGGAGATCGACCATGCGACCGCCACGACGAACCCGAACCGCTACGCCCGCCACCGGTGGGGCGTCCCGCTGTGAGGAGCGGCAGGCGTGGACCGCCGAGCGGATCCGCGCGCTGGGTCCGAGCACGGACCTCGCCACGGCCGCCGCCGTCCTGGGCATGTCCCGCTCGGCCGCCTACAAGCTGGCCCGCCGCGACGCGTTCCCCACGCCGCTGTACCGGGTCGGTACCCACTACCGGGTACCGACCGCGCCGATCCTGGCCATGCTGCACCTGCCGGATCCGGCAGGTCCCGGGCCGGACTCAGGGGACGCAGACAGCGTCGGGGGCCCGCCCTGACCCCTCCGCGCTGCCCTCCGGTCTCGCCGGGACCGGAGGGCGGACCCGCCGGCCACAGCGTCGACCCCGGCGACGGCCGGTGGCCGTCGATGACTTGATCGTCGCGGCGTGTCACGCGTGGATGTCGATCGACAAACCGATGCCGCACCACGAACCCGAGGAGCACCACGAGCTATGCCAGATGGGAGCATCTTCAAACGCTGCGGCTGCCGCCATCCCGATACCGGCAGGCCGCTGGGCAATGAGTGCCCGAAGCTGCGTCGCCCCAACCGGTCCTGGAGTTTCGAGCACGGTCACTGGACCTACCAGCTGGAACTGCCGCCGACCAGTGACGGTCGGCGTCGGCAGTTGCGCCGGTCCGGGCTGTCGACCCGCCGTGACGCCGCCGCCGAGTTGGACCACGCGCGGGCCCTGCTCGCCCTCGCGGTCCGGGACCGGGGCCGTCGTACCGAGATCGCCGACCTGTTGCAGAACTGTGTGCGGTCGGGCCGGCCGCTGCCCGAGGTGGACCGGATCCGGCAACGGCTGCGCGGTGACGGTTCGCTGGCTGACATGGTGACCGTCGGCGAGTACCTCACCGAGTGGCTCACCCACCTGACCGTCGATGACAACACCGCGTGTGGTTACGAGTCGCTCGTCCGGGTGCACCTGATTCCGCATCTCGGGGAGGTTCCGCTGGACCGGCTGCGTACCGGCCACATCAGGGCCATGTTCGCCGCGATCGAACGCCGCAACCAGGAGATCCGTGCGGCGAGGGCCAGCGGCGATCCTGACGTGCGCGCGTCGGTCGTTGGTGTCCGGACCACGGGCGCGTCGACCCGGCAGCGTATCCGCGCCTGCCTGCGTAAGGCGATCAATGACGCTCTCGCCGAGGAGGTGATCGTCGGTTCCAACCCGGCCGCGCTGGTCAAGGTTCCCGGTGACCGGCCGGTGCCGGTCGTGTGGGAGGCCGAACGCGTGGAGCGGTGGAGGGCCACCGGTCAGGTTCCCGGGCCGGTCATGGTGTGGACCGACGAGCAGATCGTCGCGTTCCTCGATCATGCCCGGGTGCACGCGCCCGACCTGTACCCGATGTGGCACCTCATGGCCTACCGTGGTCCTCGGCGTGGCGAGGCCTGTGGGCTGCTCGACGCCGAGGTCCGCCTCGACAGGCGTGAGCTGACGATCAACCAGCAGATCGCCACCCACGGCTACACCGCGGTGCGGAAGAAGCCCAAGAGCAGGGCGGGTAACCGGGACCTCGCCCTCGACGCCGAGACGGTCAGGGTTCTCGCCGCCTACCGGGCCCGCCGCGCCCAGTGGCGCCTGGCCGCCGGTGAGTCGTGGCCCGACACGGGCCTGTTCTTCGTCCGCCCCGACGGTCGGCCGTGGCATCCCAGCGGGGTCACCCAGCGGTTCCGTAGGCTCGTTCGCCAGGCCGGGCTACCGCCGACCCGTCTGCACGACCTGCGGCACAGCGCGGCCACCATCGCCCTGGCCGCCGGGGTGGACATCAAGGTCGTCTCCGAACAGCTCGGCCACTCCACCACCACCCTCACCCGCGACACGTACCAGAGCGTCACCAGGGAGATGCACCACGACGCCGCCGACGCCGTCGCGGAGAAGATCCGCCGGAACCGGCCCAGAACCGCCTGACCGCCCGCGTGCCGCCGTCGGCGGTCTGCACCTGTTGGGCTAGCGTGCGCGGCATGGTCGCCCGTTCGTCCGCTCGTGGTGCCGCCCGGTGGCGGGCTCCGGCGGCACCGAAACTGCCGGCGTCGCCGGACCTGGCCTCCGCCGGGGATCTGACCATCGGGGACGAGGCGACGTTCGAGCGGCTGGGCCTGGGCGACCTCGACCTGTCCGGGCGGTCGGCGGACGGGGCCGAGTTCACCCGGTGCCGCCTCACCCGCACCGACCTCAGCGGTACCCGGCTGGAGGCGGCGCGGTTCACCGACTGCGTGTTCGAGGGTACGAACCTGGCGAACCTGCGGACGGACAGGTCGTCGATGCTCCGGGTAGGGCTGTCGACGGCGCGGATGACGGGCCTGCAGTGGGTCAACGGGGCGCTGCGGGACGTCACGGTCTCGGACTGCCGACTGGACCTGTCGTCGTGGCGGTTCACCACCTTCGCGAACGTGGCGTTCGAGGGCTGCAACCTGACCCGGGCCGACTTCCAGCACGCGGACCTGCGCGGCGCCCGCTTCACCGACTGCGACCTGACCGGCGCACAGTTCTCCCAGGCGAGCATGGACGGCACCCGTTTCGCCCGCTGCGACCTCGCCGGGATCGGCGGCGTGACCAGCATGACCGGCGCGATCCTCGCCCACCAGGACCTCATTGCCCTGTCCTACGCCCTCGCCGGGGCGCTCGGCGTCCGGATCGAGGACCCCGACGAGGAGTAGGCCTGTCGTACCCGAAGCCGCGTCGGGAGGGCTGCCGGGCGCGGCATCCGATGAGGCCGCGCCCGGCAGCGCCGAGTTCGACATCGGGCGTGTCGGCTGCTTGATTTCCGCAACATCAACTGCGGTATGGACTAGATTCTGCGGCATGGGGTTGCTGGATGACGCGGTGGCGGTGCTGGACGAGCGGGGCGTGCTGGAGCCGCTGGGCGGGTTGATCCGGCAGGTGTACCGGCGGGCCGCGGATCGGCACGAGCCGGAGCTCGGCGACGACGCGATGAGTTTCGGCACCACGGTGTGGCGGAACCTGACGAACCTGGGCAAGGCGTCCTTCGACGGGGTCGACGGGGTACGGGTGCGGGTGGAGGACAACTCCCTGGAGATCCTCTGCGCCGGGTACGTGGTGCGGTTGTACTCGTTGCAGGGTGGGATCGAGTCGATCCGGTGGGAGGGCAGCGAGGCCCGCCTCGGCGGGGCGGTGGAGAACAGCCGCGACGGACAGTTGGCCTTCGACGACGCCGAGCAGTTCCCGGAGGTCTTCGCCGGGGTGGTGCCCCCGAAGCGGCACCTGCGGGTCGCGCACACCGGTGACATCGCCACGGGTGAGGCGACGGCGTACCTCGGGTTGCCCCGCGACAACCGTGAGGGCGGGTCGCCGTGGTTCGAGGTGACGCTCTGGTTCGGTGACGCCGTCACGGTGGGGACGCCGCTGCCGATCGTCGGTGACCCGGTCGGGGTGCCGGTGCAGCGCCACGACGAGCTGCCCGTGCCGGAGCTGCCGCTCGGGACGCTGCGGCCCGCCGGCGGCGCCGGACGTACCCTCGGTGTCGCCGGCCGACGGGCGTGACGGGCGGGGTTCGCCCGCCGGTGCCGGTCACCGCGGCCGTGGCGGGGTTCGAGCCGCACGCGCTGGGGTTGGCGCGCAGGTGGCGGCGGATGCGGAAGAACGAGTTGGCCCGGCAGGTCGGGGTGACGGCGGCGGCGGTCAGCCAGTACGAGCTGGGGCAGGCCCGCCCGTCGGCGGCGGTGCTGGCCCGGTTGGCGTTGGCGTTGGCGATGCCTGTGGAGTTCTTCGCCGCCGGTGTCCCGGCTCCGGCGTCGCCGGGGCGGGCACACTTCCGTAGCCTGCGGGCCACCAGCCAGGCGGAGCGGGACCAGGCGGAGGCGTTCGGTGAGGTCGCCTGGCGGGTCGTCGAAGCCGTGGGCCGGCAGCTGCGGCTGCCGCAGTTGCGGCTGCCGCAGCTCGACTGGCCGGAACCGGCGCGGGCCGAGGACGTCCGCACGGTCGCCGCGGCGGCACGTGCGGAGTTCGGGCTCGACGACGGGCCGGTGCCGCACATGGTGCGGCTGCTGGAAGCCCACGGGGTGATCGTGTTGTCCCTACCGGACGCCTCCGAACGGGTCGACGCGTTCTCACACTGGTACGGCCAGCGGCCGTTCGTCTTCCTCAACCCGGCCAAGAACGACAAGGCCCGCTCCCGGATGGACGCCGCCCACGAACTCGGCCACCTGCTGCTGCACCACGACGCCGAGCCGGGCAGCCAACTCCTGGAGCGGGAGGCCACCGCCTTCGCCTCCGAGTTCCTCGCCCCCAGCACCACCCTCGCCGGTGAGCTTCCCGCCCGGCTGGACTTCGACCGGCTGCACGAGCTGAAACGCCGCTGGGGGATCAGCCTGAAAGCCCTCGTCTACCGGGGACACGACCTCGGCGTCTACCGGGACCACACCTACCGGCGCGGGATGAGCCTGCTCGCCCAGTGGGGCCACCCCGAACCCGGCGACCTCGGCCCCCGCGAACAACCCTCCCTCCTCGGCAAGGCAGTCGACCTCCTCGACCAGCAGCACACGACCGTCGAGGACCTCGCCGCGCAGGCCGGCCTACCGGCAACCCTCGCCCGCACCGTGATCGACGCCGCCACCGAACACCTCCCCGAACTACGACTCACCCCGACCGGCCCCTGACCTGAGCCGGGGCCCTTTGGCCAGGGCGATCCCCGCTCGGGGTGCATCGCCTACTCAGGCGGTGTGACGGTGGGTGCTGTCGGTTCGACGTGGTGGCTGTCCCAGACCCACTGGTCGTCGCCGTGGTCGACCAGGGTGCTGTACCGGTACCGCAGCAGGTCGGCGTCCGTGCTCGGGTCCGGGCCGCCGGGATGCGGAGGTGCCGGGTCCAGCGCCGCGTCCGCGTTGTAGACGAGCCGGTCGGCCAGCCGGTAGTCACGGCGGAATCCCGTGCGCCACTGCGAATTGCTGCCCCAGCCGTGCGACAGGTCGGCCACCTGCCGGTACCGCCGCCGCCACGCCCAGTACAACGTCGAGGTCGAGGCGAGTACGGGATCCAGGTGGTCGGTACCGGCCCGGACGCTCACACCGCCACGCATGAGCAGCAGCGACCCGATGAGACAACTCGGCCACCACTGCCCGGCCAGCACCGGCGGCGCCTGCGGATCCTCTGCCGGCTTGACCTCGACGATCTCGTGCAGGAACGGATGGAACCCTTCCCTGGCTGGGACAGTGCCGCCGATCGCCGCGACGAACCGCGGGTACGCCGAAGCCGGAAGCCAGTCCGCAGGATCGCCGGGATCGGTGGCGGGCGGCTGGCTGGGCAGGATCAGCAACTCCATCACCCTGCTCACCGCGTACAACGTCCACAGGTCCCCGTGCGCCAACGCGACGGCGGCCATCCTCGGCTCGCCGACCTGCCGCAACGCCGTCAGGATCGACGAGTGGGCGGCAACCCATGGGTCGAGGACGTCCCGATCCCATGCGCTGCCGCTGTAGTCGAGGGTCGGCTCGAACAGGCCGAACCTGACCTCCTGCCACGCGCCGTCCGGGAACACCATCTCGGCTCTCACGATCGCCAGTCTCCCGACCGCTCGGGCAGCCCGTCGAGCGAGATCCGACCGCCCCACCTGATGCAGGCGGCCGAACCGGCCGACCGGATCGATGAGAACGCCGTGCAGAGGGTGGACCGGATTCCCGGCTCGACGCGTGGGTCCCCACATCAGCGGTCTCGGCGTCTTGGCTCGATGGGCGAGCCGAGGGGCGGAAACACGGAGTTCCGTGAGGTTCCTCCTGGGCAGGAAGAGGTTCCCTCCCGATCGGGAGGGTGTCTGGACCGGGTGGGGACGGCACGGAGGGCCTGTCAGGGGGTGTGTGCAGCACTGACAGCCCTGGTCAGCACTGTGCCGGGCATGTCCGGCGGTCACGGCTGACGATCCCAGGAACGAGCCGGTGCGCGACCCGGTCGACGCCACCGCCTGACAGCGAGTCCTCAATGCCGCTCGGTCCTCGGACGGGAGCGACATTCGTCGGGCTGCGGCGGAGCTTCCCGACGAGGTCGTCGACGCCACAGGGGCCCTGGCCCTATACCTCGCGTACGCCCATCATCAGGCCGACCGGCCCGATGACCTTGTTGCGCACCAAGCCGGGTTCCCGCCGCCACGTTCATCGTCGCCGGTGGGCCAGGCTGGCGGCATACTGCCAGTCCGAACTGCGGCACGACCACACCAATGCCAGTCAAGAGGTGCGCTGTCGGAGTTTGTCGGAGTCGAACTCCGACAAACTCCCTACGTCGTCGGTCCGCGCATGGCGAGAAGCGGTGCCAACGTCCGGACCTGGTGTTTCGGGTGCGGGTTGCGGTCGGTGGCCTGTGTCCGGATCTGCGGCTGGTCCATATCCTCGGGCGGTAGGTTCGTCGGTGTGCTTGCGATGACTCTGGGAGAGATCGCCGCCGCCGTGGGCGGGACGGTGCGGGACGGGTCTGACGAGGTGACGGTCACGGCGCCGGTGGTGTTCGACAGCCGGCGGATCGAGCCGGGTGGGATGTTCGTCGCGCTGCCCGGTGAGCGGGTCGACGGCCATGACTACGCCGCGCAGGCGGTGGAGGCGGGCGCGGTGGCGGTCCTGGCGTCCCGGCCGGTCGGTGTCCCCGCTGTCGTCGTCGACGACGTGCCCACCGCGTACGGCCGGCTGGCCCGCACGGTCGTCGACCGCCTGCCGGACACGACGGTGATCGGCGTGACCGGGTCGGTGGGGAAGACGTCGACCAAGGACATCCTGGCGCAGGTGTTGTCGGCATTCGGGGAGACGGTCGCGAACCGGGCTTCCAACAACAACGAGCTCGGCCTGCCGTACACGGTCACCCGCGCCACCGCCGACACCCGCTACCTGGTGCTGGAGATGGGCGCCCGGGGGGTCGGGCACGTGGCCTACCTGACCCGGCTCGCCCCGCCGTCGGTCAGCGTCGTGACGCGGGTCGGACACGCGCACCTGGGCGAGTTCGGGTCGGTGGAGAACATCGCGCTCGCCAAGGGCGAGATCGTGGAGGCACTGCCCGGCGAGGGCGGGTTGGCGGTGCTCAACGGCGACGATCCACTCGTGGCCGCCATGGCCACCCGCACCCGGGCAAGGGTCCTCACCTACGGCATCGACGGGCCGGCTGACGTACGGGCCGAAGACGTGACGGTCGACGAGCTGGGCCGCGCGGCGTTCCGGCTCGTCCACGAGGGGCAGGCCGCGCGGGTGCGGTTGCGCCTGTACGGGCTGCACCAGGCGTCCAACGCGCTGGCCGCCGCCACCGTCGCCCTGGGCCTCGGGCACCCGATCGGGGCGGTGGCCGAGGTGCTGTCGCGGGCCGAGGCGGTGTCACCGGGACGGATGCAGGTCACCACCCGCCCGGACGGGGTGACGATCATCAACGACGCCTACAACGCGGCACCGGATGCCATGCGGGCGGCACTACGGGCCCTGCGGACGATGACCGGTGGGGACCGGCGGGCGGTCGCGGTGCTCGGTGAGATGGCCGAACTGGGCGAACACGCCGCCCAGGTGCACCGGGAGATCGGCCGGCAGGTCGTCGAGGTCGGCGCGGGTTGGCTGGTCGCGATCGGTGGGGCGGACGCCGCCCACTACGCCGCCGGCGCCGACGGCGGCGCGACGGTGGTCGACCGGGCGGCCGACGTGGCGGCGGCGTGGCAGTTGCTGCGTGACGGGCTACGTCCGGGCGATGTCGTACTGGTCAAGGCCGCCAACAGCGCCGGGCTCCTGACGCTTGCCGACAAGCTTGTCGAGGAGCCCGGCGCTGTCACGGCGTGAGGGTCAGGCGGACAGCAGCACCTCGGACCGGCTGCCGAGGCTGTCCATGATCACCCGCTGGTAGCCGGTCACGTCCCCGGTGCCCATCGTCAGCAGCACGTCACCCGGCCTCGCCAGCCCGCCCACGAGCCGGCCCACCTGATCCGGGCCGGCGGACATGCGGTAGCGACCCTTCGGCAGCCGGGCGGCGATGGACGAGACGTCCGCCCGCGAGTGGCCCGGTGGGACGGTGCCGTGCACGTCGAGCAGCAGGACATGGTCGGCCTTGCCGGCCAGGACTTGGCCGATCCGCGCGCCGAACGCCAGCACCCGGGCGTGACCGGACGGCTGGAACACCACGATCACCCGCCCACCGGCCAGGGCGCGGGCGGCGTCGAGATCGGCGGCGATCTCGTGCGGGTGATCGGCGTACGAGTCGACCACCGTGACCCCGGCACGGGTGTCGACGTGCTCGAAGCGCCGACGTACCCCCGGGAAGGAGCCCGCCGCCGCGGCCGCGCGGACGGGGTCCAGGCCGAGCGCGGTCGCGCACGCCATGGCGGCTGCCGCGTTGTGTAGGTGGTGTGGTGCCGGGGTCGGCAGGGACAACGTGACCTCACCGCCGTCGGGCATCCGCACTGTGGCCACGCCGGACCACCCGTGGACCCGGGTGTCGGTCAGGCGCACGTCGGCGGAGCGGTCCCGGCCGTACCGCAGCACCGTCACGTCAGGCCGCTCACTCTGGATGACGTCGGCGGCGACGGTGGCACCGACACAGTCGGCGTTGACGACGAGGAAACCGGTGGGCGCGATCCGGTTACCGAAGCCGACGTAGGCGCGCAGGAGCGCGGCGTGGTCGACGAAGTTCTCCGGGTGGTCGTCGGTGACGTTGGTGATCACGGCGATCGACGGGGTGAGGAAGTGGAACGACCGGTCGGACTCGTCGGCCTCGGCCACCAGCAGCGGTGACCGGCCCAGGTGGGCACCGGAACCCGGGCCCGTCAGGTCGGCCCCGATCAGGAACGTGGGATCCCCGCCCAGGGTGCGCAGGAGATGGGCCACGATGGCCGTCGTGGTCGACTTGCCGTGCGATCCGGACACCGCGATGAGCCGGCGGTTCGCCGCGAGGGCATCGAGCACCTGTGCCCGGTGCACCACCGGGATACCTGCGGCGCGGGCGGCGTCGATCTCCGGAGCGTTGCGGGCCACGGTGGTGTAGACGACGCAGCTCGCCCCGGCGATGTGCCCGGCGTCGTGTCCGACGTGCACCCGCACGCCGACGCTGCGCAGTCCTGCCAGGTTGGTCGAGTCGTTCA
The DNA here is from genome assembly GCF_040648835.1 of Micromonospora sp. NPDC049081. Taxonomy (NCBI): domain Bacteria; kingdom Bacillati; phylum Actinomycetota; class Actinomycetes; order Micromonosporales; family Micromonosporaceae; genus Micromonospora; species Micromonospora sp. NPDC049081. Next base: position 60,515 of record NZ_JBEZEK010000026.1, on the reverse strand, counting down.
CGTCGCTGCCGCTCACCTCGTGTCCCAGCGCGGCCAGGAGGCGGGCCAGGCCGGACATGGCGCTGCCGCCGATACCCACGAAGTGGGCACGGGACAGATCCACCTCGCCGGTGTAGGCCTCGATCGTCGGGTTGCCGGTGATCGTGTCGGTCATGGTGCCGTTTCTCCTTCTGCGAAAGCGTGTCGGGCTGGTGCCACGTACCTGTTGGGCTGGGCTGTCCGCTCCTTCCGTGAGAGGGGTCTTCCTTGCGGCACGGCCGGGGTCGGCCCCGGGCCACCAACTCGGCCGAGCGGGTTCTGTCCGTGTGTCGCCGATTGGCCCGGTGGTGACGGGCGCTCCGGCTACCTGTGCACCCCGATATCGGCGACGACGGCGCGCGAGGTGAGCAGACGACTGGCTGCTTGCGAGCCTGAGAGCGATATGTGCCGGCACCGCCAGCCACGATTCAGAGCATTCAGTCCTCCCGGTTCTGGCATTCGAAAAGCTCCACTTCGAGCGCTTGACGACGCCGATCGAACTGATGGCGCCGGCTGGGACAACACACTGGGCTCGTTATCGGACAGCAACCCATTCGCGGTGCCGCCAGTGGCTTCTCTCGATCCGCTGTGGCAGGATCAGAACACCCGGTCGGCGGGAGTGTCGGCCAGCTCTGACAAACTGCCGACATTGCGAATGACAATTCTGATCACACAACTGGTCGGTGATGTGGATGCTGATTACGCCGGAGCAGGTGACCGAGTCCCAGAAGGCGCTCGGCGCGCAGTTGACCGCGTGGCGGGCAGCCGCAGGGCTGACACAGGCCAGCCTGGCCGCGCGAATCCGCTACTCCCGAAGCACCGTCGCCAACCTCGAGATCGGCCGGAGTCAGTCACCCGCCAGCTTCTGGCAGCTCGCCGATCAGGCGCTCTCGGCAGACGGCGCACTCATCGCGCAGCACCGGAAGGTCGCTGAGCTGCGGGCACGGTACCGAGCCCAGAGCACCTTGGCCCGTGAACAGGCGCGGATGGCCCGGATCGCAGCTTCCCTGACACCGGTACCCCACGATGACGACCCTCCACTGTCGAGTTCGTGGCAGCCAGCGGTCGCTGTCGGCACTGCGGCGCGCTCTCGCGCTCACCCTGCAACGCCAAGCGATGGTGTCCACGGGATCGCGGACACCATGCCCGGCACTGCGGCACCGCTGTCGGCCGTTGCCGACATCGCCCTCACACCTGACGAGGAGCACCGTGACGGCGTCGCCACGGCTACCCTTGAGGTTATGTCCGACGGGCAGGCGATGTCGTTCCGGGTGACCCGGCGGACACTGCTGGAACTCGTCGCCGGTCTCACCGCCTTGAAGGCTGCCGGCCCTGTGGGAGCGTCCCGCCCGACAGCCGTCGACCCCGCTGTCGTGGACCACTTCGCCGAACTCCGCGCCCTCCTGGTGCAGGCCGACGACAAGCTGGGCGGACGCACCATCCTGGCGACCGTCGAGCAACAGATCACGCAGATCGCCGCCCTCCGTCGACAGGCCCGGGGGCAGCTTCGCGACCGGCTTCTGAGCACCGAGGCCCGCTGGAGCGAGTTCGGCGGCTGGCTCAGCGACGACCTCGGCGACCGGGCAGCCGGCGACCGCTGGCTCGACCGCGCGTCCGGCATGGCCCAAGAGGCCGACGACCGGGAATTCAGCTCCTACGTGCTGGCACGCAGGGCGCAACGCATGGTCGGCACCGGTGACGACGACCGCGTCGTCGGACTGGCCCGCGCCGCCTGCCGCCACCCCGACGCGCCTCCGCTCGTCCACGCCTTCGCCGCCGTACAGGAAGCACACGGCAGTACCCTCGACAACGACGCCACCGGCTTCCAGACCGCGATGGAGCGCGCCCTAACGCTCGTCGCGACCGACCCGGCCACCGACGACGAGCACGCACTCGGGTCCTTCTGCACACCGCCGTACCTGGCCGCCCAGGAGGGCGAGGGATGGCTCCGCCTGAACCAACCGCACCGGGCCATCACCAGCTTCACCACCGCCGTCAACCACTGGCCTGACCGCTACCGGCGGGAACGCGGCATGTACCTCTCCCGGACAGCACACGCCTACCTGGCCGCCGCTGAACCGGAGCAGGCCGCGACCACCGCCGACGAAGCGCTGACCCTGGCCACCACGACCGGTTCAGCACGCGTCCGCCGCGACATCCTCGCCCTGACCCGGCAGCTCAAGCCCTTCTCCCAGCACCAGCAGGTCCGGGAACTCCTCGACCGGGTCGCCGCCACCGGATGACCGACCACCAGCCCGACGAGACGTCCCCACCGCCACAGCAGGTGATCGTCGTCGGCCGCGCCAACATCGACATCACCGTCCGGATCCCCCGACGACCACAGCCCGGACGCACGACATTCGCCTCGGCACCCGCCGCCACCACAGCCGGCGGCAAGAGCCTCAACCAAGCCAGGGCCGCTGCCGGCGCAGGTGCCCGGACCACCCTGGTCGCCAACGCCGGCACCGACGAATGGGGCACCTTCCTGCGACGCGCCCTCACCGACGCGGGCGTCGACGTGTCGTACTTCCAGCTCATACCGTCGGCACCGACCGGCGTGGCGATCGTGGAAGTCACCCCCGACGCCGAGAACCACATCGTCCTCGCACTGTCTCCCGCGACAGAACTCACCGCCGACCAGGTGCGCGACGCGCTACGGCGGCTGCACGCACCCACCGTGCTTACCCAGCTCGACCTTCCACCCGACGCCGTCGACGCCGTTATCCAGCACCACCGGGCCGAGACACTCATCGGCAACCTCGTACCGCACGCCATGCTCGGGTCAGCCGTGCTCGCCGCCCTCGACCTCTTCGTCTGCAACGAACACGAGGCCGCAGCGATCCTCGGCCGGCACCACGCCGATCCGACGATCGCGGCTCAGGAGCTTCGTGGGCTGGGACCACGGGCGGCCGTGGTTACCGCAGGAGCTCGCGGTGCCGCCTACAGCACCGCCGAACACGCCCGGCTGGTCCCCGCACCACATGTCCACGCCATTGACACCACCGGCGCAGGCGACCACTTCCTCGGCACCCTCACCGCCCGACTCACCCAGAACACTCCGCTGGGGCAAGCCATCACCGACGCGGTCAACGCTGCGACGGCAGTGGTAGGTGGCGACTGAGGGCCAAGACCAGCCGCCGGCCTCGCCGATGCCCCGACCGTTTGGCGAGCCGGCTGCAGTCCGGCCTGCTGGGAGTTGTTCGAGGAGGACACGTGAGGGTGGCGGGCATAACCGATGAAGTGTCGGTCGACGACGCCGTCCGCGCCTCGGTGAGCTACGACCAGCTACGTGCCGGTGACGACGGCGTGTATTGGCTGGAGACCCGCCCCGACGCGGAGCAGGGGACGACGGTGACGGGCTGGCGGGCAAGCGATGGCAAGCGTGACGTCAGTCCGAAGAACTTCGATGTCGGCAGCGGAGTGCACGCGTACGGGGGCGGATCGTTCGTTGTCGCCGAGGGAACGTTGTGGTGCGTCGGCGGAGATCGCCTTTACCGGAGGCGCCGGGATGACGACGAACTCGAATTGGTCGGTCACGGGTGCTTCGGTGATCTGACGATCGGTGACGGCGAGTTGCTGGCCGTGCGGGAGTCGGAGCAGGGTGACCAGCTCGTGGCGGTGCCCCTCACCGGCGCTCCGCGGATGCGGACTCTGGTCTCGTCCCCGGCGTTTCTCGGCGCGCCTCGGCCAGGCCCGGGTCGGTTGGCTTGGACCGCCTGGAGCGAGCACGACATGCCGTGGGATGCCTGCGAGGTGTGGACCGCCGCCTATTCGCCGCACGGTGAGGTCGAGAATCCCGTGAAGCTGGCCGGTGGTCCGGAGGAATCGGCGGTGGAGCCGCGATGGGGACCCGACGGAGCGTTGTACTTCGTGTCGGACCGCAGTGGTTGGTGGAACCTCTACCGGTGGGACGGCCTCACGGTGGAGGCGGTGGCACCGATCGCGGGTGAATGCGCTGCGGAGCCCTGGGAGTTGGGCTACGCGTCGTACGGCTTCCTCGACGACGGTCGGATCGTCATGGTTGTGCAGGAGGGGCCGCGACACCGCCTTGTCGTCATCGAACCCGACGGCACTGTCCGTCCGGTCGACCTGCCGTACACGTCGATCAAGCCGTACCTCGCTCTCCGAGGGACGACGGTGGCGTTGATCGGTTCGTCGCCGACCGCAGCCCCGCAGGTCGCACTCGTGGACCTGGCTGATATCGATCCCCCTCAGGTGGAGGTTCTCGCCAGCCCGGAGCATGCCGCGCTCGACGGCGTGCGGGTATCCACGCCGACGGAGCTCCGCGTACGGGCGGCCGGTGGTCGGGAGGTCATTGCCCTGGTGTACGCGCCGACGAACTCGACTGCGGACTGGCTCGCACCGGTGATCGTTCGCGCGCATCCCGGGCCTACCGCCTCGTGTCTGCTGCGCCTGGACTGGCAGGCGCAGTTCTTCACCAGTCGTGGGTTCGCCGTCGTTGATGTCGATTACCTGGGTAGCACCGGGTACGGCCGGGCGTTCCGGGAGTCGCTCTACGGACGGTGGGGCCTGGACGACGTCGACGACTGCACTGCTGTGGCCGTTCACCTGCTATCTACAGGGCGGGCGTTGCCGGGGCAGGTGTTCATCCGCGGCGCCAGCGCCGGTGGATACACCGCTCTGCACGCGGTGGCACAGGACGGCCCGTTCGCCGCCGCCACCGCCGTGTCGGCGATCGTGGATCCTGACCGGTGGGCGCGGACGGTGCCCCGGTTCCAGCGGGCGCACGCCATGCGGCTACGCGGGGGCGCCGGTGCGGTCCGTGCCGCCGAGATCCAACGGTCGGTGCTGCTCATCCACGGCACCGCCGACGAGGTGGCCGAAGCCGATGATGTGCGGGAACTCGCCGAGGAGCTGACGTCTCTCGGCATGGCGCCCAGGGTGTTACTTCTTCCTGATGTCGGCCACTACGTGGCGTCGTCCCGTCGAGCGGGCGCGGCGTTGGAGGCAGAACTGGCCCACTACCGCGCGGTGGTGGCGGATGCCGCCAAAGATCAACAGGGGTTGCGCAGCGGCCAGCGGTAGCCGGTGGAGACGCGAGTGCCATGTACGCGGCCGGGATGTGGCGGGGTGCCGGTCGAGGTTCTGGGCGAGCGCTCCGTGCTCCTTCCGTGGCGACTGCCGCAGTGGGTATGGAGGCGAGGCACTAGTGTCCTGCGCCTGAAATTCGCCTTATAACTAGGTGTAGCGTCGTGGGATGCCGAGGACCGGACGCCCCACTGCACCGTTGACGCTGTCGGACGAGGAACGGGCGACGTTGCTGCGATGGGCCCGACGGGCGAAGTCGTCGCAGGTCCTGGCGATGCGGGCGAAGATCGTCCTGGCCTGCGCCGACGGGCTGTCCAACGTTGAGGTGGCGGCGAAACTGGCGGTGCATCTGTCCACCGTGGGCAAGTGGCGGCGCCGGTTCCTGGCCGAACGCCTGAACGGCATGATCGACGAACAACGGCCGGGCCGGCCCCCATCGATCACTCTTGACCAGGTGGAACAGGTCGTGGTCGACACCTTGGAGCAGACCCCGCGTGACGCCACCCACTGGTCACGAGCGTCGATGGCAGAGAAGTCCGGACTGTCGAAATCGACGATCGGCCGGATCTGGCGCGACTTCGGCCTCAAGCCACACCGGGCGGATACCTTCAAGTTGTCGACCGACCCGCAGTTCATCGAGAAGGTCGTCGACGTCGTCGGCCTCTACCACCACCCGCCCGAACGGGCGGTCGTGCTGTGCGTCGACGAGAAATCCCAGATCCAGGCACTCGACCGGTCCCAGCCAGTCCTGCCGATGATGCCGGGCATGCCCGAACGACGCACACACGACTACCACCGCAACGGCATCACCAGCCTGTTCGCCGCCTTCAACATCGCTGACGGCACCGTGATCAGCGAACTGCACCGCCAGCACCGGGCCACCGAGTTCAAACAGTTCCTGATCGCCATCGACAAGCAGGTACCCGCCGGCCTGGACGTGCACTTGGTCTGCGACAACTACGGCACGCACAAGACCCCGGCGATCCGGGCCTGGCTCGCCCGGCATCCCCGCTTCCACATGCACTTCACACCGACCGGATCCTCCTGGATCAACCAGGTCGAACGCTGGTTCGGCCTCCTCACCGACCAGAAGATCCGCCGCGGCGCCCACAAGAGCGTCCAGGCACTGGAAGCCGACATCCGCGCCTGGATCGCCGACTGGAACACCCACCCACGCCCGTTCATCTGGACCAAGACCGCCGAGGAGATCCTCGAATCACTCGCCCGATTTTGTAGCCGAATTTCAGGCGCAGGACACTAGTTGATCTTCGATGATGTGCGCGACGTGTGCTCGCCAGCGGATGCCAACCCGGGTCACCCGGTGCCGACGCGGGTCACCGCAGCCGCTCGTGGTCGCAAACGGGGGTTCGTGTGCTCGGGCTGTGGTCCTGGGCTGGGCGAACGGGGGTCCGGGTGCTGCGGGTCAACGTAGGCCACTCCCTGCCACCCCAGGTGAACCCGCAGGTCGCTAGACTAGGCGCTCGCGCCCTCGTAGCTCAGGGGATAGAGCATCGGTTTCCTAAACCGTGTGTCGCAGGTTCGAATCCTGCCGGGGGCACCTCGAAGATCAGCAGAAACGCCACTTGAGCAGCGGATACGTTCCCGCATCGATTGATCATCCTGTGCAGCCGGATGCCACCCTGAGCCGCCGTTTGTAGCCGTCCGTGCAGAGTACGTGCAATGATCTTGGCGACCTGGGGGTCCACGTATCCGCAGGTCACAGATTGTCCCCGGCGCTCGGGCGGCCCGCTTCGCCGTGGCTTGCCGACCGCTCGCGCTGCATGAGTCGGCGCTCCTCGACGAAGTGCTCTCCCAGACTGCCGAGCAGACGGGCGCGGGCAGCGTTCAACCGCTCCGCGTAGTCGGGGCTGAAGACCTCGGCGAGTGAGGTCCTCAGCGCACCACTCAGGGCGTACAGCGGGGACCAAACGGCAGCGTCCCCATCCGCAATGGCATCGAACGGCGTTGTACCTATGACGCTGTCCAACCAATCTGACAGTACGAGTGCCTGGTCCTGGCTGAGCTTGATCGTCAAGTTGTCCATCACCGCTTGAGAGTATTTCGAGAGCCGATGGCACCGGATCGTGCTCGGTCTAGACATGCGGCGCAAGCACTGCCTCGATCCGCTCGTTCATCCGGCTACGGTCCCCGTCGAGGCACTTGGCGTACACCTTGAGCAGCACGTCCACCGAGTGGCCGGCCCGCTGCGCCACCTTGGGTGCCGGCAGCCCGGCGTTGAGCCAGAGCGACACCCCAGCGTGCCGCAGGTCGTACGGGCGACCGGCCAGGGGAGAGGCGACCCGGTCCGGCGGAAGGCTCACCCGCCGCGCCTCTTCCCAGACCCGTGAGTACGTCGACGACGCCACCACGTTGCCCCGGTCACTGCGGAACAGCCGCCCGTCGACGCCCACGCCGAACCGGTCGACGTGCGCCCGCAGGATCGCTACCAATTCCGGCGGGATCGGCACCTCCCGCGCCTCCGTCTCGCCCCGGTGCTTTACCCCCGGTCATCGTGGACCTCGCCGCTGTCGGTGTACCGCCTCCCCGCCGGCGGCCGTGACTTCTCCACCGTCAGCAGTCCCCGGCCCGTTGCCGGAAGGCGGCAGTCCCGCTCCCGCAGGCCAAGTGCCTCACTCGGCCGCAGCGCCGCGAAGTACAGGCAGGCGTAGAAGGCGACCAGGCGCTCACCACGCCGGCCGTTCTTCCCCCGCTGGCCGACATACGTCACCCCGATCAGCAGTTCCCGCGCCTGGCGGATGTTCACCACGACGTACCGAGCCTCCCGAAGCCGATCACGCGCCGCACCGGACAGGTAGGTGCTCACCGGGGCGCGTTCTCCGGCAGGAGCTTGCTCGCGCGGATCAGGATCTGTGCCTGTTGGCCTCGCCGACCGGTCCGGCCGAGCCTGAGCCCTTCCACCCAGATCCACTCGTCGTGGGGTGGGCGGTGGGCCACCAGCCGTACCCCGGTCACCCACAACGTGACCGGTCCGTCCGACGGCATCAGTCGTTCCGCCGCACTGATCTCCAACACCGCACCGAGCCGTACCCGAATGTCAAACACCGCGTCCCCTCCTGACCGGCCCCGCGTTCCTGCGCGGCGGCGTGCTTGCTGTCGTTCGTGGCAGAAGTTGAAGGCCGGCGATCTGCACGAAGACCTCACGTCGCGCCAATGCCTCGCCGGTGGTCCGGTTGATCGAGTAGCCGGTGAGCCACACCCACCCGTCATACGTCGGTCTGTCGTCCACCGATGTCACCCGCAGCCACAACGCCCGTTCGCCGGCGAACTGCACCGACGCCCGGTGGTCGATCAACACCAGGTCACCCGGTGCGGGCACACCCGGCCGATGCGGGGACGGTGTGCGAGGCACCGGGGTGGGCGGGCCATTCACGGGACGGCGTTCGGGTCGTCGCCCCACACCAGCACCCACCCCGGGCCAGCCTCAGCACGACGCCATACGACCGGAACCCGCGCAGTCCAGGCAGGACCGCCGGGCCAGGGAACGCGTCCGCTCAGTCCCGCGCGCCGTGCCCCGGATGGCGGTGCGGGCAAGGGTGTACTTCCAGCCCACGCCCGAGCAGGATTGGCAGTTGGTCGATGCGCTCAGCCCCGTCATGCAGACAGGTTGTGGCACGAACCGCCCACCGACCCGGAAAATCCTTCCGGGGTCGCGGCATGATGAGGGGAGACAGTGGACCGATGCGCGGGAGAACGAACAACCTGACCATCGGCGAACGCGTCGCCTGGTACCGCTACCGACGCGGCCTGTCCCAGGAAGTCCTGGCCGGACTCATCGGCCGTACCGCCGACTGGTTGGGCAAGGTCGAGAACAACCGGATCGAGCTGGACCGGCTCTCCGTCATCAAGTCCCTCGCCGAAGTCCTGGACGTGCCCCTCGGTGACCTGCTCGGCGAACCCGCCCTGCTCGACTGGACCAGCGACAGCGGCACCGCCACCGTCCCCGCACTCCGCGCCGCCCTGATGAACTACCGCGCTCTCGGCCCCTTCACCAACGGCCCGGACCAGGAACCCCGAGCGTCGCCGCACTCAAGAAGGAGGTCGGCGCACTCTGGGACGCCTACCAGGACTCCCGCTTCGGGTACGTCACCGGCCGCCTACCTGACCTGCTCCACCGCGCCCAATCCGCCGCCGACCACCACCACGGCGACGACCAGGACCAGGCCCGCCGACTCCTCGGTCTGACGTACCAGCTCGCCGCGACCCAGCTGACCAAGCTCGGAGAGAGCGACCTCGCGTGGATCGCCGCCGACCGGGGTTTGGCCGCTGTTCGCCCCACCGGCGACCCGCTCATCACCGGCAGTCTGTTCCGGTCCGTCGGTCACGCCCTGCACGCCACCGGCCGGTACGCCGAAGCCGTCCGCCTCACCGAGGACGCCGCCGGCTACCTGGAGCCTCACCTCACGCAGGCCACACCGGAACTGCTCTCCGTCTACGGCACCCTGTTCCTGTCCGGCTCCATGGCCGCCGCCCGCGCCAACGACCCAGCCACCACCCGCACCTTCCTCGCCGCCGCCGACCGCGCCGCGAGCCAACTCGGAGCCTACGCCAACCACCTCTGGACCGCGTTTGGCCCGACCAACGTCGCCATCCACCGCGTCGCCACCGCCGCCGAACTGGGCGACCTGCAAGTCGCCATCGACCTCGGCCCGCGCGTCGACACCACCGGCCTACCCATGGAACGCCGGGTACGGCACGCCCTCGAAGTCGCCCGCGCCTACAGCTCCTGGAACCGCCTCGACGACGCCCAAGCCGCCCTGCTCGACGCCGAACAGATGGCACCCGAACAGGTCCGCCACCACTTCCTCAGCCGCCAACTCGCCCTCACCTGGATACGCCGACAACGCGGCAAGCCCACCGCCGAACTGGTCGGACTGGCCCAGCGCCTCAAGGTGCTCGACTGACCGCAACCCCGTCTACGCTGCCCAGGTGACGACCAACGAGATGCCACCCGTGGCAACCCCACGCGTCGCCGCAGGCGCCCTCTTCTTTGATGCTGAGGGCCGTGTGCTCCTCGTGCGCCCCAGCTACAAGGACCACTGGGACATCCCCGGCGGCTACGTCGAACCCGGCGAGTCACCCCGAGCCGCGTGCGTACGGGAGATCAGGGAAGAACTCGGCCTCACCACCGCCGTCGGCCCCATGCTCGTCGTCGACTGGGCACCCGCCGAGGGCGAAGGAGACAAGCTCCTCTTCATCTTCGACGCCGGATCTCTCACCACGAAGCAGGAACAGGCCATCCGCTTCGTCGACGGAGAACTCACCGAGTGGCGTTACGTGCCACCGGAGGACCTGGACCGGCACGGGCCGCCGCGACTGGCCCGCAGGCTCCGTACAGCAATCGCAGCGCGCGACGGCAGCAACACCACCTATGCGGAGCACGGCACTACACCGCCGGGCACCACGTTGCCGAAACGATCTCAGTAGGGATCAAGGGCCGCGCAAGCGCGGCCCACCCGCCGTGCTCGGCCTGCTGGCGGCCTCCGGCCGGCATCGGCCGACACGACGGGCAGCTTCGATCTACGCACTCTCAGGAGGCAGAATCCGCGCCGGGTCGGAACCCGGTGGAAAGAAGGCAAGGCCACTCGGGTCTCGGTCCGAGCCATGGTCTTCCTGCCAGCCGAAGGACCCAGTAACGACGTAGTCCATCGATGCCCCGGTCAGCAGCATTAGCACCCGACCACTACCCATGCTGCCGGTCTCAGAGAGGATCCGCTTCTCCTCCTCGACGGTAGCCACCCGGATGACGAGACCGTCGTAGTCGTCGCGGACCTTGATCGCTTTGACCGGCTTGAACAGAAGGTCTAACCGGGGCAGGTTGCCGCCTGTGCGGGTGCGAAACAGCAGCTGGCTGTGGCTGACCGTGTAGGCCCAGAGCGCGAAGCTGCGGGTTGACGAGAAGAGCGTTTCACCGGGAACAAGCTGGCGATCCTTGAACCATGCTCTCTCTTGCATAAGAGTAGATCTTGCCATGCGTGAGTACGCGGAGGGCGGACACCAGAGGCCGGACGATCGCGTGGGCGCTCACCGCCGCTGCGGGTGGGGGCGATTGGCTGCCGCGCCGCTTCGCGGCTTGCCACTGGGTACCGGGGTCCAGGCGCGCGGGGAGCCGGCGACACGGCAAGCCGCCCCCGGCCCGAGAGGCCGGGGGCGGTAAGCCGCACGCTCCCCGGACAGCCGCGCACCCTCCGCGCAGCCGTGCCAGCCACGTGCCAGTAGCCGGTGTTCCAGACGGTCCTCAGCGGTCATGATCGGGCACTACGACCCGGCCGCTGACCAGGCGATCCGGGCAGATCACGACAGCCGAGAACGATCTTCCAAACTGCGGTTGCCGAAAGACGACTGCACGCGTGTCGACTCGTCAGCGGCCCGGGAGAGAATCGTCCAGTGACGATCGTCGAGCCGCCGCAGGTAGTTACAGAGCAGGCAGTCTTGCAGCTCCTGCACTTGGCCTTCCTGGAGATCCGCTTCTACACGGCTCCGGTGGACGACGAGTCGCTGGAGACCTTGCTGAAGCGGCGTGAGCAGATCAACGAACTTGCCGACCTCTGCCATGGGCTACCCGGCTGTGTCGCCCCGGAGCGACGGCATCTGCTGGGCGACAACTTGAGGTACCTGTGGCGTACCTCCTCTGTCCGGAAGCAACGATGGATGCGTTCTCACTGGGATCATTTTGGCTACGACCACCGCTGGCTCACGGACTCGGATGTACCTCGTCGGGCGGACGCAGCAGTCGAAGACGCCGGACCGGGGGCCATGCAGAGTACGTGCAATGATCTTGACGCGTCCGGCAGATGACCGACACGGACGTCCAGGTCAAGGACACGCTCACCAACCCACCGCAGTCGCCTTCCTAAACCGTGTGTCGCAGGTTCGAATCCTGCCGGGGGACCAGCTGAGGTCCAGCGGGCAAAGTACCGATCGTCGATGAACTTCGACCGGCTGCGGGACAACCCCTGTCGGATCGCCGCCCACGGTGAACCTGCTGCCCGAACTCCGTCGACGCCGTCATGGCCGCGATGCGGGTCATGACGGCGTCGACGACGGCGGTGTTGCGGGCCGTTGAGCGGTCCGTGTTGTCGCGGGCGGATCAGAGGTATGGGTCGCTCGCGGCGTAGATGCCCAGAACGATCATGAGGGTGCCGGACACTGCCGTGAGGACCTGCCCGGCCCTCGGCGTCATGAGCTTGCGGGAGACCGCTCCGACTCCCACCAGCAGCCCCTGCCAGCCCGCCGAGGCGGCGAAGATGCCGGCTACGAAGAGCACGCCGGCACCCCAGGACATCGTGCCGCCGATGCCCACCGCCGCCGAGGCGAAGTAGCCGATGGTCAGTGGGTTCGCTGCGGTGAGGCCCAGGAGGAGCAGGTAGGCGCGCAGCCCGGTGGTCGGCATGCCACGATCCGTCGGCCCACCAGGGGTCGTCGATCCTTTCAGCCGACGCAGGGCGAGCAGTTCCCGCGCCCCCAGGAGTACCAGGACGGCACCGGCGATGATCCGCATCAGTGTCAGGAGCGACCCGACGGCGGCGGCGACGCCGCCGCCGACCGAGACCGCCAGTGCGGCGAAGACCAGGTCGGTCGTGGCGACGCCCAGCGCCGCCGCCAGGCCCACCCGTAGGCCCCGGGCCTGACCGGTGCGGATGACCAGCAGCCCGATGGCGCCCAGTGGCACCGCTACTGCCAGCCCGGCCAACAGCCCGGCCAGCAGGTATCCCATCATGACAGACATCGCAGCGTCCCCCGTCAGTGCGCGCGTTACGACACTGCGGGACACTACCAGGTATGGGCTATTCCATAAGCTCAGATATCCCGAATCTGACCTCGTCGCCGTCCGCCGGGCTCAGGTCCTCCCGGGTGTAGAACATCTCATAGACGTTGGTCGAATACAGTTGACCTGCCCTGGTCAGCTCGTATCGGTCGCCCTCCAGGCGTAGCCAGTCCTTGTCCACCAGCTCCTGGAGCTCGCTGCCGAAAACCGACTCCATCGGTACGCCGAAGCGCTGCAGGAACTCCGTCTGGGATACCTCACACATCTTCAGGCCACGGATCATGACCCGCCGCATCTCCTGCTCCTTGGTGAGCACCGTGGCGAAGTCAATGGGAATCCTGCCCTCGTCCACCATCTCGTAGTACCGCTTGAGGGGCTGGACGTTGACGTAGAGGCGGTCATGGATCACGCTCTTTGACGACACCCCGAAACCGATCATCGGCCAGGTGCGCCAGTAATATTCCAGGAAGCGGGACAGGTCGGGGCACCGGTCCGGGTGGAAGTACCCGGTGGAGCTGCGCCGACGGAACCCGGCGGCCTCCAACGCGTCGATGGCGTACTCGTACATCATGGCTTCCTCGGCCGGCGACGGCAGCTGCATCTTGCCCGAGCCGATCAGGGTGTGGAAGGCCGTCTTGGGCCAGATCTCCAGGCCGTACGCGGTGATGCAGGCCGGTTCCAGCTCGATGGCCCGGTCCACGCTGCGCTTCCAGTCGTCGAGGGACTGGTCCGGCAGCGGGAAGATCAGGTCGATGTTGGTGTGCCGGAACCCACCGTCGACCACCATGCGGTACGCGTTCTCGGCGGTCGCCACGTCGTGCGAGCGGTTGCAGATCTCCAGGAGCCGGTCGTCGAACGCCTGCACCCCCACGTTCACCCGGTTGAATCCGCCGGCCACCAGTGTCTCGACCTTGTGCGGGTCGACGGTCGACGGGTCGAATTCGAGGGCGATCTCACAGCCGTCGTTGAATTCGAACGTTTCCCGGCACGCGTCGAGCAGGCGGACCAGTTGCTCACCGGTCAGGATTCCGGGCGTCCCACCGCCGAAGTACACGGCGTCGATCGAGAATCCGGGAAAGGTGCGGTTGGTGGCGAAGTTGCGGATTTCCTTCTCCAGCGCGTCGACATACCGCGCGAAGTGTGACTCGTTCTTGTTGACATAGACGGTGTAGTCGCAGAACCCGCACTTCTTGATGCAGAACGGCACGTGCAGATAGAGCACCGCGCTCTGCCGCCGGAAGTAGTCGTCGTAGTCCACGTAGCGGTACTTGAAGGGGTAGGTGTGGATGTTGCGGCGGATGATCTGGCCCTCGGGCTGATACATCTGCGATTCCTCCGCTTCGCTCAGTAAATCGGCGTGAACGGTTGCGTGGCTACGTCGGGCAGCGCATTGCTGACCCGACCGTTCGGGACCACCGGCCTGCCGCACGACACGAAAAGGTCGTCGAAGACCTCGCGCCGCCGGTCCCGGTAGTCCGAGCCGGACCGGCCCACCAGCCGGACCATCTCCTCGGCGAGCATCAGCTGGTACCGGCAGGACTCCTCGTTGAGCACGTTGAGGTCCCCGCTCGCGACGAAGTTCTCCTGGCGGCAGCCGCCACCACACAGGTAGCGCGCCCAGCACTGGCCGCAGACGGGATGCTCGTCGACGGTGCGACGCCATTCCGGGTGCGGCACGGTGAGCCCGTCCTCGCCGGTCCCCACGTCGAACGCCTCGTCGCCGACGAGACGGTGGCAGGGACTGATGGTGCCGTCCGGCGAATGGGTGTAGTAGGTCCGCCCGCCGGAACAGAACGACAACGCGGTGAGACCCTCGATCATCATCTGGGCGGTGCGTTCGTACTCGAGCACCCCGGCGAAGCGGTTGTCGGGCGTGAAGAACGACGGGTAGGCGTGCAGGAAGTCGCGGAACTGCTCGATCATGCCGGGCCGCAGGAAGTGGTTGACGTAGGTGACCTGGCGTGGACTGCTGAGCACCTTGTCGCCCAGGGTCAGGGTGAGGGCGACGCTGCGCCCCTGCTGGTCGATCGGATAGACGCCGGGGTAGATCTGGAAGAAGTCGAACAGGTTGAGTTCCCACAGCTCGCGCACGCTGTCGAGCAGGGTCGGCGTCTCCGTCGCGATGGTCATCCGGGCCACGAGGATGACGTTGTCGCCCGCTTCCCTGCGTAGCGTCCACAGGTTGCGCATGATCCGGTCGTACGAGCCGCTGCCGTTCTTGGACGGACGGTTGCGGTCCTGCACCTCCCGGGGCCCGTCGAGGGAGACGGAGACGATGAACCGGTGCCGGCGGAACAGGTCGATGACGCCGGTGGGCATCAGCGTGAGGTTGGTGGAGATGCGGTGGACGAACGTCACCCCCCGCTCGTCGGCCACCCGCTCGGCCCGCTCGCAGATCTTGCTGATCAGGGCGAAGTTGGCCAGCGGCTCGCCGCCGAAGAACTCGAAGCGCACCCGCTGGCCGGGTGCCACGTTCTCGTCGATGAAGCGGAAGATCCACGCCACGGAGTGTTCGCCCATGGCTTCCTTCATCCGGCCGTAGTCGCCGCCCTCGGCGAAGCAGTACGTGCAGGCCAGGTTGCAGATGTTCGTCAGGTTCACGTTGACCGCGAAGTCCGCACCGTCGGCCAGCGAGCTGGCGCGCAGCGTCTCGGCGTTGCTGTCGGCGTCCGGGGTCAGCGTGAAAGCCTCCCAGGCGGAGTGTTCCTCGGCACGCAGGTGCTCGATCCCCTGTTCCAGGCGCTCACCCACCTCCCGTGGCATTCGGGCGATGCGGTGGTTGCCGGTGACCAGCACCGCGGACTCCTGCTCGTCGAGGTGCACGACGAAATAGTCGGTGCCGCTACGCACGGCGGGTCTCCTGGAGTCGGATCGCGGCCTCGGGGACGGCGTCGCTGGAGTGTTGGATCTCCAGGACCGTGCTGATGGGGAAGTGCGCCCGGTCGTACACCTCGTAGAGGTTGGCGTGGACGCCGGGGGGCAGCTGCACGCTGACGCCGCGGTCGTCCGAGGCGGACTTGCACGCGATGAAGCGGTACTGGGAACCCGGCAGGATGGGCACCCGCTTGACCTCGCGGCCGTGGGAGGCCCCGCCCAGCACGCGGACGGTCACCTCGTGCGCCGCGGACGCCTCACTGGACAACTCCACGTGTACGGCCTTGACGTCGCCGCGCCACTCGTGCTCGATGTGGTGCAGGTCGGCGGCGTCGACGTCGAGAATGTCGAGCGCGGTGTTGTCCGGTGCCGCCAGCAGCCGGAACGGCAGGGGCTTGGCGCACCCCTGGCAGTGGGCCTCCCCGGTGAGCCCGACGGGGGACGCGATCAGCCCGTACCGCTCGACCACCAGCAGACCGCAGTGCGGGCAGTAGGAGTTCGTCGCCTCGTTGTCGTAGACGTTGCCGAGGTAGCAGTAGCGGACCCCCTCCTCCAGCGCGATCTCCCGGGCCCGTTCCAGCCGCTCGACCGGGGTCCGGTCGACGTGGGTGTACTTGTAGTCGGGGTGGAAGCGGACGAAGTGCACGGGCACGTCGGGGCCGAGCCGGTCGAGCACCCAGCGGGACAGTTTCCGCGCGTCGCCCTCGGTGTCGTTGGCGTCGGTGACCAGCAGGCTGGAAACCTCGACGTGCTTGCCCCGGTCGAACACGTAGGCCGTGGCGTCCAGGACGGGCTGCAGCTGGCCCTTGGTCACCCGCTTGTAGAACGTGGGGTCCATCGACTTGAGCGAGATGCTGAAGATGTCGATGACCTCGCAGAGTTCCTTGGCCCCTTCGAGTGAGATGTAGAACGCCGACTTGAAAAGGTTGACCAGGCCGTGCTCGCGGGCGAGCCGGGCGGTGTCCAGGACGAATTCGTGCCAGACGACCGGGTCGTTGTAGGTCCAGGAGATGACCTGGATCCCTCTTTCGAGGGCGCTCTGCACGACCTGTTCCGGGGTGTAGTAATGCACCGACTGGTCCTCTACGAACCGCGCCTGCGAGGTCTGCCAGTTGTGGCAGTAGTCGCAGTTCATCATGCAGCCGATGTTTCCCATCGAAAGGATGCGGGCGCCGGGGGCGTAGTGGTAGACGGCCTCGGTTTCGATCGTCTCCTCGGTCATGGCGACCGACTTGCCGTAGTTGAGCGTCACCAGTTCACCGCCGCGGTTGGCGCGTACCCGGCAGAACCCGACCGCTCCTGGGCGGATGACGCAGTTTCGGGGGGAGAGGTGGCACTGGACCGTTCCGTCCGGGCGGGAACTGTAGAGAACGGCGGGATGGGTGTCCTGCTGCCAGCTCCATTGTTGCTGATCCTTTGGCACGGTGCGTCCTTCCGTGGCGGGATGGCGGGAATTCAGCGTGAACTGCGGTGAATGTGCGCAGGTGCCGAGGGCGCGGGCGGGGTGACCCGTGCCGGGAAGGTGTCAGGCTGTCGCGCGCCAAGATCTGTGATCATTGTATCGCTTACGGTGACGACCCCCGAACGAACGGTATGTCTTGACATGTGTTGGCGTCAATACTTTCGGCATAGGACGGTGACGTGAAGTGGTCTTGGCCGGAAGAGATGGGGCGTGCCTGATGCGCAGCGGAAGATCAGTTATCCGTTGCGTCGGTGGAGTTGTTCTTGGGGCAACGGATAACTGATCTTCCGGCTCTCGGCGTGGGACGGGTGACGACCGCCGCCGCCGTCCACTTCGTGGCCGCGGTGCCGCGCGTCCGGCCGCCGCTGCCGCGTCCCGGCGGCGGCGTCGGGGTCATCCGTTGGCCCGCGTGCCCGCAGGGGCAGGAGGAACTGCCCCTAAGGCGGCCGGCGGTCGCGTACCCCGCGGGCGGGTGCCCGGGGCAGGGTGGCCGGGTTGACTGTCGCCGACGTGAAAAGAGCGGTCATGACCTGGCGCGAGAACTACTGGGACGATGCCACGCAGAGCCCGGACTACTTCGAGTCCGTCGAGTTCGCCACCGTCCTCGACGGCGACTACGGCACCCGGATGTTCGGCCGGTGGATCGCGCAGATGCATCCGGACCGCCACGACCTGATCCGCAGCCTGGAGTACCTGCTGGTCACCTACCGGCACGGCGATGACGTGCAGGCGACGCTGGACACGTTCGAGCGCCAGCTTCCCCGGCCGTGGGACGACTGGGCGATGACCACGGCACTGACGGAGACCGCCCGCCGCAACCCGGACGTGCCGGTCGAACTCCGCGACGACGACGACTTCGCCGCCCTGGCCGAGCAGTTGCGCGACGACGCCCAGCTCTTCGCGCTCTGGCGGGAGGAGGTGCAGCAGGCCGCCGTCATGGCGCTGTCCGTCCCGGAGGTGATGCCCGCCTTCGTCACCTCCTGCCAGACCCTCGCGGCGGAGGCACACGGCTACGGGGACAGGGGCAAGGAGGAGGAGAGCGAGCAGGAGAGCGAGGACGAGGAGGAGGCCAGCTACGACTACTCCGGGTACGACCGGGCGTTCGGGCACATCGCGTCCGACGACGACCTGGTGGTGGCCCCCGGCCCGGAGAAGTCGGTCCGGTTCGCGGAGCCGCTGGTGCAGGGGGAGGACGCGCCGCAGTGGCAGCACGGCGAGTTCAAGATCGGGGTGGCCTTCACCCTGAACCCGGAGGCCAACTCCAACCTGGCCGGCCTCTACTCCTGGGCGCAGACGCAGGCCCTCGTCGGCCTGTGGGGGGTGGACGTGGACGAACTCGCCACCATGATCGGCTCGGCGATGGAGCGGATGCCCCGGATGTACCGGGACGACCGGATGACCATCCACGTCTTCCCGCAGTACGTCTTCATCACGGTCACGATCGACTCGGCGCTGAACGCGCACAACACCGGGATCATCGCCACCCTCACCGACGAGGGGGCGTACGCGCACTACGTGCAGTTCAAGGACCTGGTGATGTTCTACACCGACGAGAGCGACATGGACACCCCGATCTACAACGTGCTCAAGACGTTCGGGGACCCGTGGGCCGGTGGCACGGCCGAGAGCTACGTGGTACGCCACGGCCGGGGCCGCAAGGCGTACTTCACTGTCGACCCGGTGCGGACCAGCCACGAGCAGAGCGTGGCGGCGGTGGTCCGGCGCTGCTCCGGTGGGCTCGACGTCCGGGTGCTGTCGGCCCGGCCGCAGTAGGGTGACGACCGCCGGCGGTGGTGGGATGGTGCCCGAAGGGGCAGGCGGGACTGCCCGGAGGGCTTCCCGTGGGGTTGCGGCCGACCCGGGCGGGCCGCGTTCACTGGCCCCCATGGCTGCATCAGCGTCCCGGTCCCTGCGCGCCACGTCGGCGCTCGCTGTGGTGGCACTCCTGGTGGCCGGGGCGCCGCCGGCGGCGTACGCCGAGTTCTTCGCGGCACCGCGACCGGCCGGTGGCCCGGCGCTGCGGATCAGCGTGAGCGACGGCGCCGCCCCGCTGGTCGGCGAGCCGGCCGGGACGACCCTCGGGCTGACCCCCGGTGGCTCGGCGGTGGTCACCCGCACGGTGACCACCGCGACCATCCCGCCCCGCCCCGACGTGGTGCTGCTCGCCGACACGACCGGCAGCATGCAGGCGGCGCTGAACGACGTCCGGGTCAACGCGAAACGGATCATCGGCGACATCAGCGCCGTCCAACCCGACGCCCGCTTCGCGGTCGCCGAGTTCCGGGACGAGGGCGACGAGTTCGTCTTCCGGCTCAACCGGGACCTGACCGCCGTGCCGTCCGAGGTGCAGGACGCGGTGAACGTCTGGACCGCCGCCGGCGGCGGCGACGGCCCGGAGGCCGGCCTGAACGCCCTGTACGCCGTCGCCACCGGAGCGGTCGGCCTGCGGACCGAGAGCAGCCCGATCGTGGTGATCTTCGGGGACGCGCCGTCGCACGACCCGAGCGTCGGCCACGACCTCGCCGGGACGATCCAGGCGTTGACCACCCGGGGCGTGCGGGTGGTGGCCGTGGACGTCGGCAACCCGGGCAGCTACTCCCTCGACGAGTCCGGACAGTTCACCGAGATCACCCGGCAGACCGGGGGCGTGCTGCTCGACGCCGCCGGCCCGGCCGAGGTCTCCAACGCCATCCTGGCCGGCATCCGCGCCATCCAGGCCACCGTCAGCGCCCGGACCACCGACTGCGACCCGCAGCTCTCGGCCTCGGTCACCCCGGCCGAGCAGACCGTCGACAGTGGCGGCACCGTCGACCTCACCGTCTCCGTCGCGGTCGATGCCGCCGCCCGCAACGGGGAGTACGCCTGCCACCTGGAAGTCTCCGTGGACGGCATCGTGCAGGGCGAACCGGAACGCCTGGTGGTGAACGTCAGCGGGGCGGCGCCGGACGTACCGGTGCTGCACTCCGACGCCGCCGCGCTCGACCTCGGGGAGGCCCCCCTCGGCGTGCCCTCGGCGACCCGGACGGTGACCCTCACCAACAGCGGCGACTACCCGCTGACCGTGGCCGCCGCCCTCGCCGAACAGCCGTCCCCGGCGGTGTTCGCGGTCACCGCCTCGACCTGCGGCGGAACCCTGGCCGTCGCCCGGTCCTGCACGGTGGCCCTCACCGCCACCCCCCGGGCGATCGGGGCCGCGACGTCGGTGCTCAGCCTCGCCAGCGCCACCGACACCGGCGGGGTCGCCGCCCAGTCGCTGGCGCTGAGCGTCTCGGGTCGCAGCCCGACGTTGCAGTTCAACCCCGGCGTCGGTCGTCCCGGCCAGGTGGTCACCGCGCTCGGCCAGGGCTTTCCGGCGGGGGCCGAGGTGCTGGTCACCTGGGTCGACGGCACCGGCGCGGTGCCGGTGGTCGCCGACGCGTCCGGCCGGTTCGCGGTGCCGATGGTGGTCTTCGAGGAGGGGATCGCCGGTCCCCGGGCCGCGCTCGCCTCGGTGCCGGCGGTCGGCCAGGTGACCAGCGGTACGTTCCTGGTGCAGTCGGCGACCGCCCAGCCGGGCCCCTTCACCCGCCGTCGCTGACCGGCCCACCCGTCGGGGCGCACCGGTCCCGGGCCACGGCCGGTGCGCCCCGGGACCCGGGCCACCGCCGAGCCACCCCCGGCGGGATCGCCGAGGGCCCGTACCCCGGTCAGCCGACCAGCACCTGACCGGTGGCGATGATGCTGCCGGCCGGCAGGGGAGCGGGGTCGTTGCAGGTGTTGACCTTGTCGCCGTGCCGGGCCGCCGGCTTACCGTTGATCAGCACCAGGGCGCTGCCGGCGATGATCGTGCCCTGGTTGTTCGGTGGCGTCTGGAACGGCCCCCCGGTCGGCAGGTGCGGCGGGGAGTTCACCGCGACGCTGCCGACCACGGCGGCCGGCTTGCCCTCGATCAGCACGTCGGTGCTGCACCCGTTGGCGATGGTCCCGGCGAAGGGCATCGGGGTGGGTGTCGGCACCGGCCCGGTCGGCGAGGGCACCATGATGATGTGCGTGTCGGTGCCGACCACCTTGTCACCGAGCTTCGCGGCAGGTACGCCCACGATGGAACCCTCCCTTGGGCAGCGGAACCGGTCAGATCAGCCCCTCGCGGATGGCGTGCGCGACCGCCTGGGTGCGGTTGCGGACACCGAGCTGGGTGGTGATCTCGTGCACGATGTTCTTGATGCTGCGTTCCGAGTAGGACAGCTCCCGGGCGATCGTCGCGATGTCCGCCCCGGCGGCGATCATCCGGAGCACCGCGAGCTGGCGCGGTGACAGCGGCAGGATGGTCAGCCCCCGGGGGGCGAGCACCTGCCGCTGGGCCCGACCGACCCGGGTCAGCAGCGAGCTGAGCAGGTCGGTGGGGAGCCGCGCCTCGCCCCGGGCGGCAGCCCGGACCACGTCGCGCAGCAGGGTGGCGGTGCTCTCCGAACGGCGTACCAGACTGAGACCACCCGCCTCGATCGCCTGCAACCCGGCGGTGTCGTCGAGCTGCCCGACCACCAGCACCGGTCGGGGAGCCGGCCGGCCGGTCAACGCGTCGAGCTGGGCCAGCAGCCACCCGTCCACCGTGTCGGCGACGATCACCAGGATGTCCGGGGTGTCGTCGGGTTCGGCCAGCACCACCGGTCGCGCGCCGACCGGGTCGTCGGTCGCCGCAGTGCCGAGCTGGGCCATGACACCGGCCTGGGAGATCGGGTCGCGGGAACGGACCGCCGTACGGATCGGTGCCGGGCCCGGGACGGTGCCCGCCCGGTGGGCGCTGGCGGCCGGATCGGTGGTGTCCGGACCGGGGACCTGCCCGACGGTGGGGTGCGGGTCGCTCATCGGCTGGGGGAGGGGCTCGGGGTGGGCGCGACCGGCACGAGCTGTCCGGCGAAGTACGCGGCCGGGGTGCACGCCGTGGTGCCCGGGTTCGCGCACTTCACCGCGACGGTCACCGGCTGACCGGCGGAGAACCGCAACGGCTGGACGAAGTGGTAGTCCAGGTCGCGGAAGTTGTTCAGGCCGGTCTCCAGCAGCACGGTGTCGCCCCGCCGCACCTGGAGCAGCCCGGCGTCGCCGTGCGGATTCTGCAACACGATGTCGGTCACCCAGAGCACCTTCTTGTCGGCCGGCCGGTAGGTGGAGAGGGTGAACTCGTTGGCGGTGGTCGGCGACGCGCTGGTCGCCACCCGGAAGTCGGCGGCGGTCTCCGGGTCGGCGTTGTCCAGCGTCCCGCCCTGGGCACCCGGCCCGTTGCCGTTGCCCTTCCCGGTCTCGGTCGTCGGGCTCGGGGCCGCGCTCGGTTTCGGGCTGGCGCCGGCCGCGACGATGGCCACCTTCTCGGCCTTCTCGGCGGTCTCCGCCGCCTCGCTGGCCTGGGTCTTCACCTCGGCCACCTCCTGGGACAACTCCTTGGTCTCCACCTTGGCGGCCTCCTTCGCGGTGGACTGCACGGTGGGTTTGAGCACCGCGAACCAGAGCCCGACCAGGGCGACCGCCACCGCGGCGGCCACCAGCACCACCCGGGGCGACCAGGCCGGCAGGACGGACCGCTGCACCAGCAGTCCGTCGCTGGTGATCGGCTCGGCGTCGGGACGGGTCACCGCCACCTGGAACGGCAGGTTGCGGTCCGGGCCCAGCAGGAACCGCTTCCGGGGACGTACCCGCAGCTTCACGAACGTGGCCGTGCCCGGACGCAGCACCGGCGCGACCGGCAGCACCCGGAAGGTCAGCAGGCGGTCCGGATCGGCCGGCAGCACCTCGACCGTGGTCTCGACGTTGCCGGTGTTGTCGATCACCAGCTGGTGCCGGGCGGCGCGACGCGCCTGGGAGGTGCGGGGCACCAGCTCCGCCGCCAGCTCCACGAAGGGCTGCACGGTGACGGTGCCCTCCTCGACCACCGAACCCTCGGGATTCTCCCGCCCCCGGACCCGTACCCCGAAGGCGACGCTGCCGGCCGGCACGGTCGCCGCACGCGGCGGTGTGAACGTCACCCGGGCCTCCTGCTCGGTGCCGGGCAGCAGGTTCATCGTCGCCGGCTCGACCTCGGCCCACGGTGCGGCGTCGCCGACCACGTCCAGGGTGAACCGGTCGACGACGGCGGCGGTGCTACGCACCCGGACGGTGCAGCCGACCGTGCCGCCCGCGGCGACGGTGAGGTCGGTCTCGACAAGTCCCACAGCGACACTCATGCGGGCAGTCTCGCCGCGCGGATGGGCCGGCAGAACCACGAACGAGGAACACCAAGGGGCAGCCGTGGCTACCTGAACGGGCAACGGAAAGCCTGATCGGGCAACCGGCGACCCGGCGGGACAGCCCTCGCCCGGGTGGCCGGGGACCGGCAGGGCGGGCCGGGCGACCGGGAAGACGGCGGGGCGTCAGCGGGGCTCGCTGATCCCACCCCTGGGCCGGGGGCCCGGCGGGCCACCCGGACCGCCGGGGCGGCCACCGCCACTGTTGACGCTGACCTCACGCGGCGGCGGTGCCAGGTCGGTCTGCGGCTCGGGCACGAACGGCACGAGCAGTTGCAGGTGCAACCCGGTCCGGGCGGTCCCGCCGTGCGCCACCCAGGCGGAACCGGTGTCCCCCTCGCGCCGGGGCGCGGAGCGCACCACCACCGGCTGGTTCGCCCGGGCCACCGCACCGGTCAGGAACCGGGCCGGCAGGGCGGTGCAGCTCGCACAGCCGACCAGCAGTTCACCCAGCAGCCGGTGCTCCCGCTCGGTGTCGGTGGCCCAGGCGGTCAACAGGTAGCTGAACCGGTACCGGCGGCCCGGTGGGCGACGCCCCACCAGCTGACCGTTGGCGTCGCGCAACTCGTCCCAGGTCGCCGAGACGCCCGCCGAGTCCTCCTCGACGTCCAGCAGGAAGGCCGAGACCAGGTCACCCTCGCCGCGCCGCGCACACCGGTCCGGCGGGTCGAAGACGACCGGCACGTCCGACGGCAGGTAGTGGCCCAGCCAGGCCCGGACCGACAGGTCGACATCCCAGATCATCCACCCACCCTGCCCGCTGCCCGGACGGCACCGCGCCCGGCGGCCGGGCAGGCCGTCGGGGCGGATCGGTTGCCCTTGGGGGCAGAACTGCCTACCCCGGCGGCGGTCCGGCGGGCAGCCCTCGCGGCCGGCCGGCGTTGGCAAGCTCGGCCCCATCACACCGTCGTACAGGAGGTTCGATGCCGACGTATCTGTCGCCGGGCGTCTACGTGGAGGAGGTTTCCTCCGGGTCGAGGCCGATCGAAGCGGTCGGGACGGCCGTCGCCGCGTTCGTCGGCTTCGCCGAGAAGGGGCCGGTCGACGAGCCCACACTGATCACGAACTGGACGCAGTACACCCGCACCTTCGGGGGCTTCGTGGCGGGCAGTTTCCTGCCGCTGTCGGTCTACGGCTACTTCCTCAACGGCGGCGGCTCCGCGTACGTGGTCCGGGTGGGTGGTGGTGCCGGCGCGGAC
The DNA here is from genome assembly GCF_040648835.1 of Micromonospora sp. NPDC049081. Classification (NCBI taxonomy): domain Bacteria; kingdom Bacillati; phylum Actinomycetota; class Actinomycetes; order Micromonosporales; family Micromonosporaceae; genus Micromonospora; species Micromonospora sp. NPDC049081. The sequence continues at coordinate 35,873 of NZ_JBEZEK010000026.1, read as the reverse complement.
TCCGCCGCCGCCGAAGCCGCCGGTGAGTCGTACCCGGCCGCGGCCGTACCGGCGGCCGGCGACAACGGGCGGCTCTCCTTCACCGTGCGGGCCGCGCTGCCCGGCCCGGCCGGGCAGGACCTCTCGGTCGAGGTCGCCGACGCCTCCGAGGGCGGCGACGACGCGTTCAAGCTCGTCGTCAAGCAGGCCGGCAAGCCGGTCGAGACGCTGGACAACCTGACCACCAAGCGCGGTGCGGGCAACGTCGTCACCGCCGTCCGCCAGCAGTCCAAGCTGATCCAGATCGAGGAGGCGAAGGGCGCCACCCTCGCCCCGCCCCGACGCGGCGCCGAGGTCACCCTCGCCGCGCCCGCGCTGCCGGCCACCACGACCGGCACCGGTGACCTGCGGGTACGCGCCGAGGACTACGTCGGTGACGTCAGCGACCGGACCGGCTTCGCCGGGCTGGAGGCGATCGAGGACATCACCATGCTCTGCGTGCCCGACCTGGCCGCCGCCCACCAGCAGGGGGCCATCGACGACGAGGCGTTCAAGGCCGTCCAGTTGGCGATGATCGCGCACTGCGAGCTGATGGGTGACCGGGTGGCCATCCTGGACCCGCCGCCCGGCCTGCACCCGCAGCGCCTCAAGGAATGGCGGATGGACGTCGCCGGCTACGACTCCAAGTACGCGACCCTCTACTGGCCCTGGGTCAAGGTGATGGACCCGGCGCAGGGCCGGGCGGTCTTCATGCCGCCCAGCGGGCACGTCGCCGGGGTGTGGGCCCGCAACGACGACACCCGGGGCGTCCACAAGGCACCCGCCAACGAGATCATCCGGGGCGCGCTCGCCCTGGAGAGCGGGCTGACCAAGGGTGAACACGACCAGCTCAACCCGATCGGGGTCAACTGCATCCGGGCCTTCCCCGGGCAGGGCATCCGGATCTGGGGCGCACGGACCCTGTCCAGCGACGCCGAGTGGCGTTACCTCAACGTCCGGCGGCTGTTCAACTGGATCGAGAAGTCGATCCTGCTCGGCACCAACTGGGTGGTCTTCGAACCCAACGACCCCCGCCTCTGGGACGCGGTACGCCGGGTCATCACGATGTTCCTGCGCCGGGTCTGGCGCAGCGGCGCGCTGATGGGCGACACCTGGTCCGAGGCGTTCTTCGTCAAGTGCGACGCCGAGAACAACCCGCCGGAGAACCTCGACGCCGGCATCCTCACCGTCGACATCGGCATCGCCCCGGTCAAGCCGGCCGAGTTCGTGGTGTTCCGCCTCTCCCAGCTCTCCCAGGGCTCCGGCGACTGACCGGCCCGCGGCGAGCACCCGACCTGAGCGACGACGAGACCAGGAGAACCGAGCATGGCCGGTCAGGGCACCCAGGACCCGAAGCAGAACACCCAGATCATCAGTGCCGCCGTCTTCCGGCTGGAGGTGCCGGGCATGTCGGCGATCAACTTCGCCGAACTGGTCGGGATCAGCAGCGAGGTGGAGAACGCGGAGTACATGGCCGCCGGCACGACCGGGCCGATCTTCTCCCGGCACTTCGGTCGGACCAAGCCGCCGACGGTCACCCTCAAGCGGGGCCTCGACCTCAACGGCGACCTGTGGCTCTGGCACCAGAAGGTGCGCAACATGATGTACGACGCCTACCGGGACTGCGCGTTGAAGCTCTACGGCCCCGGTGACGACCTCAACGGCGACGCCCGGCTGACGTACATGATGACCAACGCCTGGCCGTCGCGGGTGGAGGTCAGCGGGGTCAAGGCCGGAGCCACCGACATCGTCTACCAGACTGTCACGCTGATGTGCGACGACCTGTTCGACTTCAATGCGCGCATCTAGCCTCGCCGAGCCCGCCGCCGGACCGGCGGCGGGCCTGCGGACCGAGTACCCGTTCGTGCTGCCGCGCGGGCTGGTCGACGACCGGGGCGGGGTGCACCGCGAGGGCACCATGCGGCTGGCCACCGCCCGCGACGAGATCACCCCCCAGGGCGATCCCCGGGTACGCCACAATCCGGCGTTCCTCACCGTGCTGCTGCTCGCCCGAACGGTCACCCGCATCGGCGGGGTGCAGGCCGTCGACGTCGACGTGATCGAGCACCTCTTCGCCTCCGACCTGGCCTTCCTCCAGGACCTCTACCGGCGGGTCAACCAGCAGGGGCACACCGGGGCCGAAGTGGCCTGCCCCAGCTGCGGGGGGCGCTTCGCGGTGGACCTGGCCGGCGGCCGACCGGGCGACTCCTGACCCACCCGGCAGCCCGACGCCGCACACCCGTACCGGAATCTGAAGGAGGTGGGCATGGCCTGGTCGTTACGGCCCGGACAGCCGTTCTGGCCACGTCGTCGCCGGACGGTCGGGGCACCTGTTCCGGTCACGTCGCCGGTGCCGCTCGCGTCGCCGGTGCCCACCGACCGGTACCCGGTCCTGCCAAGCCTGCCTTTGCTGACCGTGGCACCCGCCGCGGCGATGGTGACCATCCCGCAACCGGGGACCGCCACGGACGACCCGTCGTGGCCCCCGACCTCCGCTCGCCGCCCGTTTCCCGGCCCGGTCCCGGTGGTCTCCGCGCGGTCCGTCGGGCCGGCTGCGGTCACCGACCCGACCCCGATCCGGTACGACACCGGTGCGGCCCACCGCCCGCCGACCGCTCCGACCCGGTGGGGCAGCCACGGTCCCGCCCTCGACCGTGCTCTGACTCCCGATCACGGTTCGGCCCTCGACCGTGGTCTGGCTCCCGATCACGGTTCGGCCCCCGGTCATGGTCTGGCTCCCGATCACGGTTCGGCCCCCGGCCGTGGTGTGACTTCCGGCCACGGTTCGGCCCTCGACCGTGGGCCGGCGGTGGTGCCGGGGGCGATTCCGGGTCCGGCGGGAGACAGCTTTTCGTCGCCGGACGTGGGATGGAACGTGGCCGGTGGTCCGGCCGTAGACGAGGGTTCGACGGTGGGGCACGGCCCGAGCGGGACGGCGGGCAGGCCCGGCGGAGAGGGCGCCTTCCCGGCACCGGGTCCGCCGGCTGGGCCGGAGAATCCGCAGGGACCAACGTCCGCCGGGCGATCCGACGAGGCCGGCGTGGATGCCGCAGCCGCCCGGACGGCAGCGCAGTTCGCCGCCGCCGGTCTGCCCACCGCGCAGGTCTGGCCGCCACCGGGATTCGAGGTCGCCTACCTGGCGGCGGAGGCCACCCGGGCCGCCGAGGAGTCCCGGGCATCGGGCGGCAGCGGGCGTGCCCGGCCGGCGCAGCCGGACACCGGCCGGGGGGCGGCCACCACCGCCCCCGGTCACGACGGTCGGAGCGACCCGGAGGGGACCCCGCCGTCGGCCGGTGAGGTGCGCCCGGTCGAGGTGGCCTTCGCCGGACGCCGGGGCCGCACCGCCCGACCGACGACCGCGCGACCGGGCCAGGAACCGGCCTCCCCGGCGGAACAGGGATCAGCCGATTCGGGTGGCACTACCGCCCCGCCCACCGCCGCCCCGGGGCGACCCGTCGGGCCCGCCACCCAGGAAGCCGGGTCCGCCACCCGGGACCAGCCCGACCCGGGCGGCCGGGTCGGCCCGGACGATGCCACCGGCAGTGGCCGCGACGCTCCCGCCGACCGTGGGCGGGACGGCTCGCCGCACGTCGGGCAGGACCGGCCGGCGGGCGGTGGGCAGGACCGGCCGCCGGGCGTCGGGCAGGGCCGGCCGGCGGGCGTCGGGCAGGGCCGGCCGGCGGGCGTCGGGCAGGACCGTCCGGAGTATCCGGCGCAGGCTACCGGGCCGGCGGACCACCGGGGCGGGACCCTCGACGAGGCGGGTGCCGTGGTCGGATCGGAAGCCGCACCGCTGGCGCACCCGCCCGGCGGAACACCGGACGGCGTGACCTCGCCGGTCGCAGGTGCCACGGCACCGACCCGGGGCACGGAGCCGGCCGGACGACCGGGGTCCGAGAACCTGCCGGTCGCGGACCCTGCCGGGCGGCCGGCGTCCGGGAGTCGGCTACTCGCGGACGCTGACCATTGGTCGGCGTCCGGGAGTCGGCCACTCACGGACCTTGCGGAGCGGCCGGCATCGGAGGGACGGCCAGGACCGGCGGGGCCCGACATCGTGGACGACCGGCCGGGTCCGGCGGCAGCGCACGACACCGGGGACTATCGGCCCGCCCCACCGGTGGGGCGCGACACCCACCGCCCCGAGCCGGTGTCCCCGCCGTCGTCCTTCTTCCTCACCCGGCGTCCGGAGCAGTCCACGCCGGCCGGCCCTCCGTCGGGTGTGGACCGGGAGCACGGCGGGGCCGGGCAGGGACCGCCGGCCGGCCCGGGACAGGCGGAAACGGTGCCGTCGGTCGTCCCGCACCCACCCGCACCGTCGGCCGAGCGGGTCGACCGGCCGACGGTCGTACCAGCCGTGGACGCGCAGGTCCCGGCGTACCCCATCGGGGTCGTCACGGCCGTGCCGACGGTGGCGGCCGACCGGCCGGGCCCGGCACCGAGCACCGGGCAGGGGCCCGGGTCGCTGGCGCACCGCGCGGGTCCGCCGCCCACTGCGGTGGGCGACCCGGAGCTGCCGGAGCAGGTGCCGGCCGCCCTGGTGGACGGCTTCCGGCAGCGGTACGGCGTGGACGTCGCGGCGGTGCCGGTGTGGCGGGGCGCGGCGGCCACGGAGGTGGTGCAGCAGGCTGGGGCGCGGGCCGCGACCCGGGGTGGTGAAGTCCTGTTGCCGGCCTCGGCCGGGCCGCTGGATGCGCCGCCCGCCCGCGCGCTGCTCGCCCACGAGCTGGCCCACGTGGTGCAGCAGCGGGCGTTCGGTGCGACACCACCGGCCGAGTCGACAGGCGTCGGCCGGGACCTGGAGGCGCGTGCGCTCGCCGCCGAGCACGCCTTCGGCGACGGCGGCGGGCCGGGCGTCGGAGGTCCGCTGCCACCTGCCGCGCCGACGCCTGCGGGTGCCGCGCCGACACCTGCGGGTGCTGCCGGCACCTGGGGGATCACCCCCGGCGGTGGGCTGACCTGGCAGGCGAAGCCCGGTGCGGGGGGCGTGCCCCCGGCCGCACTGACCGGCCCGCCGGCCGCACTGACCGGCCCGTCGGTTGCGCTGACCGGCCCGTCGGCTGCGGCCCACCCGCTCCAGCGGGCGTCGATGGACACCCCGGCCACCCTCGACGACCTGCGGGCGTTGGTGCGGGGCGAACTCGACCAGCAGCAGGACCAGGCCGCCGATCCGCCAGCCGGGCCGCCGTCGGACGCCCTGCGGGCCGAGGTGGCCGCCGCGACCGCAGCGCCCGCGATCGACCGCAGCGCGGGCCGGATCGCCGAGGTACGCGACGCGGTGGAGCGGCTCCGGGCCGAGCTGCGCACGGTGGCCGACCGGGGGCGGGTCACTGCCGCCCGCCTGGACCAGGAGGCCGACCGGGTGCCGGACCGGTCGCCGGGCCGGCCGGTCGACCTGGAGAACCCCGACGACCTGGAGGAACTGGCCGGCCGCCTGTACGGGCGGTTACGGGGGCGACTCCGGCAGGAGCTGCTGGTCGACCGGGAGCGCAGCGGGCGGCTGACCCAGTTCCGCTGAGCACACCAGGTGACACGAGGCACGGCAGGCGGCAGGACGCACGGCAGGTGGCACGAGGCACGGCAGGTGGCACGAGGCACGGCAGGTGGCACGACCGCACGGACGCAGGTCCAGGACGAGGCGACGAGGAGGGCGAAACGATGGCAGGCGGTCTTTCCACCGCGGCCCGCTTGATGGGCGGCTTCTTCGAGGTCACCGGCGTCAACCACCGGTACCTCGTGGTCATCGACGACGAGCGGTACAACCTCGGCTCCTGGTCCCGGGTCTCCGGGCTGGGGGTGACCTGGCAGGTGTGCGAGTACCGGGCCGGGGACAGCAACGACGTCTTCACGTACGTGGGGGAGCCGACCTACAGCCGGATCAGGCTCAGCCGGGCGGTGTGCTTCGACTCGCAGGTCGTCCAGGAGTGGCTCTGCCAGCAGGCCAACCGGTACCGCCCGCTCAGCGGCACGATCCAACTCGTCGACAGCGTCGGCCTGAAGATCGTCGGCTGGGACCTGAAGCACTTCTTCCCGGTCGGCTGGTCGGTGTCGGAACTCGACCCGAGCCACAGCGGGGTGGCGGTCGAGACCCTGGAGTTGGCGCACACCGGCTTCCTGCACGACGACGTGAAGTTCTCGCTCTGATGGCCGCCATCTCCGCAGGTCAGCTCGGCGGGATGCTGGGCGACCCGAGCCAGACCGCGCAGGGGCTCGCCTCCGGTGGCCTGCTGCAGATGTTCCGCGACGGGCCGGGGGTCAAGCGGACCCTCAAGCTCGGCCTGGCGATGCGTTTCCAGGTGACCATCGGGGACGTCCCGATCGGGCTGTGGCGGTCCTGCCGGGGGCTGCGGGCCGACTTCCGGCCCGAGGTGGTCCGGGTGACCGGGGACTACGTCGGCCAGTACCACCTGCCCGGCGAGGTCAGCTACGCCCCGGTCGTGCTGGAACGGGCGGTGCACCGGGAGAGTTCCGCGCAACTGCAACAGTGGCTGGTCGGGGTGCTGCGCTCGTGGCAGGACGGCACCGGCGACGACACCCGGACCACCGCCCGGATCACCCTGCTCGACGCCGACGGCGAACCGGTCAACAGTTGGCTGCTCTACGGCGTACGGCCGTCGTCGTGGACCGGCCCGGACCTCTCCTCGGACAGCAACCAGGTCGCGGTGGAACGGCTGGAGCTGGTGCACGAGGGGTTCTTCCCCGACCTGCAGGCCAAGGCGGAGACGGCCACCCTGTCGTCGCCGACGCTCGGCCGGGTCACGTTCTCCTACAACCCGGCCAAGATGGGCATCACCCGTTCCTCCCGGGCCAGTCAGCTCGTCGGTCGGGGCCGGGGCGTGGAGCTGACCTCCGACACCGCGTTGCGGGTGATGGCCGGCGAGGTGCTGCTGGTCGGTGCCGGGGTGGCCCAGGACGTGCAGAAGCTGATCGCCTTCTCCGGCCCGCCGAGCGTCGACGAGCAGAGCCGCAGCGCGTCCAGCATCGAGCTGCCCCGGTTGACGTTCACCTGGGGAAAGCTGTCGATGGCCGTCAACCTGAGCACGCTCAACGTCAACCTGACCCGGTTCGACGGTGAGGGGCAGCCGGTGCGGGCGCAGGCCACCCTGGACCTGATCGTGATCGAAGGGGAGATCTTCCCCAAGCGGGGTGGCCCGGTGCCGACCCGGTCGGTGCGGACCGACCCGGCGCAGTGGCGGCAGCGGGCCGTGGCCAGCGGGCTCGACGACCCGATGCGGGCGCAGGCCAGGGGCGCGTCCGTCGGGGCGCGGCGGTAGTGGGGGCGAGACGATGACCGCGATCGACCGGCACGGTCTGCTCTGGGGTACGGCGACCCTGCGCCCCCGGGTCACCGTCGGCACCGCCGGCCGGGCGCTGCCGACGGCCGCCGCCGACCAGCTGGTACGGGTGGTGGTGGACACCCAGGCCGCCCTGCCGGACATGTTCGAGCTGACCTTCGCCGACCTCGACGGCAGTGTGCTGCGTACGGCCGGGTTGGAGCTGGGCACCGCCGTGCAGGTCTTCGGCCCGACCGGGGACGGCTCGGCCGAGCACCGGTTGATCAGCGGCGAGGTGACCGCCGTGGAGGGGCACTTCGTGGACGTCAGCGCCCACGTGGTGGTACGCGGTTACACCCACGACCACCGGCTGCACCGGGTACGGCGGACGCGTACCTTCCTCAACCAGTCGGATGCCGACGTCGCCCGGCAGGTGGCGACCGCCGCGAAACTGTCGGTCGGCACGATCGACGCCACCACCGGCCGGTTGGCCCACCTCTCCCAGGTCGCCCAGACCGACTGGGAGTTCCTCAGCGCCCGCGCCCGGGAGATCGGCTACGAGATCGGCGCGGACGGGGACCGGTTCCACTTCCGCCGGGCGGCCACCGCCCGCCGGGCCGGCAGCCCGGTGCCGTTGACCTTCCGGGGCAACCTGCGCCGCTTCCTGCCCCGGGTCAGCGCCGGCAACCTCGCCCCCGAGGTCGAGGTGCGCGCCTGGGACCCGGTCGCCGCGACGGTGGTGGCGAGCCGTACCGCGACGACCGCCGACGGGGTGAGCCTGGCCGGCCGGACGCCGACCGCCGCCGCCGACACCTTCGTCCCCCGGGGCGCGGCGGCACCGCCACGGGCCGGCAACAGCGCGGTCGGTGACGTCGGGCCGGCCCCCGGACCCCGCGCGCACGTCCTGGTCGGCCGGGGGCTGCCCGTGCCCGGTCGGGCCGACGGCGCGGTCACCCAGGTCGCGAAGGGGCTCGCCGCCAGCGTCGGTGGCGGGTTCGCCGAGGCGGAGGGGGAGGCGCTGGGCGACGCCCGGTTGGTCGCCGGCAAGGCCGTCAAGGTCGACGGGGTGCCCGCACCCTTCGCCGGCACCTGGACGCTCAGCGCCGCCCGGCACGTCTTCGACGAGACCGGGGAGGGCTACCGCACCGAGTTCACCGTCGGCGGTGCCGAGGACCGTTCGCTGCTCGGGCTGACGAACGTCGGCGGGACCGGCGTCGGCGGTGATCCGGCCCGGATCGACGGGGTGGTCTGCGGGGTGGTCAGCAACGTCAAGGACCCGCAGAACCTGGGCCGGGTCACCCTGGCGCTGCCGTGGCTGTCGCCGGACCACGAGACCGACTGGGCGCCGGTGGGGCAGCTCTTCGCCGGCCCGGCCGGGGGCGCGTTCTTCGTGCCGGAGCCGGGTGACCAGGTGCTCGTCGCGTTCGAGTTCGGCGACGTACGCCGCCCGTACGTGCTCGGCAGCCTGCCCAGCCGGCACACCGGGTACGGCCTCGACGGCGGCCAGTCGTCGTCGACGAAGCCCGGGGCGACCGGGGTGAAGTCGGTGGGGCAGACCAGTTCGGTGATCCGGCGCGGCCTGCTGTCACCCGCCGGCAGCCGGTTGGTCTTCCACGACGAGGTGCCGCCCGGCGGCAAGGGTCAGCCGACCGCCGCCGACGTGGTGCTCGGCACCAAGGGCGACAAGCTGTCGCTGGCGATGGACCAGGTGGCCGGCACGGTGACCCTGCGCTGCGCCCCCGACAAACCCGGCAAGCTGGTCATCGAGTGCACCGGGCAGACCGCCGTGGAGATCAAGGCGGGGCCGGGCGGCAGCCTCACCCTCGACGGCGGCACCAGCCTGAAGCTCAAGGGCAAGACGGTCGACATCAGCGGTACGCAGGTCAACATCAGCGGCACCGCGTCGACCGCCATCAAGGGCAAACCCATCCAGCTCAACTGAGGAGTGCCATGCAGGCCGACGTCATCGGCACCGGGTGTGCCTTTCCGCTGCGGGTCCAGCCCAACGGCCGACTCGCCATGATCAGTGGTACCGCCCTGCTGGAGCAGGCGATGTGCGTGATCCTGGCGACCTACCCGGGTGAGCGTCCGATGCGCCCGGAGTTCGGCTCCCGGCTGCGGGACTTCGTCTTCGAGCCGGTCACCGGGCATACCCGGCGGGCGGTGGCGGTGGAGGTGCGCGCCGCGTTGGAACGCTGGGAGACCCGGGTCGAGATCGACGACGTCACCGTCACCGAGGACCCGGCCGGTGGCGATGGGCTGCTGCACATCGAGGTCCGTTACCGGGTACGCGACACCGACGAGCCCGGCACCCTCGGGCTCAACCTGCAGACCCTGCCCGGGGACCGGGAACTGACCGGGTCGGGGGTGCTCGGCTGATGGCACTGCCCGCCCCCGACCTCGACGACCGGGGCTTCGACGACCTGGTCGGTGACGCCCGCCGGTTGATCGCCGACCGCTGCCCGGAGTGGACGGACCTGCACCCCGCCGATCCGGGGATCACCCTGATCGAGACGTTCGCCTCCCTGACCGACCAGCTCATCTACCGGCTCAACCGGGTGCCCGACCGGCTCTACGTGAAGTTCCTGGAGCTGATCGGGGTACGCCTGGTGCCGCCCACGGCCGCCCGGACCACCCTGACGTTCTGGTTGTCCACGCCGGCCCGCGCCACCCAGCTCGTCCCGGCGGGGACCCGGGCGGTGACCGTCGCCGACGGCGGGGACCCGCTGGTCTTCGCCACCCTCGCCGACCTCGCCGTGCCGCCGTGCGTGCTGACCCAGCTGCGGGTCCGGACCGCCGACGGGGTCACCGACCAGACCGGCGCCCTGGAACTGGGTGGGCCGGTGGTGGCGTTCTCCCCGGTGCCGCAGCCCGGCGACGAACTGCTGATCGGGCTGGACCGGCCGGTGGGTGGCTGCGCGGTGCGGCTGGAGTTCGAGGGCCGGGTCGACGGTGTCGGGGTCAACCCGCTGCACCCGCCGCTGCGCTGGGAGGCGCGCGGTGCCGACGGTTGGCTCGACTGTGAGGTCGGGTTGGACGAGACCGGTGCGTTGAACCGGCCCGGCGCGATCCTGCTGCACGTGCCCGACGGGCACCAGGCCAGCCTGGTCGACGGGGTGCTGGCCGGCTGGCTGCGGGCCCGGGTGGTGACCCCGCAGGAGGGGCAGCCCGGCTACAGCGCCTCCCCGGTGGTCCTCGGGCTGGCCGCGAACACCGTCGGTGGCACCACCGAGGCGGTGCACGCCGACCTGGTGGACGACGAGGAGCTCGGCGACTCCGAGGGGGTGCCCGGCCAGCGGTTCACGCTGACCCGCCGGCCGGTGCTGGCCGGCTTCGGCGACCCGGTGCTGGAGGTCAGTTCCGACGACGGCTGGCAGCGGTGGTCGCCGGTCGAGCACTTCGCCGGTAGCGGCCCCGGGGACCGGCACTTCCTGCTCGACGGGGTGGCCGGTGAGGTGGTGTTCGGCCCGGCCGTCCGGCAACCCGACGGCACGTTGCGCCGCTACGGCGCGGTGCCACCCCGGGGCGGTCGGCTGCGGCTGCGCCGGTACGCGGTCGGCGGCGGCAGCCGGGGCAACGTCGGCGTCGGCGCGATCACCGCGCTACGTGCCTCGATCCCGTACGTGGCGGGGGTGGAGAACCGGCACCCGGCCAGCGGCGGGGTGGACGGCGAGACCCTGGACGAGGCGCGTCGCCGGGGCCCGTTGACCCTGCGCAGCCGCAGTCGCGCGGTGACCGCCGAGGACCACGAGGTGCTGGCCCGGGAGGCCGCCCCGGAGTTGGCCCGGGTCCGCTGCGTGCCGAGCAACGGGGACGGGCCGCCGGTGGCGCGGCTGCTGGTGGTGCCGGCAGCCCCCGCCGAGGAGGGGCGGCTGCGGCTGGAGGACCTGATCCCGGCCGAGTCGAGCCTCGCCCGGGTGGCCGGCCGGTTGGACGAGACGCGGCTGATCGGCACCCGGGTGGTCGTCGAGCCACCCCGCTACCGGGGGGTGACCGTGGTGGCCCGGGTCGTCGCCCGGCCCCGGGTCGTCGTCGAGCGGGTCCGGGAGGAGGGCCTGGCCGCCCTGTACGGCTTCCTCAGCCCGCTGGCCGGCGGTGGCCCGGACGGTCGGGGCTGGCCGTTCGGGCGTCCGGTGCAGGCCGGTGAACTCTTCGCCGTGCTGCAGCGGGTACGCGGGGTGGAGCTGGTGGAGGACCTGCGGCTGTTCACCGCCAACCCGGTGACCGGTGAGCGGGGCACCGAGGCCGGCCGGATCGACCTGGAACCGGACAGCCTGGTCTTCTCCTTCGACCACCAGCTCCGGGTGGAGGAGCACTGATGCGCGGCCCGGTCGACGTGGCGATGCCGTACCCGATCGCCGGTTTCCTGCCCGCCCTGTTGCAGGAGGACGACCTGCTGGTGCGCTGGACCGAGGGGCTGGACCAGGTGCTCGCGCCGGTGGTGTCCACGCTGGACTGTCTCGACGCGTACCTGGACCCGTGGTTGGCCCCGCCGGATTTCCTGCTCTGGCTCGGTGCCTGGGTGGGTGCCCACCTCGACGAGAACTGGCCGGTGGAGCGGCAACGCGCGATGGTGGCCGGCGCGGTCGCCGCGCACCGGCTGCGGGGGACGGTCGCCGGGCTGCAGATGGCCCTGGAGCTGGCCACCGGGGGTGAGGTGGAGGTCCTCGACTCGACCGGGGTGTCCTGGTCGACCCGGCCGGAGCCGTCGCCGGCCGCGCTGCCGCCGGCCCGGGTGCACGTACGGGTGTGGGTGGCCGAGCCCGGGAGGGTCGCCGGGCACGCCCTCGACGAGTTGTGCCGCGCGGTCGTACCGGCGCACGTGACGACGACCCTGGAGGTGCTCGACCGTGATCATCTGTCGTGAGTGCGGGAACCACAACGGTGACGCGGACACCTTCTGTGGTTCCTGCGGCAGCTTCCTGGAGTGGACCGGCGAGAAGACCGCGCCGAAGATCCCGGTCGAGACGGTACGGGAGGCCGAGCAGGAGTTCCGGCAGAAGCCCACGCTGTTGCAGCGCATCGCCGGGGTGATCGCTCCGGCCCCGGGTGGCTCCCCGGTCGACGAGGGTGTGGTGCGGGTCGGTGACGGGACGGGCCGGGGGTCGGCCGGTGGCCCGCCGGGTCTGCGTCCCGGCCCGCCCGGGGTGCGTCCGGGGCCGCCTGGTGCGGGTCCGCCCGGGGTGCGTCCCGGTCCGCCGGGGACGACACCGCCCGGGGTGCGTCCCGGGCCACCCGGCCTGAGTCCGCCCGGAGCGCATCCCGGTCCGCCGGGGACGACACCGCCCGGAGTGCGTCCCGGTCCGTCGGGGACGACACCGCCGGGGGGCCGCTCCGGTCCGCCCGGGTCGGGTCCGCCCGGGTCGCGGCCGGGTCCGCCGGGGTCGGGTCCGCCGGTCGTGCGCTCCGCCCCGCCGGGAGCCGGCGCTCCCGGGGCGCGGCCCGTACCCCCGGGGTCACGCCCGCCGGGGGGCCTGCCGCCGGGTGGTGCCGGCGGGTCGGCCGCGCAGGTCGTGGCGGGCGACGGGCCGGCGGCGGTGACGGTGCCGCCGCGCCGGCTGCCTCCGCCACCGCCGGGCGTGCCGGCGGCCCGGCTGCCGGACCGGGCGGCCCGTCCCGGCCCGCCGACGTCCGGCCCGGCGGGACTACCCGGTGGTCCGCCCGCCCCGCCGGCGGTCGACGGGTCGGCCGGCACCGGCGCGGCGTCCACCGACGCGTCGTCGGCGCAGGACGGCACCCCGGACACCACCGCGACGCAGGTCGCGGTGCCGCCGCGTCGGCTGCCGCCACCGCCACCCGGGGTGGCGGGTGCCCGCTTGCCGACCGCCCCGGCCCGCCGTGACCCGCGCGCCGCGCCGCACACCAGTGCCCTGGTCGCGGCCGAGGGACCGGCCGACCCCGCGCCGCCCGGGTCGACCACCACCGGCGGGCGGGTCGGCGCGCGGCGGGCGACCACCGCCGCGGCGACGACCGGACCCGAAGAGGTCAGTCCGCAGGCGGTACGCCCCCGGGCGGCGACCGTCAGCCACCAGCCGCCCACCCGACGCCTGCAACCCGGTGACCTGGTCTGCGGCGAGTGCGGTGAGGGCAACGTGCCGACCCGCCGGTTCTGTAGCCGGTGCGGGGACTCGCTGCGTACCGCCGAGGTGGCCCGCCGCCGCTGGTGGCAGCGCCTGCTGCCGCGACGGGGCCCCCGGGTCACCGCCGCCGGGGCCCGCCCCGGCACCCCCGGCGGTGGCGGGGCGGGTGGGGTCGGCGGCGTGCTGCACTCCATCTACCAGCGGTCGAACGCGGTCGCCGCGGTGCTGCTCTTCGCGATCGGGGTGGCCTACCTGATCTATCCGCCGCTGCGGGAACGGATCAACGGTGCGGTCTCCGGGCCGGTGACCGGGGCGCGGGACTGGGCCGACCGGAAGATCAACCCACGGTTCGTGGCCGTCCGGCCGGTCGAGGTGACCGGCGGCGCGTCGGTACGGGACCACGGGCCGGCGCTCAGCGTCGACCAGTACCGCAACACGCACTGGCAGGTGCGCTGGGACGCCGAGAAGCCGCCGACGGTCACCCTGCGCTTCGCGGCCGAGGTCGACCTCCAGCGGCTCATCGTGACCGCCGGCACGGCCGAGGACTACACCGCGTCGCACCGGCCGAAGACCCTGCACCTGGTCTATTCCACCAACCGGTCGGACACCCTGGCCATCGAGGACACCGGGGAACCGCAGACGCTGACCCTCGACGGGGCCGACGGGGTCACCAGCGTGCAGATCCAGGTCACCGACGTGCACCGGGCCGAGAAGGGTACCGACGTGACGGTCAGCGAATTCGAGTTCTTCGCCCGGGAGTGAGCGTGCCGGGCAGCGGGTGACGCCGGGGCGCGGCCCCGGGGAGCGGCACCTGACAACCACCACCACCGTCGGCCAACGGGCCCGACGGTCCCACGTCGGAGGTGTATCCGTGACAGAAGTCGCCATCGCCCTGAACACCACCGCGAACATGATCGGGTTCGCGCAGGGGCAGGCCAAGGGGCTGACAGACGGGGTGTTCCAGGTCAGCGGGTTCAGCAACGCCGGCTTCCCGACGGAAGTGCCGCTGAACCAGTTGATCTCACCGGCGCCGATCGCCAACGGCCAGCTCGTCATGGTCCGGGGCGGCCAGTCCCGGCAACACGTCTACTGGCTGCGTTACCTGCGCCGGGGCATCGGCGTCACGGACAAGAAGCGGGTCTGTGTGGAGCTGCTGGTGCGCTTCACGACCTTCGACTACGTGCCGAAGAACGGTGACGACGGCCCCACCGCGCAGGAACGGGCGGTCCTGCGCGACTACCCGTGCTGGGGGATCACCGACCTGAGCGTGTCGCTGATGCCGACCGGCCGGGGGCGCAACCCGTTCAACAAGTTCAACGAGTCCGGCAGCCTGACCTTCGACGCGGCCGTCGCCCACGACGGTATGCCCCACCTGCGGATCAACTACCGGGTGCAGCACCAGGCGAAGAACCTGCTCGGCGCACCCCTCGGGTTGAGCCACAACGACGCCGGCGCGTTCCTGGTGCACAGCAACGGCAGCTTCGAGATCAACCACGGTGAGGGGCGTACCGACAAGCACTTCCGGATCACCCCGCTCAGCGGCAGCGTGCACCAGCGCCCGACCCGGGTCGACCAGGTCGGCCAGGCGGGCACCACCACCGTGCTCAACGCCCAGCGCATCGAGCTGGGCGGGATCGACCACGGTGGCCGGATGCTCGACCCGCACGAGCACCGGGGCATGCAGGTGATCGGCTTCGAGCGGATGAACGGCCCGAACACCATCACCGTCCTCAACAACGGCCAGCAGCCGGTCGTCGCCTCGGCGGCGGAGGCCGACGGGCACGAGGCGGCGCTGCGACTGGAGTACGTCCGCGACGGTGCCGTGCTGGGCCGGAAGGTCCGCACCAAGATCAGGGCGTTGCTGCTGCTGCGGTTCACCCTGGTGCCCTACCTCACCGCACCGGACAACCAGGGCAACCGGCAGATCGTCTACGTGAACGGGGTGCGGTACACCGCTTTCCGCGACGTCTCCCTGCGGGTGCTGGAGGTGGGGCGCGGCGAGGCGGCGGTGGTCGGGGAGAAAGGCGAACGGTACGACGTCGACGCGGTCAAGAACCGGCACCACGAGGAGTCGACGCTGTTCTTCGGGCCGTACGTCGAGGAGGTCGAGGGGCAGGTCGGCGTGCAGCTCAGGATCGACTGGGCCGCCGAACACGCCGGTGCCGAGGGCCGCTCCCGCAGCCACCGCAACAAGGGTCAGTTCCGGCTCGGGGTCAACCAGTCGGGCAGCCCGGTGCTGCGCCTGCTGGACGCCGACAGCAACAAGTACTTCACCGTCACGGGCTGAGCGGGAGACGAGCGATGAACTATCCAGAGACCTTCGACACCACCGGCCCGGCCGGCCTGGACGACTCGTACGCCTATCTGAGCTGGGCGGTCGTCAGTGCACACCGGATCATCGCCGAGCAGCCGGAGACCGGCTGGGAGCTGCTGCCCGACCTGCTCGGGCAGGGCTGGGGCGACCCGGACTGGTACCAGCGCAACGGTTGGCTGGCCGACTTCTACGACACCGTCTACCACCAGGCCAGTTCCCTCGCGCCGGTGCAGGTCTTCGCCGTCGACGAGCTGGGTGAGCCGGTGGCGGAGATGGCCCGGATGATCGACTCGGTGACCCAGCACTGGGTGGCCGCCGCCCATCAGGCCGCCGAGCAGGACCAGCAGAGCTACGACGGGCAGGCTGACGACCAGCACCCGTACGACGGGCAGGCCCACGACGGGTCGGGCTACGACGGCCAGGGCGAGGAACAGCCGGGCTACCACCAGCAGGGCTACGACGGGCCGAGCTACGAGGGGCAGGGCTACGACGGGCAGGGCTACGACGGGCCGGGCGACGAGCTGCCGGGTCCTGACGGGCCGCACTACGACGGGTCGGGCGGGTCGGCGTACCCCGTCGAGCAGCCGGAGCCGGACGCGTCGTCGCCGGAACCGCTGGCCGACCTCGACCCGGCTGCCGCCCGGGAGGTGCTCGACCGCGTGCTGGACGACGAGGTGGACGATCTCTCCGAGGCCGACCAGCGGGTCCTGGCCACGGTGCTGATCGACGAGAAGTTCCAGTACCTGGCCCGCGAGTACGACCTGGTGTGACCGCCGACGCCGGGTCGGCACCCCGCCTGCCGGCCCGGCGTCCGCCCCACCCCACGGACCCACCGGTCACCGCCACGACCCCGGACCCCCGACCGGGCGGACAGAGGGAAACCACGCCGTGACCACCATCGAGTACGAGCCCGAGGAACTCTCCGGCAACCGGTTCACCGTGACCGGCTTCCGCGACGCCGCCCTGCCGGTCGGGGAGTTCCTCGCCGACGAGTTGTGGCCGGACGAGCAGGACGGCGCGGTGTGGCTGGACCGGGGCACCCTGACCCGGCGGCACTGCTACTGGCTGCGGTACCGCTACCGGGGCCCGGGTCCGGGCCACCCGAAGCTGGTGGCGGTGGAGTTGGTGATCCGGTTCAACACCTTCCCCTACCAGGTCCGACCCGGCACCGACCGGTATTCACCCCGGTCGACGCTGCCGGTGCCGGGCCTGTGGGGCATCGAGGATCTCAGCATCTCGTTACGGGACACCGGGGCCGGTGGCCGGAACCCGTTCAACAAGTTCAACGACGCCGGTCAGCTGGTCTTCGAGCCGGAGATCGGGTTCGTTCCCGCCGCCGGCACGGGCGTCGCGGTGCCGGCGATCCGGGTCGTGCACCGGGTGCGGCACGTGGCCAACCCGATCGTCGGGGACGGGTACGCCCCCGGGCACGAGGAGACCGGGGCGCTGACCGTGCACAGCGACGGCGGGATCACCCTGGAGCCGGCGTCCGGGACGTCCGGGTGCTCGTCGTGGCGACTCGTCCCGGTCAGCGGGTCGGTGCACGACCGGCCGATCGTCGGGGCCGAGCCGCCACCCGGGCGCAGCCTCACCGTCTACCGGGCGACCGGCGTCACGGCCCCGCCGCCGGTCACCGCGATGCGGATGTCGACCGGTCGGGCCCGCCGGGGCGCGGTCGAGGTGCAGGGATTCGAGCGGGTCGCCGGCCCCGACCAGATCGGGGTCTGGCACACCGGCCACCCCCGCTGGTACAGCGCGTCGATGGGCGGCGACATCCGCGACGACGGGATGATCGTGGAGTACGCCCGCGCCGGTGACCGGGGTGACGACCGCCGGGCCGGCCGGGTCCGGGCCCGCCTGGCGCTGCACCTGCGCACCTGCTGCTACCTGATCGAGCAGAACGAGTTCGCCGACGCCGTCGTCTTCCACCACGGCCGCCGGCACCCCGGGTTCGTCGACGTGTCGCTGCGTCCCCTGCCCGACGACGGCGACCCGGCCGGGGCCGCCGCCCGCACCGGGCCGGTCGGGTCGCGGCTGCGGTTCGTCCCCGAGTGGTACGAGGGCACCGACGACGACGTGCCGGGGTTGCTGGTCCGCTGGTCCGAGGAGGCGGTGGGCCCGGCCGCCGGCCCCGCCGTGCCGGTCGGTGGCGCGTTCCTGATCACCGTGGACGCCTCCGGCGGGCCGGTGGTCCGCTTCGCCGACGAGCAGACCTACCAGCATCTGACCGTGTTGAGCTGAGCGGAGACAAACTGTGCCTGGTCGGATACGGCTGACCGGATACCGGCCCGACGAGCCGGTGGGCGACGCCTTCACGGTGACCGGGTTCGGCGGCGCGGGCTTCCCGGAGCAGGCGACGCTGCGGGAGTTGATCTCCCCGGCGCAGCCCCACCTCGCCGGCACCGGCATGGTCCGTGGCGACCAGCAACGGCAGCACTCCTACTGGTTGCGTTACCTGCGCCGTCGATCCGGCCCGGCCGGCCCGAAGCGGGTCTGTGTGGACCTGCTGGTCCGGTTCACCACCTTCGACTACGTGGTGGCCGACGTCGGGGTGGGGGCGCTGGTGCTCCGACAGAGCGCGCTGTCGCACTTCCCCTGCTGGGGGATCACCGACCTGAGCGTGTCGCCCCATGCCGTCGGGGCCGGCCGTAACCCGTTCAACAAGTTCAACGAGGTCGGCTCGCTGGTCTTCACCGCCCGGCTGGAGGCCGCCCACGGCACGGTGCCGGCGATCCGGATCGGCTACCGGGTGCACCACGAGCAGACCACGGTCGGTGGGGTCCAGCTGACCCCGGAACACGACGAGGTGGGTTCGTTCCTGGTGCACAGCGACGGGCTCTTCGAGGTGGCCGACCAGTCGCTGGCCACCCGTACCCACTTCCTCGTCACCCCGGTCAACGCGGGGGTGCACGACCGGCCTGCGGTGCCGGTGCACGCCGCCCGCCGGCCCGGCGGTGGCCGCCCGGCGTGGCACGCGACCGGGCTCACCGCCGCGCCGGCCGAGCTGCCGCAGGCCCACCCCACGCCCTACGTCGACGACACCGTCACGGTGACCGGTTTCCACGACCTGGACGGTCCACAGACCCTGGCGGTACGCGACGCCGCCGGTCAGGCACGGTCGGCGATGCTGGACACCGCAGCCGCGGACCCCGGTGCGGTGCTGCTGACCTACCACGGTGGGCCCGCCCTCCGGGGCACGGTCCGGCTGCTGCTGGGGCTCCGGTGCACCATGCACCGCTACCTGGTCGCCCCGGTCGGCGTCGACCGCAGCGTCACCCACCGGACCGACGGGGACGATGTCGGCATCGACGCCCACTACGGTGACGACCCGACGGCCAACCGGGAGTCGTGGCCGGTGCTGTGGCACCGGGGGCGTCGGCACGTCGGCTTCCGGCAGGTCACGCTGCTGGTGGCCGGGGTCGACGGCGGACCCGGCCGGGGCGGCCCCGACGCCGTACGCAACAGCACCGGATCCCCGGTGCGGCTGGCCCTCACCCCCCGGTGGGAGCCGGGGGGTGACGACCGGGGGCCGGAGCTGCGGATCAGGTGGCACGCGTCGCACCAGGACGACGCCCCGGTCGAGGGCCTGCTGGCGCTCCGGACCGACGACGGCGGCCGGCCGACCCTGACCCCGCTGGACGACGAGAGCCGCCGCCACTTCACCGTCACGGGCTGACCGGCAGGTCCTCGTCGACCACCGGACGGACCCGCCGGGACAGCTCGGTGATCTCCCGCCGGTACGCCGACTGCTGGGCGGCGTCGACGCCACCGGCCGGGCCGAGCGCGACCAGCAACCGCAGCGCCCGGACCTGACCGAGCAGGTGCCCGGTCTCCCGGTGGGTGGCCAGCGCCTCCTCGGCGGTCCGCGCCGAGGTCACCGGGTCGGTGTTCCGCATCGCCTCGGCGGCGGCCACCAGGGCGTGCCCCTCCCAGACCCGGTAGCCGGCGGCGCGGGCCACCGTCCGGGCCTGCCGGGCCAACGCGACCGCCTCCGTCGGGTCGGTGTCGCCGAAGACCTCGGCCAGCCCGATGAGCGCCTCGACCTCCTCACCCCGGGCACCACCGGCCCGGGCGAGTTCGAGTGCCCGCCGGTGTTCGATGGCCGCCGCCGGGTCACCGTTGCGCTGGTGGATCGCGCCGCGCACGTTGCGGGCGGCAGCCTGCTGGGCGGTGTCGCCGATCAGGTCGGCGAGGGCCAGCGCCTCGTCGGCCAGCTTCGTCGCCGGGCCCAGGTCGCCGGTCTGCACCCGCAGCGCCGCCAACCGGCGCAGGCTCTCCGTCTCGGTGGGCCGGTAGCCCGTCCGCCGGCTGAGATCCAGCGCCTCCCGCAGGTGGTCGAGAGCCTCGCCGTGCTGGCCGAGGGCGTGCTGGACCTCGCCCAGGTTGCTCAGGCTGATCCCGGCGCTCATCCACATCCCGGTGCTGCGGGTCAGCGCCAGGGACTGCCGGAAGACCTCGGCCGCCTCGCGGAGCCGCCCCATGTCCCGGTAGATCACCCCGAGGTTGCCGAGGCTGGTGCTGAGCCGTTCGGGGCCGCCCAGGCGTTCGTGGATGCTCACCGCCAGCCGGGTCAACTCGGCACCCTCGGCCAGCCGGCCGGCCCGCAGGTGCAGCAGCCCACAGGTGCCGTACGCCGCCGCCAACCCCTCGGGCCAGGCCGCCCGGTGGGCCGCGTCGATCATCGCGGTGGCGTGGGACAGACCCACCGCGTACTCGCCACGGCGTAGATGCAGGCTGGCCAGCCCGAGCCGGCTCGCGGCCTCACCGGCATGGTCGCCGACCTGCTGTGCGGCGTGCAGTGCGCTGGTCGCGGCGACCAGGCCGTCGCTGTGCGGGCGGAACTGGTAGTAGCCGCGCAGCGCGTCCGGGATCCGCCAGGCGGCCGGGTCGGCCCCGTTCTCGGCGGCGTGCGCGATCACCCGCATCAGGTTGGTGTGCTCCTCCTCCAGCCAGGCCATCGCCCCGGCTGAGCTGGGAAACGGGGACCCATCGGGGTGCGGTTCGGCCCCGTCGGGCGGCAACCGCACCAGGTGGGGATAGATCGTGGCGGCGGCGGCGTCGGTGCGCTGCCGGTACCAGCCGTAGAGGCGTCGGACGGCGGACCGCAGTTGCGCGGCGGGGTCCTCGGCGGTGGCCCGCTCCAGGGCGTAGAGCCGCAGCAGGTCGTGGAAGGCGTACCGGCCGGGGGTGACCTGCTGGACGAGGTGCGCGGCGGCGAGCCGGTCCAGCTCGTGTGCGGCGGTCGGCTCACCGATCCCGGCCAGGGCGGCGGCGGCGGTCACCGTGACGTCCGTCCCCGGCGCGGTGCCCAGCAGCCGGAACAGCCGGCGGGCCGGGGCGGGCAGCGCGGCGTACGACAGGTCGAACGCCGCCCGGACGGCCGCCTGGTCGTCTCCCTCGACACGGAGGCCGGCGAGTTGGTTACCGGCGGTCAGCCGGGCGGTGTGCGCGCTGATCGACTGTTGGGGCTGGTCGATCAGGTTGGCGGCGGCGATCCGCAGGGCCAGCGGCAGCCGGGCGCAGACCGTCGCCAGTTCGGCGATCTCACCTGAGCGGGCCACCCGGTCGGGCGGGATGATCCGGGTGAGCAGGGTGCCGGCCTCGTCCACGGTGAGGACGTCGAGGTCGAGCCGGCGTGCTCCGTCCACGGCGACGAGCCCGCTGAGCCGGTCCCGGCTGGTGACCAGCGCCAGGCAGCCGGCGGCCCCCGGCAGGAGCGGGCGGACCTGGTCGGCGCTGGCGGCGTTGTCCAGCAGCACCAGCATCCGGCGACCGTCCAGCATGGTGCGGAACAGCGCGGCGGCCTGCCCGGGGTCGACCGGCACCTGGTCGGCCGGCACCCCGAGCGCGTGCAGGAACCCGGCGAGGGCCTCCGACTCGCGGACCGGGCTGGCCGTCGAGTAGCCACGCAGGTTGACGTAGAGCTGCCCGTCGGGGAAGTGCCGGCGGACCCGGTGCGCCCAGTGCACCGCCAGGGCGGTCTTGCCGACCCCGGCCATCCCGGTGATGGTGGAGATGACCACCGGCCCCCGGGCCGCCGTCGCCCCGACCAGCAGCGCGTCGAGGGCGGCCAGTTGGGTGCTGCGCCCGGTGAAGTACGCGACGTCGGGCGGCAGCTGCGCCGGTGACCGGTGGCGCGACGGTGGGGTCGGCTGCGCCACCTCGGGCCGGCGCGGTGCCACCTCGGTCAGGCGGGGTGCCGACGCGGTGCCGGTCACCGGCCCGCCCGGGTGGGTGACCATCCGGGGCAGGTCCTGGCGCAGGATGCGCAGCTGTGCCTCCCGCAGTTCCGGGCCGGGCTCCACGCCGAGCTGTTCGGCGAGGCGGTCGCGCAGGTCGCGGTGCAGGGCCAACGCGCGGGCCTGCTGGCCGCAGGCGGCCAGGGCGAGCATCAGCCGGGCGTGCACCTGCTCGTGCAGCGGTTCGTGGCTGGCCACCGCGTGCAGTTCCCGGACCGCCCGGTCGGGCAGGCCCAGGTCGACGGCGAGCGTGGCGTAGGTGACGGCGGTGGCGATGCGACGTCGGTTCAGGGCGGCGGCGGTCGGGTGCTGGGTCAGGCTCGGCGCCGCGTCGGCCAGCACCGGCCCCCGCCACAGCGCCAGTGCCCCGGCCAGCCGGTCCAGGCTCGGCAGGTCGCCCGCGACGCTGCCCTCGGCGCGTTCGATCGCGGCGGCGAACCGGCTCAGGTCGAGCTGGGCGGGGTCGACCCTCAACCGGTAGCCGCCGCCGACGTGGGTGATGGTGGCGGCGGGGCCGCCGGGCTGGTCCAGCACCCGACGTAACCGGGCGACGTAGGTGTGGACGAGGTTGAGGCAGCTGTCCGGCGGGTCGTGACCCCAGAGCACGTCGACGATCTCGTGGCGGGACACGATCGCGTCCGGGTGCAGGGCGAGCAGGCCGAGCAGCATCCGTTGGCGGTTGGAGCCGAGCGTGACCGGTTCGACGCCGACCTGGATGCGCAGCGGCCCCAGCACGTCGATGCGCAGGGTCGGTGCCGGCGTGGCGACGGGTGGCGCCGGGCCGGGTGGCTTCAGCTGCGGCGGACCGACGGCGGCGGCGATCCGCCGGAGGGACTCGGCCCGGGGGTTGCGGACCCGGCCCTGCTCGATGTCGCGCACCGCCCGGACGCTGATTCCCGCCCGTTCGGCCAGCTGCTCCTGGGTCAGTCCGGCACCCAGTCGTCGTCGTCGGATCTCACCACCGCTGTCGGCCATCAACGGGCCTCCCTGTCATGGCTGCGCGCCTGTCCCACCAGCGCTGCCAGCACATGATTCTGCCGGTTGACCGGTCGGATGACCATGATCTTCGCCACTGAATCACCGGGCTACCCGCAGGTCAAACCTGCCGATGGGGCAGGGCCGCCCGCCCTTCGGGGCAACGGTTCTGCCGGTTCTGCCGGTGCCCCCATCACTCACTTGTGGACGCACGGGCATTTGAGCAGCTCAAAACGTTGTCACCCGGCAAGGATGTCTATCTGCCGGCGTCCAGCCGGCCTCCAGTGCGCGACCGACCGCCGTCTCTACCGTGGACGACGGGCACCGGCACCACCCGCTGGCCGGTGTCCATCTCGGCGAAGCGACTCCCACCCGGTCACGGAACCGCTCGGCACCGGCCTCCGGACCACCGATCTGCCCCTGCTGAGCGTCAGCCTGGCAGCCGACGCCCGCCTCAGCCCGGAAGCTAAGGAACCGCCATGAACGGACGTGCCCAGACCTACATCCGTACCCCCGACCCGATCTCCACGGCCGGGATCACCGCGGCGCTGCGTGGCCGGGCCGAGATCGAGGTCGTACCCGCGCAGATGATCACCGCCGAGACCGTCGGTGTGGTCGCCGCCGACACCCTCGACCGGGACACGCTCGACGTGCTCAGGGCCGTACGCCGGTTGGGCTGCCGGCGCTTCGTGCTGGTCGCCGCCGTCGAGTCGGACTCGGCGCTGATCCCCGCCGTGGAGCTGGGGGTACGCGCCCTCGCCTCACGCACCGAGGCGACCGGCCACCGGTTGGCCCAACTCGTGGTCAGCACCGCCTCCGGCGGGGCGGCGATGCCCCCGGAGGTGCTCGGTCTGCTGGTCAAGCAGGTGACCCGGCTCCAGCAGACGGTGCTCGCCCCGCGCGGCATCGACGTCAACGGGCTCTCGGTGCGGGAGAGCGAGATCCTGCGGCTGGTGGCGGAC
Organism: Micromonospora sp. NPDC049081; assembly: GCF_040648835.1. Taxonomy (NCBI): domain Bacteria; kingdom Bacillati; phylum Actinomycetota; class Actinomycetes; order Micromonosporales; family Micromonosporaceae; genus Micromonospora; species Micromonospora sp. NPDC049081. The sequence continues at coordinate 12,014 of NZ_JBEZEK010000026.1, read as the reverse complement.
GGGATGGACACCCGGGAGGTGGCGACCCGGCTGAGCTACTCGGAGCGGACCGTCAAGAACGTGCTGCACGACATCACCAGCCGGTTCCAGCTGCGCAACCGCACCCACGCGGTAGCCTACGCGGTCCGGGAGGGGCTGATCTGACCGCCGAGGAGGACCCGACGTGCCGCACGCACGCACCGACGAACGTCAGGTGACCCGGGACGACCTGGGCGCCTGGCTGATCAAGGGCAATGCGGACCTGGTCGACCTCGCCGGCCGGTTCGCCCGGGACCCCCGGGTGACGGGCTGGTGCGTACGCCCCGGCTACCGGGCCCGGCTGATGCGGGCCGGTCAGCCCGTGGTGTTCTGGGCCAGCGGCAGCCGGGGACGGTTGCCGTACGGCGTCTGGGGGATCGGCCGGCTCACCGGCGAGCCGGTGCCCGGCGGGGAGGCCCGCGCGCCCTGGACGGTGCCCATGGACCTGACCGTCCTGCCCGAGCCACGACGGCTGCACCGGGACCGGTTGCGCGCCGACCCCCGACTGGCCGGGCTGGAGGTGTTCCGCCAGCCACAGGCGGCCAACCCGTCGTACCTGACCCGGGCGCAGTTCACCGCCCTCGCCGACCACCTGCCCGAGGCGGCCGACGTGGTGTCCGGCGCTACCAGCGCACCGGCAACGTGGTGACGACCCCACCCACCTCCCGCTCCGCGATGGGGAACGGCCCGTCGGCGGCGAGGCGCAGGCCGGGCAACCGGGCCCGCAGCCGCTCCAGCCCCACCGCCAGGATCGCCCGGCCGAGCCGTCGACCCGGGCAGTAGTGGCGGCCCCCGCCGAACCCGACGAACTTCGGGCCGCTGCGGTGCGGCAGGAGCGCCTCCGGCTGCTGGTAGACCTCCGGGTCGTGCAGTGCCGAGATCCAGGCGAGGAGCACGGCCGTGCCCCGGGGCACGGTGCCGGAGGGCAGCACGAGGTCGGTGGTCGCGGTCCGCAGCGCGGCCACGTTGCCGGCGTACACCAGGCGGAGCAGCTCGTCGGCCAGCGCCGTGGGGTCGGTGCCGTGCCGGACGAAGGTCCGCCAGTCCGCCGCGTCGTCCCCCAGGAGCCGTAGCATCGCCCGGCCGAGCACGGTCGCCGGGGCCTCGACCCCCGCCGACAGCATCAGCCTGGTCAGGCTGACCAGCTCGTCCGTCGGGAGCCGGGTGGCGGTGTCCGGTGGGTCGACCAGGTCGGCCAGCAGCGCGGCGTCCGACCCGCCCGTGACGACCCCACGCACGTATGCGCCGAACTCGGCGACGAGCCGGGCCCGTTCCTGCGGCGTGCCGGGATGCGAGTGGGTGTACGCCCCCGACCAGCGGCGGATCCTGTCGCAGTCCTCGGGCGGAATGCCGAGCAGCCGCGTGATCGTCAGCAGCGGGAGCCGGTCGGTGTACCCGACGACGAGGTCACCGTCGCGGCGACCGTCGGCGGTCATCGCGTCCACGAGGGAGTCGGCCACCTGCCGGACCACCGGCAGGTGGGCGGCGACCCGCGCGTGGTCCATCGCCCGGGTGGCGACCCGGTGCACCGCCGTGTGGGACCGCTCGGACTGGTTGATGAGCAGGTCCGGGTCGTAGAGAAAGTTGGGTTCGCCGCTGCGCCGGGGAGCGTCGGCGAGTAGGTGGTTGCGGGACAGCGCGGGGCTGCTGACGGCGGCGGCGACGTCGGCGTGCCGGACGAGCAGGATCGCGCTGTCGCCGCTGGGCAGCCGGACGCGGCCGAACGGGCACTGCCCGCGTCGACGGGCGAAGTCGGCGGCGGGAGCGAGCCCCGACGCGGGCGGCAGCGGGAATGCGGGGAGGTCGTCGTCCATCAGCGCTCCTTCGATCGGCGGACGTGGGTGTGGGCACCCCCCGACGCGGGCACCGGCCCCGCCGGGGGTCCGGTGGCGCTGACGCCGCCGGTACGCAGAGGCGCCGGTCCGCCGCCGGGGTCACCGCCCGACCAGTCGGGCCAGGTGGGTGAGGCCGGATCTGGTCGCCGCCGCCGGCAGGCCGAAGTCGATCAGGCAGGCGACCTCGTCCACGCCCGCCTCGGCGAGCCGGCGCAGGGTACGGGCGCAGGTCGGCACCGAGCCGAAGAGCCCTCGTTCGGCCAGGAACCGGTCGAGCACCCGGCCGATGAGGAAGTCCGCCTCGTCGTCGGTGATCGTGGAGTCGTGGAAAGGGGAGCCGGGCAGCATCCCCGCCACGAGGTCGAGCGAGGACCGCAGGTAGCGGGTCATCGGCTCCCGGGCCAGGGCGGACACGCCCTGGTCGTCCGGCCCGACCAGGGTGTGCAGCATGAGGGTGACCCGGCCCTGCCCGGGGTGCAGCTGCCGGTACCGCTCGATCTTGGTGTGCAGCTCGTCGAGGCTCTGGGTGAGCAGGTGGGTGAGGACGCCGACGCCGAGCCGCCCGGCGAGTTCGAAGGTGGCCAGGTCACCGGCGCTGGTGATCCAGACCGGCAGGTCGGCCTGCACCGGCTTGGGGAAGACCTCGACGTCGACGCGACCGCCGACGCCGTCGGGACGTGGCGTGGTGCCGCCCCGCCACAGGGAACGCACCTCGTCGATCAGCTCCGGCAACGCCGACCTGCGGTGCGGGTACCGGTCGGGGGCGAGGACGAAGTCGACGGCGTGCCAACCGGAGGCGAACGCGACCCCGGCCCGGCCGTGGGAGATCCGGTCCACGACCGCCCACTCCTCGGCCACCCGCAACGGGTCGTGCAGGGGGAGCACGACGCTGCCGGCGCGGACACCGACCCGCCGGGTGACCGCCGCGACGGCGGCACCGGTCACCGCCGGGTTCGGGTAGGGGCCGCCGAATTCGTGGAAGTGCCGCTCCGGCGTCCAGACCGCCGCGAAGCCGTGGTCGTCGGCGAACCGTGCGCTGTCGAGCAGCAGGTCATGGGCGTCGTCGGCGCTGGCGGAGAAGAAGAACAGGCTCAGGTCCACGGGGGCGGCTCCTCCTGCGGCCGGACCAGGGTCGCCTGCGGCGCGGTGAGGCTGCGGTCCAGCACCACCAGGACCCGGTCGATCAGGGCGTCGGCCCGTCGGCGTGCCCCGGCCGCCGCCGGGAACTGGAACGTGACGTGGGTCTGCTCGCCGTCGGCGATCATGACGTGCAGGGCGTTGCGGGCGACCCCGTTGAACGCCGACCAGTCCACCGTGGTGGCGACGCCGGCGAAGACCGGGCCGGGGGCGATCCGCCGGTAGCTGACCGAGACGGCGGCGGTGGCCAGGAACGGCCGTGTCCCGGGCCGGCACATCGCCAACGGGACCGTCCGGTGGGCGTACAGCTCCCGCAGGCCGGCGCGGACGGTCGTCAGCGCCGCCGCGTACGAGCCGGTCGGTGGCGTGGGGAGGGTGAGCGGAAGCTCGTTGACGTACATGCCGATCCGGTCCGCCTCGGCCGGCGTACGCACCGACAGCTCGATCGCGATCGAGGTGGGCCCGTCGTCGGGGGCGAGGCAGTTGGCGAGCACCGTGAGCAGCAGCTCGAACCGGGTCGCGTCCAGTGCGACGGCCGCCTCGGCCAGCCTCGTACGGGTCCGGGGGGTCAGCGCGCGGACGACCGTGTCGCCGGGGCGTACCCCGCCGTCGCGGGGCAGCTCGACCGGGCGTGGCGGGTTCCGCCACCAGTATTCGGTGGCCGCGACGACCAGGTGCTCCGGCGGCATCGTGTACCCGGGTCCGGCCGGCTGCGCCGCCACCGCCGGTGCGTCGGGGCCGTAGCGGTCGGCCAGGTCCCGCAGCAGGATGTCCTTGGACCGGCCGTCGACGATCAGGTGGTGGGCGGCCAGGACGAGCACCCCACCTCCGTTCCCCAGGGGGAACCACCAGACCCGGGCCAGCGGCCCGGCCGACAGGTCGAACCGGGTGCGGCAGGCCCGCTCGACCCGCTCGCGGACGGTCCCGTCGGCGGCGGGTTCGACCGCGAGCGTCAGCGGGTGCTCGCCGACCGCCAGCCAGGGCAGGCCGTCGAGGTTGTGGCAGCCGGCGGTCAGCAGCGGATGCCGCGCGGCCAGCGCCGCGCAGGCCCGCGCCAGCCGGCCCACGTCGACCGGGCCGCGCAGGTGGGCGGTGACCGCGACCGTGTACGCCGACCCGAGCGCGACCAGCTGCTCGTTGAACCAGATGCCCCGTTGCAGCGGCGAGGTCGGCACGAACTGCGTCACGGTGACCCGGACATCCGGTCGGCGATCCAGGCGGCCTGCGCGGCCAGGCCCGGCCGGGCGTACAGCGCCGACACCGGCGTGGCGACCGCGAACTGGTCGGAGACGAGACGGGCCAGCCGCAACGCCGACATCGAGTTGCCGCCCAGGGCGAGGAAGTCGTCGTCGCGGCCCACGGCGGCCACGCCCAGCACGGTCGCCCAGATGTCGGCCAGTCGTCGTTCGACCACGGTCACCGGGGCGGCGGCGGGCGTCGATCCGGCCGGCGGGAAGAGGTCCCGCAGCGACCGGGTGACCACCTTGCCGCCGTCGTTGCGCGGCAACGCGTCCACACAGACGATCCGCTGCGGGATCTCCGCGCCGGACAGCCGGCCGGCGAGGAAGGCCCGCAGGTCCGCCGGTACGGCACCGGTACGGGTCACCAGCACGGCGGCGGGCCGTTCGCCCAACACCGGATCGGCGAGGGCGAGCACCGCGCAGTCCCGGACGTCGGGGTGCCCGTGCAGCGCCTGTTCGACCGCGAACGGCGAGACCTTCGTGCCGCCGGAGTGGATGGTCGACGCGGCGCGGCCGGTGAGGTGCAGGTAGCCCTCGTCGTCGAGCCGGCCGCGGTCACCGGTGCGGGTCCAACCGTCGCGGAACGTCGCGGCGTCACCACCGTCGAGGTAGCGGCGCGGTGGGGCGTCGGAGCCGATCCAGACCTGACCCACCTCGCCCGCAGCGACCTCCCGGCCGGCGTCGTCGGTGATCCGCACGGTGCCCCGACCGACCGCGTCCGGGCGTCGACTGTCGAACACCATCGTCGTGCGGGCCGGCGCCGCCTCGGTCGAGCTGTAGGTGTTGACGATGGTGGCGTACGGCAGGACGTCGCCGAGGGCCCGCGCGACGGCGGCGGGCAGCACGTCGCCTGTCGTTCCCACGAGCACCAGCGACGACAGGTCACGACGGTCGGGTTCGCCGGAGTCCAGCAGCTCCCGGGCCATCGACGGGACGAGGAAGAGGGTGCCGACCCGGAACTCCTCGACGGCGGCGCAGACCTCGGCGGCGTCGAACCGGGGCACGACGAGCGCGGCGGGTTCGGCGGCCAGGCCGGTGAGGAGCATGGTCTGGGCGGCGTTCGTCCCGATGGGGAAGGCGTGCAGGAAATAGCGGGAGTGCGCGAGTTGCCGCCGGCCGGGTGCGGTGTCGTGCCCGTGGGTGAGGTTGCCGTGGGTGGCGACGACCGCCCTGGCCGACCCTTCGGTCCCCGAGGTGAAGATGATCTGGGCTGCGCCGTCCGGGGTCGCCCGGTCGGGCACGGCGTCGGTTGCGGTCCCGGCCGGCCCGCGCTGCCAGCCGCCCAGCTCCGGGGGGACGGCGCAGCCTTCCCGGATGATCCCGACCGCCCCGGCGACGCTGACCCGCTCGACGAGCTGTCCCGGCGGGAGCCGGGCCGACAGCGGCACCGCCACCCCACCGGCCCGCAGCACGCCACAGAACGCGGTGGCGTACCCGAACCACTCCCGCTCGTCGAAGAGCAACGCCACCCGCTGGCCGACCCGTAGCCCGTCGTCGACGAGCGCGGCGGCGAGCGCGTCCGCCGACCGGTCCCACTGCGCGAACGTCAGCGTCGCGCCGTCGGGGTGGCACAGGGCGGCGGCGTCCGGTGTGTCCGCCGCCCGCTGCCGCAGCAGGCCGGGCACGGTTGGTCCGCCGGTCATCGGGGGTCCGGTGCCCGGTCGGCGGCGACCGCCGCGATCCGCCCGATCGTGCCGGCCCGCACGATCTCCTCCAGGGTGAGCCGGATGCCCAGCCGTCGCTCGATCCGGAACGCGACCTGGGTGGTCAGCAGCGAATGCCAGCCCACGTCGGTCAGGTCGTCGTCCAGGCCGACCCCGTCGACGCCGACCAGTTCCTCGACGATCGCGGCGATGGCGCGTTCGGTCGGGGTGTGCGGTGGTCGGGACCCGGCCGGTACCGCCAACCGTCGCCGGTCGACCTTCCCGGCGGCGGTGAGCGGCAGGGCGTCCACCACCACGACCAGGTCCGGCACCAGGTGGGCGGGGACGGCGCGGGCCAGGGCCGCCCGCAGCGCCGTACCGGAGGGTCGGTAGCCCGGCGTCGGTACGACGTGTGCCACGAGCGAGACCGGGCCGGCGTCCGCCGCGACGGCGGAGACGGCCGCCGAGCGGGCCCCGGGCAGCCGCAGCAGCGCGGCCTCGACGCCGGCCGGCTCGACCCGGAAGCCCCGGACCTTCACCTGCGCGTCCAGCCGACCGAGCAGGTGGACGAGGCCGTCGGGGTCCCGGCGGCCCCGGTCCCCGGTGCGGTAGGACGAGTCGCCGTCGACCTGCCCGAACCGGGCGGCGGTGAGTTCGGGGGCGTTGAGGTAGCCGCGGGCGACGCCACGGCCGACGATGACGATCTCGCCCGGCTGCCCGTCGGCGACGACCCGGCCGTCGGGGTCGACGACGAGGACGTCGTATCCGGCTATCGGCCGGCCGATCGGGATGCGCTCGCCGTCGGTGTCCGCCCGGCTGACCCGGTGCAGGGTGCTGGCCACGGTGGCCTCGGTGGGGCCGTAACCGTTGACCAGTTCGCACCGGTCGATCCAGCGCCGCGCCGTGGCCGGTGCCAACGGACTGCCCACACTGAGCAGGGTCCGTAGCCGGGGGAGATCGTCGTCCGGCAGGGAGTCGAGCACGGCGGCGGGCAGGACCGCGTGGGTGACGGCCCGCTCCGCGAGCAGCCGCGCCAGCGGCGCACCGACCAGTGCATCCCGGTCGACGACCTCCAGCCGGCAGGCGGCACCGAGGCCGAGGAGGAGTTCGAAGATCCAGCCGTCCGCCACCGGGCTGGCATGGAGCAGGACGCGGGCGTCGTCGCCGAGGTCACCGAACCAGCGCTGCTGCGCGGCCATGAGGTTGGCGACCGCGTCGTGGCCGATCATGACCAGCTTCGGCGTGCCGGTCGTGCCGGCGGTGGGGATGACGTACGCCAGCCCGGTCGGGTCGCCGGCAGCGGACCGGCCTCCCGGTCGCGGTGGCCCGGCGGCCGGCCGCGTCGGGTCCACCTGGCGCATGCCGGGGGCCCGGTGCAGCACGGACGTCGACACGAGCACCGTGGCGTCCGCCGCCGTCGCGACCGACTGGTTCCAGGCCGGCGGGCTGGCCGGATCGAGGGGTAGCAGGACGCCCCCGCTGCGCCAGGTGGCGAGGGCCGCCGTGACGAGGGGAACGCCGCGTTCCAGGACGACCGCCACCACCGTCGCCGGCCCGACGCCGGCCCCGGACAGCGTGTCGGCGAGCACGTCCGCCCGCTGGTCCAGCTCGGCGTACGTGACCTCCCCGGTCCGGTCGGCCAGGGCCACCCGGTGCGGGAACCGGCGGGCGAGTGTGGACACCCGGTCGCTCACCGGGACGACGTCCCTGTCGCGCAACGGCGACCCCCTCGTCGACTCACCTGACCATGGACAATGATCTATCCGTGAGGCTGTCACGACGGTGCGGGCCGGTCAAGGTGCACGCGCCGTCCCCCTCTTCGACGACGCCGCCTACGCCGACCTGGTCGGCGGCTCGACCGTCAGCTGGTGCTCCGGCGACCCGAACGACCACCGGCGTGCCTGCGCCGGGTTCCCCATGATCACTGCCGAGCCCTGACCGGCCCTTGACCTCACGTCCGGTTCAGGTTGTCGGATGGGGACATGCGCGCTGTTCGCCTCCACCGGTTCGGTCCCGCCACCAATCTCGTCCTCGACGACCTGCCCGACCTAGCACCGGCCCCCGGGCAGGTGCGCATCGCGGTGGCGGCCAGCGGGGTCCACCTGCTCGACACCGCGCTGCGCCGGGGCGAGGCGGGCGGCCCGCTCCCGCTGCCGGCGTTGCCGACCGTGCCGGGTCGCGAGGTCGCCGGCACGGTCGACCTGGTCGGGGCCGGGGTGGACGAGGTGTGGCGGGGGCGGCGGGTCGTCGCCCACCTGGGCATGGTCCCCGGCGGGTACGCCGAGCAGGCGGTCACCGCGGTCGAGTCGCTGCACGTCGTACCGGAGGGGACGGGGTTCGCCGACGCGGTGGCCCTGGTCGGGACGGGCCGGACCGCCCTCGGTGTCTTCGAGCTGGAGCCGCCGACGGCGGACGACGTGGTGCTGGTGCTGTCGGCGGCCGGTGGGATGGGCTGGCTGCTGGTGCAGGCGGCCCGGACGGTCGGCGCGACGGTGGTCGCTGCGGCCCGGGGTGCCCGACGCACGGCCCGGCTCGGTGAGCTGGGCGCGGACGTCGTGGTGGTCGACTACGACCGGCCTGACTGGACGGACCTGGTCCGGGCACGGACCGGTGGGCCGACCCTGGTGTACGACGGGGTGGGCGGGGCACTGGGCCGGGCCGCCCTGGAGTCGACGGCGTCGGGCGGCCGGTTCGTGATGTTCGGGTGGTCGGCGGGGGAACCGACCCGGGTCGGCACGGCGGACCTGGTGGAGCGCAGCCTGACCGCCGGCTGGCTCGGGCAACGGCTGCGCAGCCGGCCGGGCGGGATCGCGGGGCTCGCGGCCCGGTCGGTGGAGCTGGGTGGTCGTGGCTGGTGGCGTCCGCTGGTGTCGACGTACCCGTTGGCGGAGGCGGCCGTCGCGCACGCCGACCTGGAGGGGCGGCGGGCGTTGGGCAAGGTGGTGCTGACCGTCGGCGGGTGATCCGGGGCGCGGTCCCCGCCACCGGTGGCCGGGACGCCGCCGGTTTCCACGGCTGCCCGCCGGCCCGGCGGGCTGCCGGCAGCGCTCGGGGTTCCCGGCGGACCTCCGCCGGGAACCCCGACCCGACGCGCGGCCGGCGGCACCAGCCGTCGGCCGTCGGCAGTTCCCGCCCGTCGGCTGCGCCCACGGTCGACTGTCGTCCCGGGCGGTGACGGTCAGCCGGGGAGCTGGTCGACCCGGGTGAGGACCTGGTCGATCAGGCCGTAATCCCGGGCCTGCTCGGCGGTGAACCACCGGTCCCGGTCCCAGTCGGCCTGGATCTCGTCGAGGGTGCGCCCGCTGTGCTCGGCGATCAGCTCCTGCATGGTCCGCTTCACGTGCAGCATGTTCTCCGCCTGGATGGTGATGTCGGCGGCGGTGCCACCCATCCCCCCGGACGGCTGGTGCATCATGACCCGCGCGTGCGGCAGGGCGAACCGCTTACCTGCCGCCCCGGCGCAGAGCAGGAACTGCCCCATCGACCCGGCCAACCCCAACGCCAGGGTCGCCACGTCGTTGCGGACGTACCGCATGGTGTCGTAGACGGCCATGCCGGCGCTGACCGAACCGCCCGGTGAGTTGATGTAGAGATAGATGTCCCGCTTGCTGTCCTCGGCGGCGAGCAGCAGGATCTGCGCACAGATCTGGTTGGCCGAGGCGTCGGTGACCTCGGTGCCCAGGAAGATGATCCGTTCCCGCAGCAGCCGCTCGAAGACCTGGTCGCCGAAGGCCGGCTGCCCGCCGTCCAGCATGCGCACGTCGTACCCGATCATGGTGACCACCCTCCGCGTTGCCGGCGGGCGACCTCGCTCCGCCCGGGGACCGGCGGGTCCAGCCTGCGCCGTCGGGCGGCCACCGCCCCAGCCTTTCTGCCCCCGGCAGATCCGCCTTCGGCAGAACCCGGCCGGCCTACCCGACCAGCAGCCGCCGCCGGCCCGTGCCGACCCGCCGCCGTCCCGGCACCCTGGCGGTACGCGCAGCGGGGCGCCCGGTCGACACGACGGCGACCACCCGGACGGACACGCCGACGGTCGTCGTCCCGAACCCGAATCCGCCGACGGTCGTCGTCGCGGGCCCGAATCCGCCGACGGTCGTCATCCCGGTCCCGCCCATGGCCGTCACCCCGGTCCCGGCCCCGTCGACGGTTGCCGTCCCGGCCCCGCCGACGGTCGTCCCCCAGGGCCCGGCCCTGCCCACGGTCGTCATTCCGGGTCCGGTTCGGCCCTGGCGGGCGGTCGGCACCCGGTCCAGTCGGGCGAGGCTCCCGCCCGGCGGCACGGGGACCCGACGCTCGACCCGCCGCAGCTCGTCGCGGGCCTCTTCGAGCAGGTCGGACAGGTTGATGCCGAGTGCCCGGCAGATCGCCGCCAGCACCTCGGAGGAGGCTTCCTTGCGCCCGCGCTCGACCTCGGACAGGTAGGGCAGGGACACCCCGGCGGCGGCGGCCACCTCGCGCAACGTGCGGCCCTGGCGCAGCCGTACCCGGCGCAGCACCCCGCCGATCACCCGACGCAGCAGCGACATGCGGGCCTCCTCGTGGCCGGTGTCCCGGAACCCTCCCATCATGCCCCGTCGGCGGCCCCGGTGGGTCACGGCAAGCCGACCGCACCGGCGGGCGCGGGAGCCTGCGGCACCGGCCCTCCCGCACCGGCCGGCCCGGCTACCGCCGACTAATTCCGGCGGGTACGAGGTGACGGGGTGCTCACCGTTGGTGCAGGTCGACGTCCCGGCGGGTCGACCTGCCTGGTAACCGCTATGTTGTGCTCGTGCAGGCGACCCAGGGGGAGCAGGACCGACCGTGATCCATTTCCCGGCGCAGCGGCGCGGTCCGCTCAGCGCGTTGAGTCTCCGCCTGGCCGCCGCCCTCGGTCTGGTCCTGCTCACCGTTGCGGTGGTCTATCTCGACCGCGACGGCTACCGCGACGTGGACGAGAACGGGCTGACCCTGCTCGACTGCTTCTACTACACGGTGGTCACCCTCTCCACCACCGGGTACGGCGACATCACCCCGTTCGAGCAGTCGGCCCGGCTGGTGAACGTCCTGTTCATCACCCCGGCCCGGGTGATCTTCCTGATCATCCTGGTCGGCACCACCCTGGAAGTCCTGACCGAGCAGTACCGGACCGGCCGTCGGCTGGGTCGGTGGAGGAGAACCGTGAAGGACCACGTCATCATCTGCGGCTACGGCACCAAGGGCCGCAGTGCGGTCTCCGCCCTGCTGGAGAACGGGCTGGACAAGTCCCGGATCGTGGTGGTGGAACGCAACGGCACCGCCCTGCGGCAGGCCACCTCGGCCGGGCTGGTCGCCATCGAGGGCTCCGCCACCCGCTCGTCGGTGCTGGAGGAGGCGCACGTCCGCAACGCCAAGGCCGTCATCATCGCCACCGACAGCGACGACGCCTCGGTGCTGGTGGCGCTGACCACCCGGCAGCTCACCGCCGGTCAGGTACGCATCATCGCGGCGGTCCGGGAGGCCGAGAACGCCCCGCTGCTGCGGCAGAGCGGGGCGCACCACGTGATCGTGTCCTCGGCGACCGCCGGTCGACTGCTCGGTCTCTCCACCTCCGCGCCGCCGCTGATCGACGTGGTGGAGGATCTGCTCACCCCGGGGCAGGGGATGGCCCTGGCGATGCGTTCCGCCGAGCGGCACGAGGTGGGCAAGTCCCCCCGTGAGCTGGAGTCCCTGGTCATCGCCCTGGTACGCCGGGGCAAGGTGGTCACCCTGGCGGACCGGGCCGGCGCGGTGATTGAGACCGGCGACATGCTCGTGCACGTCCGCGACGACCGACCCACCGCCACCACCACCAGCTCCTGACCCCGGCTGGCCCGCCCCGCACCCCGGCTGGTCCGCCCCGCACCCCGGCTGGCCGCGCCTGACGCTGGCTGTCCCGCCCCGCACCCCGGCTGGTCCGCGCCGGACGCTGGCTGTCCCGCCCCGCATCCCGGCTGGTCCGCGCCGGACGCGGCTGGTCTTCCGAACCGACGAGTGGCCGGCCCCCTGCGCGGGGAACGGCCACTTCGACGTGTCGACGGGCGACTAGCTGATCGTCCAGGTGTCGCCGGTGTGGAGGAGGTTGGTGAGTTGTTGTTCGGGGGTGTCGGTGGTGGTGTTTTTGGCGGTGGTGATTTGGTGTTGGA